>NZ_LDUI01000018.1:0-403215 GCF_001043555.1 Chromobacterium sp. LK1 | reverse complement strand
CCTGCCACAACGGCAAACCCCGCGCCCAATCCCCACCCACGCCAAGCTCCCGCAATGCTTCCAATCACATTATTCTCAATTTGAATATCAATCTAATTTTCCAGATTTTTAACATATATGCAATCGTGCTAGATTTTGTTTTCCAAAATCAATAAAGGGCCGGCGCAGCCGGCATTCCACGATGGCATATCCCCATTTCACTCTCTCCGCGCTGGCGCTGGCCTTGGCTGGGCAAGCCTTGCCGGCGCTGGCCGCCGAAGGCAACACGCTGGACAGCGTCACCATCACTGGGTCGCGCATTGCGCGCGCCGGCAAGGAAGGCCCCACCGGGGTCACGGTGCTGAGCGGCGCCGATATCGAAAAACAGGGTTACACCAATGTCTACGACGCGCTGAACAATCTGGCGCAGAACACCGGCTTCACCCAAGGCGCGGATTTCGGCAATACCTTCACTCCGGCCGCCAACGCCATCAGCCTGCGTGGGCTGGGGCCCAACCATACGCTGACCTTGCTCAACGGCCGCCGCATCGCCGATTACCCGGTGGCTTACGAGGGTTCGGTCAACTTCGTCAATCTGGCCAATATCCCGGCGGCGATGATTGAGCGCATCGAGGTGCTCAACGGCGGCGCGTCGGCGATTTACGGCTCGGACGCCATCGCCGGCGTGGTCAATGTGATCCTGAAGAAGAAGGCCGACGGCACCACGGTCAACGTCAAGGCCGGCGGCAGCGAGCATCACGGCGGCGAAAACCTGCGCCTGCAACTGAGCGGCGGCAAGAGCTGGGACAAGCTGAACCTGGTCTATGCGCTGGAGTTGAGCCAGCGCAACCCGATCTGGTCGCGCCAGCGCGGCTTCATGGCGGACAACACCGTCAACGGCGCCGCGCCCACCACGGTGTGGTCGCAGAAGGATGTGAAGACCGGCAAGTTCATCGATCCCGGCGCGGCTTGCGGCGAGCTGGGCGGCTTGTACGCAGGCAGCGTGCGCGCTTACCGCAGCAGCAAGAGCAATGTCTGCGCCAGCCCGCTGGCCAAGGCCTCCTACTGGACGGTGCAGACCGCCAACCAGAGCCAGAACGGTTATCTGAGCCTGAATTACGCGCTCAACGATCACCTGGAGTTGTTCAGCGACGCGCTGCTGGCCTTCAACCACAGCGAGAACAACACCCGCGGCCCCAGCTGGACCTCGGCCGCCGGCAACGGCGGCTATTTCCTGAACCAGAACAGCGGCCGCTATGAGGTCTGGAGCCGCTTGCTATCGCCGGAGGAGATGGGCGGCGCCAGCCGCTACAACCGCAAATGGGACGATGTGGCGGCCAACCTGACTTTCGGCCTGCGCGGCACGGTGCCGGACAGCAGCTGGAGTTACGAAGCCGCTTACAACGCGTCCATCTATACCAGCCAGAACATCGCGCCGCGGCTGCTGGCCAATGCGGACAGTTTCTTCCTGGGCCAGCAGCAGGGCGTGGACGCCAAGGGGGTGCCGATTTACGCGCCGTCGGCCGGGCCGTTCAACCGCCGGCTGACGCAGGCGGAGTTCGACAGCATCGCCGGGCGCTCGGTGAGCCAGAACAAGTCCTGGCTGCAGGCGCTGAGCCTGAGCGGCAGCGGCGAGTTGTTCAAGCTGCCGGCCGGCGCGGTGAAGCTGGCCGGCACGCTGGAATGGGGCAGCCAGGGCTTCAGCAATGATCCGGACCCGCTGATCAATCAGGGCGCGTTCTACAACACCTCGCCGGCCGTGCACGCCGGCGGCACCCGCTCGCGCCAGGCGCTGGGCGGCGAGTTGTTCATCCCGGTGTTGAAGCGGCTGGACCTGACGCTGTCCGGCCGTTACGACCGCTACCAGTTGCCGGACAGCAGCGCCGGCAAGTTCACTTACGGCGCCGGCCTGGCGTTCCGGCCGCTGAACAGCTTGCTGCTGCGCGGCAGTTACGCCACCAGCTTCCGCGCCCCGGACATGAATTATCTGTTCCTGACCCAGAGCCGCGGCTATTACTCGTCCAGCACCGATTACTGGCGTTGCGCCCAGGCCGGCCAGCCCTTGGCCAGCTGCGACTACAAAAGCATGTCGCCGGGCGCGGACTACGTGAAGAACGGCAACGCCGAACTGAAGCCGGAAAACGGCAAGTCCTACGGCTTCGGCTTTGTGTGGTCGCCCAGCAGCAGCGCGGATATTTCGGTGGATTACTGGGACATCGCCATCAATGATCTGGTCACCGACCTGAGCGGCGACAAGCTGTTGCGCGACGAGGCGCAGTGCCGCGCCGGCGTGCTGGACGCGTCGTCCCAGCTGTGCCAGGACACGCTGCGCCGAGTGCAGCGCAATCCGGCCAATGCCTTGATCAATCCGGGCGCGATCAAGCAGATCGTGGTCAACCCGATCAACGCCGCCAGCGAGCGCACCAGCGGTTTCGACATCGCCGGCAAGCTGCGCTGGAAAACCGCCAGTTGGGGCAGCTTCCTGCTGAAAGCTAATTACACCAAGGTGCTGAAACACACTTACCAGCAGTTTACCGGCGATGTGGAAAAGAATATGTTGAACGACCCGGAAAACACCGATTGGCCGGACAAGCTGGACACCAGCCTGAGCTGGGACATCGGCCCCTGGTCGTCCACCGTGCTGCTGACCCGCTACGGCAAGATTCCCAAGGCCAGCGGCAATGGCAATCTGACGCCCACGGTGCTGGCCAATTTCAGCACTCAGTATCAATGGAGCAAGCAGACTTCGGTGGGGCTCATCGTCAACAATGTGCTGGACACCATCAAGCGCGACGATACCAGCAACTGGCCCTACTACCCGGTGGGCAGCTATCTGCCCTATGGCCGCCAGTGGTGGGTGGAGGTGAACCACAAGTTCTGAACCAGGCTGCCTGCGCCGATCCGCGCGGGCGGTCTGCCGCCGCCTGCGCTCAAATCGACAGCACAATGCAAAAAACCCACCGCTTACGCGATGGGTTTTTCTAAATCTGGCGTCCCCACGGGGAATCGAACCCCGGCTACCGCCGTGAAAGGGCGGTGTTCTAACCGCTAAACTATAGGGACAGCAAGTGGCGCACCCGGAGCGATTCGAACGCCCGACCCTCTGGTTCGTAGCCAGATACTCTATCCAACTGAGCTACGGGTGCGCTGAACTGGCGGAGAAAGAGGGATTCGAACCCTCGATACAGGTTTAAGCCCGTATGCTTCCTTAGCAGGGAAGTGCCTTCGACCACTCGGCCATTTCTCCGTTCAGAGAGCGCCATATTAATTAGCGCTGCGCCCTCTGTCAAGCGTGTATCCGAAATTATTTACGCCGGCTGGTCCAGTCCGAAAACTTTATGCAAAACGCGAACCGCCAGTTCCAGATACTTCTCGTCCACCAGCACCGATACCTTGATTTCCGAGGTGGAGATCATCTGGATATTGATGCCCTCTTCCGCCAGGGTGCGGAACATGGTGGAGGCGATGCCGCAGTGCGAACGCATGCCCACGCCCACGATGGAGATCTTGGCCACCTTGTCGTCGGCGTCGATCTTGGCGGCGCCGATATGGGTCTGCACTTCGCGCAGGATGGTCAGCGCGCGCTGGAATTCGCCGCGCGGCACGGTGAAGGAGAAATCGGTCGCGCCGTTTTCGCCCACGTTCTGGATGATCATGTCCACTTCGATATTGGCATCGGCGATCGGCCCCAGAATCTGGTAGGCGATGCCAGGCTTGTCCGGCACGCCCTTGACGTTGATGCGCGCTTCGTTACGGTCAAATGCGATGCCTGCGACAACGGCCTTTTCCATGCTTTCATCTTCCTCATACGTAATCAGGGTGCCTTCGCCTTCGTCTTCGAAGCTGGAGAGCACGCGCAAACGAACCTTGTACTTGCCGGCGAATTCCACCGAGCGGATCTGCAGCACCTTGGAGCCCAGCGACGCCATTTCGATCATTTCCTCGAACGTGACGGTCTTCAGGCGGCGCGCTTCCGGCACCACGCGCGGATCGGTGGTGTAAACGCCGTCCACGTCGGTGTAGATCTGGCATTCGTCCGCCTTCAGCGCGGCGGCCAGCGCCACGGCGGAGGTGTCCGAGCCGCCACGGCCCAGCGTGGTGATGTCGCCGTCCTCGTCCACGCCCTGGAAGCCGGCGACGATGACGACGCGGCCTTCATTGAGGTCGGAGCGCATCGCGGCGTCGTCTATTTCCTGGATGCGGGCCTTGGTGTGGGCGTTGTCGGTGACCAGCTTCACCTGCCAGCCACAGTAGCTCTTGGCCGGCACGCCGATTTCCTTCAGCGCCATCGCCAGCAGGCCGATGGTGACTTGCTCGCCGGTGGATACCACCACGTCCAGCTCGCGCGGGTCCGGATAGTCCTGAATCTCCTTTGCCAGGGCGATGAGGCGGTTGGTTTCGCCGCTCATGGCGGACACCACCACCACGACATCATGTCCCTGCGACTTCCACTTGGCGACACGGCGGGCAACGTTCTTGATCCGTTCGGTGGTTCCAACCGAAGTGCCGCCGTACTTTTGTACGATGAGTGCCATGCTTGTTTCTTATATTCGAAAGGGTTGAAATGTCGAGCTTCGATTCTGACCCTATCCTGGCCAGAATTGCAAGGCGGAATTCTCCGCGCATGCTGCAACGCAAAACCCACTGCCGGCCGCGTCCGGCGCGCCGCGGCTCAAGCTGCCGGCACAGCGGCGCTTGTCGGCATCAATCCATGGCTGAGATGCCGTTTGCTGGCAGATTATTTCTGTTGGATGACATGCGCAAACGCTCGGGGCAGCTGTACAGATTGGCGCGGCCGTGACCGGCGAAGCCAATCAGGGTCAGGCCGTAGCGCGCGGCCATTTCCACCGCCAGCGAGGTGGGCGCGGACAGCGCGATCAGGATCTCGATGCCGGCGGCGGCGGCCTTCTGCGCCATTTCATAGCTGGCGCGGCTGGTGACGATGGCGGCGCCGTCGCGCCAGCCCTGGCGCGCGCGCGCGCCGATCAGCTTGTCCAGCGCCACATGGCGGCCCACGTCCTCGCTGACATGCAGCAGCGCGCCGTCCTGCCCCACCCAGGCGGCGGCATGGGCGCAGGCGGTGGCCTGGGACAAGCTTTGCGCCTGTTGCAGCGCCGGCAAGGCGCGCGCCAGCGCGTCCAGGCTGAAGCTTTGGGTTCGCGGCAGGGGCGGCAGCGGTCGGTGGATTTCGGCCAGTTGCTCCACGCCGCACAGGCCACAGCCGGTGCGCCCGGCCAGCTGGCGGCGGCGCTCCTTCAAGGCCATGAAGCGGGCCGAGGCCAGATCGATGCGCGCTTCCACGCCGCGCTCGCCGGGGATGATGTCGATGCCGTAGATTTCGCCCGGATGGGCGATGATGCCCTCGGCCAGGCTGAAGCCCAGCGCGAAGTCTTCCAGTTCCCGCGGGCTGGCCATCATCACCACGTGGGACAAGCCGTTGTACACCAGCGCCACCGGGGTCTCCACCGCCACCCAGTCCTGGCGGGAGCGGGCAAGGCCGTCGCGGCAGTCGACGATGTCCAAGCCCAGCGCCGCGCCCGTCAGCGCGTCATTTATTGTCATAGAATTAACCTGTGATCCACCGCAATAGTTTGTACTAATTGATACCTACGGCGATAATAGATTTTCCGCTGTGAGTGAGCAATGCGCCCTTGGTGGGTCAGGGGCGCCAGGTTCATACCAAGGAGACAAACCCATGCAAGTCAGCAGACGGCAGTTTTTCAAGCTCTGCGCCGGCGGCATGGCAGGCACCACCATCGCGACGCTGGGCTTCATGCCCGAAACCGCGCTGGCCGACACCCGCAGCTATAAATTGCTGCGCGCGACGGAAACCCGGAATACCTGTCCATACTGTTCGGTGGGCTGTGGCATCTTGATGTACAGCCTGGGCGACGGCGCCAAGAACGCCAAAGCCGATATTTTCCACATTGAAGGCGATCCGGATCACCCGGTCAATCGCGGCGCGCTCTGTCCCAAGGGCGCGGGCCTGATCGACTTCATCCACAGCCCCAACCGCCTGCGCTACCCGGAAGTGCGCGAAGCGGGCTCCAACGAATACAAGCGCATCAGCTGGGACGAGGCTTTCGAGCGCATCGCCGCCCATATGAAGCGCGACCGCGACGCCAACTTCGTCGAGAAGAACGCCGACGGCGTCACCGTCAATCGCTGGCTGACCACCGGTTTCCTGGCCGCTTCCGCGTCCAGCAACGAGGCGGGCTGGCTGACGCACAAATTCACCCGCAGCCTGGGGCTGCTGGCGGTCGACAACCAGGCGCGTGTATGACACGGACCAACGGTGGCAAGTCTTGCCCCAACATTTGGTCGCGGTGCCATGACAAACCATTGGGTCGACATCAAGAACGCCAACCTCATCGTCGTCATGGGCGGCAATGCGGCAGAGGCGCACCCGGTGGGCTTCCGCTGGGCGATTGAGGCCAAGACCCGCAACAAGGCGAAACTGATCGTCATCGACCCGCGCTTCACCCGCACGGCGTCTGTGGCGGATTATTACGCCCCCATCCGCACCGGCACGGACATTGCGTTCCTGTCCGGCGTGATCCGCTACCTGCTGCAAACCGGCAAGTACAACAAGGAATACACGCTGGCCTACACCAATGCCGCGCTGTTGGTGAACCCGGACTTCAAGTTCGACGACGGCCTGTTCTCCGGCTACAACGCCGACAAGCACAGCTACGACAAATCCACCTGGTCCTACCAGCTGGACGACAAGGGCATGGCCAAGCGCGACGACAGCCTGTCCGACCCGCGCTGCGTGATCAATCTGATGCGCGAGCACGTGGCCCGCTACACGCCGGAAATGGTGGAAACCGTCTGCGGCACGCCCAAGGACGCCTTCCTCAAGGTCTGCGAATACCTGGCGGAAACCGGCGCCCACGACAAGACCACCTCCTTCCTGTACGCACTGGGCTGGACTCAGCACTCCATCGGTTCGCAGAACATCCGCACCATGGCGATGATCCAGCTGCTGCTGGGCAATATGGGCATGGCCGGCGGCGGGGTCAACGCGCTGCGCGGCCACTCCAACATCCAGGGTCTGACCGATATCGGCCTGCTGTCCACCAGCTTGCCGGGTTATCTGAACATGCCCTCGGAGAAGGAGCCCACGCTGGAGTCCTATCTGGGCAAGTACACCAGCAAGCCGCTGGCCGACGGGCAGATGAACTACTGGCAGAACTATCCCAAGTTCTTCGTTTCGCTGATGAAGGCGATGTGGGGCGACAAGGCCACCGCCGACAATCAGTGGGGCTATGACTGGCTGCCCAAGTGGGACAAGAGCTACGACGTGCTGCAGTACTTCGAGCTGATGCATCAGGGCAAGATCAACGGCTATTTCTGCCAAGGCTTCAACCCCATCCTGGCCTTCCCGGACAAGAACAAGGTGGTGGCCTCGCTTTCCAAGCTGAAATACCTGGTGATCATGGACCCGCTGGCCACCGACACTTCCACTTTCTGGAAGAATCACGGCGAGCAGAACGATGTGAAGAGCGCGGAGATCCAGACCGAGGTGTTCCGCCTGCCCACCACCTGTTTCGCCGAAGAAGACGGCGCGGTGGTCAACTCCGGCCGCTGGCTGCAATGGCACTGGAAAGGCGCGGACGCGCCGGGCGAAGCGATCACCGACGCGGAAATCCTGGCCGGCATCTTCACTCGTCTGAAGGCTCAGTACGCCAAGGACGGCGGCAAGAACGCCGAGGCCATCATGAATCTGTCCTGGGCTTACGGCGATCCGCACGAGCCCAAGCCGGAGGAACTGGCCAAGGAGCTCAACGGCAAGGCGCTGGCGGACATCCCGGACCCCAAGAACCCGGGGCAGTTCCTAGCCAAGAAAGGCGAGCAGTTGTCCGGCTTCGCGCTATTGCAGGCCGACGGCAGCACCGCTTCCGGCTGTTGGATCTTCGCCGGCAGCTGGACCCAGGCCGGCAACCAGATGGCGCGCCGCG
Organism: Chromobacterium sp. LK1; assembly: GCF_001043555.1. NCBI lineage: Bacteria > Pseudomonadati > Pseudomonadota > Betaproteobacteria > Neisseriales > Chromobacteriaceae > Chromobacterium > Chromobacterium sp. LK1. The sequence continues at coordinate 395,275 of NZ_LDUI01000018.1, read as the reverse complement.
ACAACAGCGATCCGTCCGGGCTGGGCAATACCCTGGGCTGGGCCTGGGCGTGGCCGGCCAACCGCCGCGTGCTGTACAACCGCGCTTCCTGTAAGCCGGACGGCACGCCGTGGGACAAGAAGCGGACGCTGATCAAGTGGAACGGCGAAAAATGGGTGGGCGTGGACGTGCCGGACTTCAAGGCCGACGAGCCTCCCGGCAGCGCCATGGCGCCGTTCATCATGCAGGCCGAGGGCCTGGGGCGGCTGTTCGCGCTCGACAAGATGGCGGAAGGCCCGTTCCCCGAGCACTACGAGCCGTTCGAAACGCCGCTGGGCACCAACCCGCTGCATCCCAAGGTGGTGTCCAATCCGGCGGCGCGGGTGTTCCCGGCGGACCGCGAACAGATGGGCAAGCACGACGCCTTCCCGTACGCGGCCACCACTTACCGTCTGACCGAGCACTTCCACGGCTGGACCAAGCACGCGCGCCTGAACGCGATCGCCCAGCCGGAGCAGTTCGTGGAAATCGGCGAGGCGCTGGCCAAGGAGAAAGGCATCGCCCACGGCGACACGGTGAAAGTGTCGTCCAAACGCGGCTATATCAAGGCCAAGGCGGTGGTGACCAAGCGCATCCGCGCGCTGCAGGTCAACGGCAAGACGGTGCACCAGGTAGGGATTCCGATTCACTGGGGTTATGAAGGGGTGGCCCAGAAAGGCTTCAGCGCCAACACGCTGACGCCGTTTGTAGGCGACGCCAACACCCAGACGCCGGAATTCAAGTCCTTCCTGGTCAACGTCGAGAAAGTATAAGGAGCGACCATGTCATCACTGCAATCGCAAGATATCCTGCGCCGCTCCGCCAGTCCCACCCAGCCGCCGGTGGTGCGCGATTACAAGGCCGAGGTGGCCAAGCTGATCGACGTGTCCACCTGCATCGGCTGCAAGGCCTGTCAGGTGGCCTGCTCGGAGTGGAACGACATCCGCGACGAAGTGGGCCACAACGTCGGCGTCTACGACAACCCGGCCGACCTCACCGCCCACAGCTGGACGGTGATGCGCTACAGCGAGGTGGAGGAAAGCGGCAAGCTGGAGTGGCTGATCCGCAAGGACGGCTGCATGCACTGCGCCGATCCGGGCTGTCTGAAGGCCTGTCCGTCGCCGGGCGCCATCATCCAGTACGCCAACGGCATCGTGGACTTCCAGTCCGAGCACTGCATAGGCTGCGGCTATTGCATCTCCGGCTGTCCGTTCAATGTGCCGCGCATCAACCAGAAGGACAACAAGGCGTATAAATGCACCTTGTGTTCCGACCGGGTGATGGTGGGCCAGGAGCCGGCCTGCGTGAAGACCTGTCCCACCGGAGCCATTCGCTTCGGCACCAAGTCCGATATGCAGGCCTACGCCCACGACCGGGTGGAAGAGCTGAAGACCCGCGGCTACGCCAACGCCGGGCTGTACGATCCGGAAGGCGTGGGCGGCACCCACGTGATGTACGTGCTACACCACGCCGACAAGCCGGAGCTGTATTCCGGCCTGGCCAAGGATCCCAAGATCAGCCCGGTGGTCAGCCTGTGGAAGGGCATCCTCAAGCCGCTGTCCACCATCGGCCTGGCGGCTTCGGTATTGTTCGGCTTCTTCCACTACATCGGCGTCGGCCCCAATAAGGCGGAAGAGGAAGAGGAGGAACAGGCATGAGCAAGGAAAAGCTGATCAAGCGCTACAGCGCGGCGGAACGCGTCAACCACTGGATCGTGGCGGTGTGCTTCGTGCTGTTGGCGATTTCCGGCCTGGCCTTCTTCTACCCGGCCTTCTTCTGGCTGACCGGCGTGTTCGGCACGCCGCAGCTGGCGCGCATCATCCACCCCTTCGTCGGGGTGCTGATGTTCCTCGGCTTCGCGCGTCAGTTCCTGCGCTACTGGCATCACAACTTCCTGGACAAGGAAGACGTAAAGTGGATGATGGCGGTGAAGTCGGTGCTGTCCGGCCACGAGGTCGGCGACATCGGCAAGTACAACGGCGGCCAGAAAGGCATGTTCTGGTTGATGACCGGCTGCATGCTGATGCTGGTGTGCACCGGCTTCATCATGTGGCGGCCGTACTTCGCGCTGTACTTCCCCATCCCGGTGATCCGCGTGGCGCTGCTGCTGCACGCCTGGAGCGCGCTGATCCTGATCGCCGGCATCATCGTCCACGTCTACGCCGCCATCTGGGTGCGCGGCACGATACGGGCGATGGTGGAAGGCGTGGTCACCCATGCCTGGGCCAAGAAGCATCATCCGCGCTGGTATCGTGAAATGACCGGAGACAAGAACAAGCCATGAGCATACGCATCGTCCCCCTGGACGAGGCTGGCCGGCTGCAAACCGCGGCGGGAGAGATCCCGCCGTTGTTGCTGCCCCAGCCCGCCGAACGCTATCTGGCGCGCAGCCAGCGCCTCACGGCGCTGGCCGACGGCCACCCGATGGCGGCCTATCTGGCCTTCGCCGCCCGCATCGCCGCGGCTCAGCACCGCCTGGTGCGCGAACAGCCGGTGACGCTGCCGCAGCGCGGCGATTACTTCCATCATTGCGCCGAACACGGCCTGCCGCCGCTGGGCGCCGCCGCCTGGCCGCGCGACCCGGTGTGGCGCGATCTGCTGCGCGCGCTGTGCGCGGACCTCGCCGCCCTGCCCGGCCCCGCCGGCCAGGTGGCGCGCGAGCTGGAACAGACTGACGACGCCGCGCTGGAAAGCGCCGCGCGCGCGCTGCTGGACGGCGACTTCGCCGCCGTAGGCTCGGCGCGGGCGCCCTTGCTGTGGGCGGCGCTGTCGGTCTACTTCAGCCAGCTGGCCGCGCAATTGCAGGTGACTGCGGTGGCCGAACCCGACGACGCCCGCCACCTATGCCCGGTGTGCGCGATGCCGCCGGTGGCCAGCGTGGTGCGCCTCGGCAACGAGTCCGGCCTGCGCTATCTGCATTGCAGCCTGTGCGAGAGCGAATGGCATCTGGTGCGCGCCAAGTGCAGCAATTGCGAAGCCACGCGCGACATCGGCTACTGGTCGCTGGAGCAAGGCGACAGCCAGCAGGCCGCGGTGCGCGGCGAAAGCTGCGGCGACTGCGGCAGCTATCTGAAGATCCTGGCGCTGGACAAGGATCTGAATGCCGAACCGGCGGCCGACGACCTCGCCACGCTGGCGCTGGATCAACAGCTGGAACAACACGGCTTCGCCCGCAGCGGGGTCAATCCCTTGCTGTTCCCCGGCTGAGAAACGCCTCTGAATCACCCCCCAAGCCTCCATCACGGAGGCTTTTTTCATTGCGTCGGCAAACGCTTTGGCCACGCCGTCCGTTTGCATAAGAAAAAACCAACAACTACAAAAAAGGTATGACTTTTTTCTATCCCGGTTAATCGACATGGCTCTCCCGCCCCTGACGCCAAGACATCGCCTGCTGCTGGGCCTGGCCATCAACGGCGGCGTCCTCTGCTGGCTGTTCTGGGGGCATCCGCTGCTCTGGGCTGGCCTGGCGCTAAGCTGCGCGGTTCTGGCGCTGGCGCTGCTCTGGCCCGCCGCCGCGCCAACGCAGGCCACGCCGCGCGCGGATGATTACTGGCAGGGCTTCGCCAACCACATCTGCGCGCTGCTGCCGCTGTGGACCGGCCACATCGCGCTGGGCAAGGAACAGATGGACGACGCCGCCAATCGGCTGACCATGCGCTTCGACGGCATTCTGCGCCAGGTGGGCGGCTCGGTGCGGCAAGCCGGCGAACATACCGACAAGACAGTGCTGGCGCAGGCGGAAAGCCGGCTCAAACACATGCTGGAATTGCTGCAGAACGCCACCCGGCAGCAAACCGATCTCGCCATCCACTTGCACACGCTCGGCCAGTCCGCCAATACCTTGCAAAACCTGGTGCGCAGCCTGGTCAATGGCCGCCAGCTGGACAGCGAGCAGAATATGGAACAGTTGGGCAACGACACATTGGAGCAACTGTCCCGGCTGCAAACCCAGATCGACAAGGCGATGGGCAGCCTGGCGCAGATGGCGCACGAACCGGTACGGCCGCAGGCGCCGCTGGGCGCAAGCGCCGCGCCGCTGGACGAGGAAGCGGCGTTTGCGCAGAGCTTGCCGCAGGCATTGGAAGACATCCTGGTGCAGTTGCAATTCCAGGACCGCGTCGATCAAATCCTCAGCGGCGTGCAAAACGATATGCGCCGGCTGGAGAACGTGATCACCCTGGCGCTGGCGGCGGCCGAGCACCGGCCGGAGCCGCCGGACACCGCCGCCTGGCTGGAGGCGCTGAAAAGCAGCTATACCACTCATGAACAGCGTGTCCTGCACAGCAGCGACCAGGCGGAATCCGGCGATAAGCAAAACAACATCACATTTTTTTGATTCGGGGAATGTTCCAGATGGCCAAGACCATACTCATCGTCGATGATTCGGCCAGCCTGCGGCAGGTGGTGCGCATGACACTCGCCGGCGCGGGCTATGAGGTGCTGGAGGCCGCCAACGGCCAGGAAGCGCTGGACGTGCTGGATGGACGCAAGGTCCATCTGATCGTTTCCGACGTGAACATGCCGCTGATGGACGGCATCGCTCTGCTGCGCAATATCAAGGTCCACCCCAATTACAAATTCACCCCGGTGATCATGCTGACCACGGAATCGTCCGAGGAAAAGAAGCAGGAAGGCAAGGCCGCCGGGGCCAAGGCCTGGGTGGTCAAGCCGTTTCAGCCTCCGGTGCTGCTGACCGCCGTTTCCAAATTGATCCTGCCCTGACCGGGAGCCCGACATGGCGCGCGCCCGCAAAAAATCAGACGCCCAGCACAGCGCGCCCGCCGCGCTGTCCACCACGCCGTTCCAGTTGACGCTGAGCGGCGAGCAGACCATTTACCAGGCGGCGGAACTACACCAGCAACTGACCGAGGCGCTGGGCAAGCACACCGCCATCCAGCTGGAACTGTCCTGTGTCAGCGAACTGGACTGCGCCATCGCCCAGGTGCTGATCTGGCTGCGCGGCGAAGCCGGCGCGCGCGGCGTCGCGCTGGAGTTCATCGCGCCCAGCCAGCCGGTGCAGGACTTCATCCGCCTGATCGGCTTGCAGCCGTTGTTGCCGCTGGAGGAACTGGCGCATGGATCTTGAACTGGCGCTGCAAACTTTCTTCGAGGAGTCCAACGAGCTGCTGGGCGAGATGGAACGCATCCTGCTGGACGTGGAAGCGGACAACACCACCAGCGAACAGCTGAACGCGCTATTCCGCGCGATGCACACCATCAAGGGCTCGGCCGGGCTATTCGGCCTCGACATCATCGTCGCCTTCACCCATGAAGTGGAAAACGCACTGGACCAGCTGCGCGACGGCAAGCTGCGCCTGGACGATATGCTGACCGGCCTGCTGCTGCGCTGCCACGATCACGTCAAGGAAATGCTGGCCGCGCTGGCGGCCAAGGACAGCCTGGACCGCTTCGCCCAGCCCGAGCTGCTGGCCGAGCTGGCCGCCTATACCCAAACCGGCGCGGCTCCGGAGCCGGAAATCGCCGCGCCGCCCGCGGCGGCGGAACCCGCCATGCCGGCCGAGCCTGAGCCCGATGAGCCCGGGTCCGGGCTATGGCTGCTGTCGCTGCGCTTCGGCCCGGACATGCTGCGCAACGGCATGGACCCGTCCTCCTTCATCCGCTACCTGGCCACCATCGGCGAGGTCGAACAGATTCAAGCGGTGGCCACCCAGTTGCCGGCCGGCGCGGACTTCAACCCGGAAACCAATTACCTGCGCCTGGAGGCGCGCTACCGCAGCCCGGCCGATCAGCAAACCCTGGCCGATGTGTTCGAATTCGCCCGCGAAGACAGCGAGGTGCATATCTGGCCATGGCCGGCCACCTCCGCGCAGCAAGCGCAAAGCCTGCTCAGCGCCGACGCGGCCGAGGCCGCCGCGGTGCAGGCGGTATGGCAAGCGCTTGGCCTGGACACGTCCGCGCCGGCGGAGGCCGAGGAAACCGACTTGCTCACGCCGGCCTATCCCGACGCACCGGCCGAAATCGACATGCTGGAGCCGGAAACAGCCACCGCCCCGCTCGATGCCTCCCCGCCAACGGAGGCCCCACCCAGCCGCGCCAAGGGCGCCGGCGAAGCCAAGAGCGCCAAGCAGGCGGAAAGCAAGTTCATCAAGGTGGAGGCCGGCAAGCTGGATAGCCTGATCAATCTGATCGGCGAGCTGGTGATCGCCGGCGCCGCCGCCAATCTGGTGGCGCGCCGCTCGCAACAAAGCGCGCTGGTGGAGTCCACCCAGGCCATCGCCAATCTGATCGAACAGATCCGCGCCGGCACCCTGTCGATGCGAATGATACAGATAGGCGAAATCTTCAGCCGCTTCCCGCGCGTGGCGCGCGATGTCTCGCGCGAATTGGGCAAGGACATCCAGCTGCATATCTCCGGCGCGGAAACCGAGCTGGACAAATCCATGGTGGAAAAGCTGGGCGATCCGCTGATGCACATCGTGCGCAACGCCATCGACCACGGCATCGAAACCACCGCGCAACGGCTGGCCGCCGGCAAGCCGGCCGAAGGCCATGTCTGGCTCAACGCCTACCACGAATCCGGCAGCATCGTCATCGAAGTGGCCGACGACGGCGGCGGACTCAACCAGGCGCGCATTCTGGCCAAGGCGGTGGAGCGCGGCCTGCTGCCGGCCGACATGGCGCTGCCGGAGCAGGATGTGTTCCGGCTGATCTTCGAGGCCGGCTTCTCCACCGCGGACCAGGTGACCAGCATCTCCGGCCGCGGCGTGGGCATGGATGTGGTGAGAAAGAGCATAGAACAGCTGCGCGGCACCATAGACATCGAATCCGAACTCGGCCTGGGCACCACCTTCCGCATCCGGCTGCCGCTGACCCTGGCCATCATCGACGGCTTCCTGGTGGAAGTGGGCGCCGCCACCTTCGTGGTGCCGCTGGAAGCAGTGATCGAATGCATAGAACTGCCGGCCGCGCTGGACAGGGACAGCGTGCACGACTGCCTGAACCTGCGCGGTGAGCTGTTGCCGCTGCTGCGGCTGGACAACTTCCTGGACTTGCCCGCCGTCGCGGCCAAGCGCCGCAACGTGGTGGTGGTCCACTACGGCGAGCGCAAGGCCGGCCTGGTGGTGGACGCGCTGCTGGGGGAATTCCAGACCGTGATCAAGCCGCTGGGCAGCCTGTTCCGCCATTTGAAGGCCATCAGCGGTTCCACCATTCTGGGCACCGGCGAAGTCGCACTGATTCTCGACGTGCCCGCCTTGATCCACCATGCCACCCAAAAAGAGGCGGAGCGCTACACCCTGCCCTCGCTCGCTCGGGAATGGGAACCTGGCACCAGCAACCCGACGACGAAAACGGATAGGAGCGCCCAATGAGCCAATCGAAAAACGGAATGACCATAGCGCAGAAGCTCGGCCTGGGCTTCGGCCTGATCATCGTGCTGATGCTGATCTGCGTCGGCTGCGCGCTGTACGGCCTGGAAGTCAGCAACAGCGCCCTGCGCAACATCACCACGTTCAACAACCAGGAAAGCCGGCAAGCGCGGCTGCTGGTCAGCGACAACCAGGACATCCGCATCGCCTACCGCAATGTGATGCTGGCGGAAGGGCCCACCGACATCAGCGCGGCGCTGCAAGCCTATCAAGCCTCCAAGCAAACCTATATGGAGCGCGAGAAAAAGCTGGCCGACATCTTCCGCCAGGCTGACAACAACACCCCGCAGGAACTGGAGCTGCTGGGCCGCATCCAGAACATGCGCCCCGCCACCCTGGCGCTGGTGGACAAGGCAGTGGACCTGGCCAACCAGGGCCGGCAGGAAGACGCCAAGAAAATCATGCAGAACGACATCGCGCCGCAGATGCAGGCGTTCAATCTGCAATTGAACGCGCTGGCCGACCTGGAAGACAAACTCAACGACCAGCTCGCCGCCGACGCCAACGGCAGTTATCAACAGGCGCACTGGGTCATGATAGGCCTCTCGCTGTTCGCCGTCGTCATCAGCGCCGGCCTGGCCACCTTGATCACCCGCAATCTGCTGCGCACCCTGGGCGGAGAACCTCACTATGTATCCGAAGTGATGCGCCAGGTGGCCGACGGCAAGCTGGACACCGAGATCCGGCTGCGTCCGGGCGATCAGACCAGCTTGTGCGCCGCCATCGCCGCCACCATAGAACGGCTGCGCACCATCATCGCCGAGGTCAAGAGCGGCTCCGAAGCCTTGTCCAGCGCCGCGCAGCAGATCAACTCCACCTCGCAATCGCTGTCCCAGGCCGCCAGCGAACAGGCGGCCGGCATCGAGGAAACCTCGGCCTCGGTGGAAGAGATGTCCTCCTCCATCAGCCAGACCAACGACAATGCCCGCGTTACCGAAAGCATCGCCACCAAGGCCTCGCGCGAAGCGGCCGAAGGCGGCGAGGCGGTGCGCCGCACCGTGGACGCGATGCGCCAGATCGCCGACAAGATCGGCATCGTCGACGACATCGCCTACCAGACCAATCTACTGGCGCTCAACGCCGCCATCGAAGCCGCGCGCGCCGGCGAGCATGGCAAGGGCTTCGCCGTGGTGGCGGCCGAGGTGCGCAAACTGGCCGAACGCAGCCAGATCGCCGCCCAGGAAATCAGCGGCGTGGCCGGCAGCAGCGTCAAGCTGGCGGAACAGGCTGGCCAGTTCCTGGAGGAAATCGTGCGCTCCAGCAGCCGCACCGCCGACCTAGTGCAGGAAATCGCCGCCGCCTCCAACGAGCAGGCCAGCGGCGTCAGTCAGATCAATTCCGCCATCCAGCAACTGAGCCTGACCACCCAGCAAAACGCGTCCGCCAGCGAAGAACTGGCCTCCACCGCCGAGGAGATGAACGATCAGGCCGAACACCTGCATGAACTGATGGGCTACTTCAAGCTGAGCGCCAACGAGGACTTCCGCCCGGCGCCGCGCCAGCGCGCGCGGCACGAATCCAGCCACTTCCCCGCGCCGCTGCACGCGCCGCTGGCGGAAGAGTCTGACTTCATCCGCTTCTAAACCGGAGCCCGCCATGAAACCGCTCCATTTACTACGCAAGCACGAACACAGCGCCGAGCCGCAGGCCGACGTCAGCCAATACCTGACCTTCCAGCTGGGCGACGACGTGTTCGCCATCGGCATCCTGGCGATACGCGAAATCCTGGAATACCTGAAACCCACCCATGTGCCGCTGATGCCGCCCTTCATCCGCGGCGTGATGAATCTGCGCGGCTCGGTGGTGCCGGTGATCGATCTGTCGCTGCGCTTCGCGCGCGGCGAAACCGAAATCAACCGCCGCACCTGCGTCGTCATCATCGAGGTGGAGGGCGAGGAACAATTGCAGCTGATCGGCATCCTGGTGGACGCGGTACACGAGGTGCTGGCCATCCCCGACGCCGACATCGAACCGCCGCCGCAATTCGGCAGCAAGATCCGCGTCGATTTCATCGCCGGCATGGCCAAGCTGGACAGCCATTTCATCGTGCTGCTCAACGTCAACAAAGTGCTGTCCGTCGATGAAATGGCGCTGATCTCCAGCCTGGGCCAGCAGGAAGCCGCCGTCGAGAGCCTGCCGGAAAAGGCCTGAGCCGCAATGTCCTCCCCTCACGCGCAGCCCTCCTTCGGCCTGACCGTGTCGCGGCAACTGAAGCTGGGCTTCGGCGCGCTGCTGCTGCTGTTGCTGAGCCTGATCGGCGCCGGCCTGTACGGACTGGAGGCATATCACCGCCAACTGGACGACATCACCCAGGTCTATGGCCGTCACGCGCAGATCAGCGACCGGATGTACGGCCAGATCCAGGAAATGCGCATCGGCTACCGTTCCTTGATCATCGTCTCCACCCGCCGCGACATCGACGCCTGGCGCGAGCGCTACCAGAGCGCGCGCGGACGCTATCTGGAACTGGAACAGCGGCTGGCCGACGGCATCGCGCGGCAGCAGGCGCCGGGCCGGGCCGGGCTGCAACAGGCGTTGCGGCGGCTGCAAAACCGTCGCGTCGAAGCCTTCGTCCAACTGGACCTGGCAATGCGCCAGGCCTCCGCCAACCAGAAATACGAGGCGCGCAAGGTGCTGGGCCGCGCCACGCCGGACTTCCTCGCCGCCTTGCGCCAACTGCAGACCGAAACCCACGCGCTGCGACAGCAGGCGGCGCAGCGCGCGGAACAACGCTGCCGGGAACTGACGGCGCTGCTGCGCGCGCTCGCCGGCGGCTGCCTGCTGAGCGGACTGCTGCTGGCCTGGGCGATACACCGCCAGCTATGGCGCGTGCTGGGCGCGGAACCGGAAGCGCTGGCGCAGCGCATGCGCGACATGGCCGCCGGCCGGCTATGGCAAGAAAGCGAACCGGCGCCGGGCGCGCGCCGCAGCGTGGACGGCATCCTACGCCACAGCTGCCGCCACCTGAGCGCCATCCTTCACGAAGTGAGCCAAAGCGCCGGTCAATTGGCCGACAGCGCCCGCGAAATCCGCGCCACCGCCGAAGCGCTGGCGCAAAACAGTTGGGAGGCCGCGCTCAGCGTCGATACCACCGCCAATGGCTGCGCCCAGATGAACGCGGTCAGCCAGCGCAATCTGGCGCAAGCGGAGCAGACCAATGCCGCCGCTCACCAAGCCGCGAGCCAGGTGGCCGACGGCAAGCAGGCGGTGCAGACCCTGGAGCAGGCGCTGGAGCAGATCTCCGCCCGCATTCAAATCGTCGAGGACATCGCCTACCAGACCAATCTGCTGGCGCTCAACGCCGCCATCGAAGCCGCCACCGCCGGGCCGCACGGCCGCGGCTTCGCCGTGGTGGCCGGCGATGTGCGCAAGCTGGCCGAGCGCAGCCAGCACGCCGCCCGCGACATCGGCGACTTGACCCGCCACGGCCAGCGCGAGGCCAGCCAGGCGGCGCGCGCGCTGTGCGGCATCCTGGAACGCAGCGCGGCCACGGCGGAACTGGTGGCCGGCATCAGCTCCGCCAGCCAGGAACAGGCGCGCGGCGTGGCCCAGGTCAGCGACACGATGGGCAGCCTGGGCTCCGTTTCCCAGCGCAACACCTCCAGCAGCGAGGCGCTGGCGGCCACCGCCGCCGAAGTGGACAAGCAGGCGGAGCGGCTGCGGCGGCAAATCGCCTACTTCGCCATCGAACGGCCGGACGCCGGCGCGCCGAATCCGCCCTGAAACGGCGCGGCAACTGTTCTACATTGAAACGAACGAAGCGGTCGTCTGGCTGACTCTCCGGCACAAGGACCCAGGAAATGACAAAACAAGACAATGAAATATTCCTGCACCCCGGCGATTGGTACTTCGGCGACAAACACCACAAGGTCCGCACCCTGCTCGGCTCTTGCGTCTCCATCACGCTGTGGCATCCCAAGGCCAAGATAGGCGGCATGTGCCACTACCTGCTGGCGCGCCGCACTGATCGCCGCTCGGCCGCGCTGTCCGGGCGCTACGGCGACGAGGCGATGCTGCTGATGCTGCACGAGGTGCTGGCGTCCGGGCTGCCGTTGCAGGAATTCCAGGCCAAGCTGGTGGGCGGCGCCGCGGTGCTGGCCGGCGTGGAGCGCGACCAGCCGCATGATGTGCCGTCGCGCAATATCGACATGGCCTACCAACTGGTCAAGCAACTCGGGCTATCGGTGCAGGCGGAGGATTTGGGCGGCAACAGCCCGCGGCTGGTGATGTTCGATCTGGCCACCGGCGATGTGTGGGTAAAACAAACGCAAGATGCGGACATGAGCAGGATTTCCGCGCACAAGACAAGGACTCGGGCATGACTATCAAGGTGCTGATCGTCGACGACTCTGCGGTGGTTCGCCAAGTGCTGAGCCAGGTTTTCAGCCAGGCCACCGGCATGACGGTGATGGATGTGGCCACCGACCCCATCGCCGCGATGGAAAAAATGAAGCAGCAGTGGCCGGACGTGATCGTGCTGGACATCGAAATGCCGCGCATGGACGGCATCACCTTCCTCAAGCAACTGATGGCCAGCCGGCCGACGCCGGTGGTGATCTGCTCCTCGCTGACCCAGAAAGGCACCGACATCAGCGTGCAGGCGATGGCGGCCGGCGCGGTGGAAGTCATCGCCAAGCCCATGGCCGGGGTCAAGGGCTTCCTGGAGGAAAGCGCCAGCCAGCTGGTGCACGCGGTGCGCAGCGCCGCCGCCGCGCGCATGAACCGGGTGCGGGTGATGCCCTCGGCCGGCGGAACCGCGCTGGCCGGCGCGGCGCCGGCGGCCAACCCGCTGGAAACCCGGCCCAAGCTGTCCGCCGACGCCATCCTGTCCGCGCCCACCGGCGGCAATATGTTCGCCACCACCGAACGCATCATCGCCGTGGGCACTTCCACCGGCGGCACCCAGGCGCTGGAAACCGTGCTCACCGCGCTGCCGCGCACCTGCCCCGGCCTCGCCATCGTCCAGCACATGCCGGAAAAATTCACCCGCTCCTTCGCCGAGCGGCTGGACAGCCTGTCGCAGATCGAGGTCAAGGAAGCCAGCAACGGCGACCGCATCCTGCCCGGCCGCGCGCTGATCGCCCCCGGCGGCAAGCACATGATGATCAAGCGCAGCGGCGCCTTCTACCTGGTGGAAGTGGTGGACGGCCCGCTGGTCAGCCGCCACAAGCCCTCGGTGGACGTGCTGTTCCGCTCCGCCGCCAAGTTCGCTGGCAAGAACGCGCTGGGCATCATCATGACCGGCATGGGCGACGACGGCGCCAAGGGCTTGAAGGAAATGCACGACTGCGGCGCCAAGACCATCGCCCAGGATGAGGAAAGCTGCGTGGTGTTCGGCATGCCCAAGGAGGCGATCCGCCTGGGCGCCGCCGACGAAGTGATGTCGCTGGACACCATCGCCAAGGCGATTTGCCGTTGAACGAGGAAACACCATGCAACTGGATATCCAGGACGTCCTGATCATCGACGACAGCACCTTGCAGCGCCAGCACGGCTGCGAGATCTGCCAAGGCCTGGGCGCGCAGCAGATCCGCCAGGCCGCCAACGGCGAGGAAGGCCTGGAGCGGATGCGCGAGCAATTGCCCAGCCTGATCCTGCTGGATCTTGAAATGCCCAAGCTGGACGGCGTGCAAGTGATGCAGCACATGGCCAGGGAAGGCCTGGCCGCGCCGCTGGTGGTCACCTCCAGCAAGGATTACCTGCTGATCTCCACCGTGGAATTGATGGGCCGGGAACTGGGGCTGCCGGTGCTGGGCGGCCTGAAAAAGCCGCTGCGCCAGCCCGAGCTGATGGACCTGCTCAAGCGGGTGTGGACCCCCAAGGGCGAAGACGAACATCACGCCGAGCTGTTCAGCGAAGTGGAAGTGCGCGAAGCGCTGGACAAGGGAGAAATCATCCCCTACTACCAGCCCAAGGTCACCCTCAACGGCGGTCTGCTCAAGGGCGCGGAAATGCTGGCGCGCTGGAAGCACCCGGAACACGGCATCATCTCCCCCGCCCGCTTCATCCCGGTGGTGGAGGCCAGCGGCTGGGCCACCGAGCTGACGCTGAGCATGCTGGACCAAGGGCTGAAACAATGGCAGGAATGGGCGCGCCGCGGCCTGCGGCTGCCGCTGTCGGTGAATTTGTCCGCCTTGTCGCTGAAGGGAGACGATCTGACCCAGCAGATCGAGGACCGGCTGCGCAGCACCCATGTGCCGCCGCGCTTCATCATCTTCGAAGTCACCGAGACCGCCATCGCCGACAATCTGGCCGAAGCCATAGGCATCGCCGCCCGGCTGCGCCTGGGCGGCCTGGGCCTGTCCATCGACGACTTCGGCACCGGTTTCGCCACCTTGCAGCAACTGACCCGCTTCCCGTTCACCGAGCTGAAGATAGACCAGTCGCTGGTCACCTCGGTGTCCACCAAGCCGCACCTGGAAGCGGTGCTCAACAGCGTGATCGAGCTGGCGCAGCGCATGCAGCTGACCACGGTGGCGGAAGGCATAGAAACCACCACCGATCTCGACTTCATGGGCAACCGCGGCTGCCTGATGGGCCAAGGCTATTTCATCGCCAAGCCGATGGACGCGCCGCACTTCGAAACCTGGGTCAAGGAAAGAATGCAGCAAAGCAAGGAGGCCAGCGCCGGGTGAATCCAGCCTGGCCGACTATGCCAAAGCCCGGTAAAACCGGGCTTTGGCGGTCAAGGTTTTAAATCAATTGCCTTACCTGAGTGGCGGTCTGCTGCAAACGCCGGGCAAAAGGCTCCAGCAAGCAATACACCTGCTCGCATTCCAGGCTATCCAGATTGGACTGGTCCAACATGGCCAGCAAGCCGCTCAAGGCGCTGCTGACCTGGCTCAACTCCAAGTCGACAGCATGAATCCCCGTATGCAAATGCTCACGGTAGCGATCCAGCTGCTGTATCAGAGGGTCAATCGGGGACAGGGCTTGATGGTGTTGCCGCAAGGCTTGCAATTCGCGCAAGCACCAAGACAACGACGTGGACGGGGGGAGAGTCATCGCGGCGCCTCCATCATCAACCATAGCGCCACAGATAGGGGCCAGGCCCCAGGACGAACAAATCGCTTCATACATCCTCCACTATTGACCGAAACGCAGATAGTGGGCAGACGCATGGCAGAGTCGGAAGGCCATATATCAGGCAACGGCAGCCCCCAGGTTCAGAGCCATGGTCAGCCCGACTTGCGGGCGAAGTCATGGAACTCACAGGCTATTTCCGCAATGAAATAGCCTGGCCTGATAATGTGGGCTTCCCAACCCAGCACCACGGATGAAGTGCGATGCGTTGGGCAGCTTACGAGCGGAGCTTGCCAGCGTCAAGGCCGAGCGGCCAAACCAGGGGCCGGCCCGCTGCAGCCTGCACTCACACCGACCACAGTGGCGGCTCGTCCAGCAGCGCGATCTGCTCGCGCAGCGTCAGGATCTGCTCCTCCCAGTAACGCTGGCTGTTGAACCAGGGGAAGGCCGCCGGAAACGCCGGATCGTGCCAGCGCCGCGCCAGCCAGGCGCTGTAATGGATCAAGCGCAGGGTGCGCAGCGCTTCCAGCAGATGCAGCTCGCGCAAGTCGAACTCGCAGAAATCCTCGTAACCGGCCAGCACATCCGCCAATTGCGCCGACTGCTCCTCGCGGCTGCCGGATAGCAGCATCCACAAATCCTGCACCGCCGGCCCCATGCGGCTATCGTCGAAATCGACGAAGTGCGGGCCGTCGTCGGTCCACAGCATATTGCCGACATGGCAATCGCCATGCAGCCGCAGCGTGCCCACCGCGCCGGCGCGCTGATAAGCGCGCTCGACGCCGGCCAGCGCCTGCTCCAGCACGCCGCGGAACACCTCGCGCAGTTCCGGCGGCAAGGCCGCGTGCTGCAATAGATATTCCGCCGGCTCGCGACCGAAGCTGCTCACATCCAGCGCCGGACGTTGCGCGTAGTCTTCCACCCGCCCCAGCGCGTGGATGCGGCCGAGGAAGCGGCCTATCCATTCCAACGTGCGCGCGTCGCCCAGCTCCGGCACCCGGCCGCCGCGGCGCGGGAACAGCGCGAAGCGGAAACCGCCGTGATGGTGCAAGGTGGCGCCATTGAAAGCCAGCGGCGGCACCACCGGGATTTCCCGTTCCGCCAGCGCCAGGGAGAAGGCATGCTCCTCCAGGATCTGCGCATCGCTCCAGCGCTCCGGCCGATAGAACTTGGCCACCAGCGGCGCGGCATCCTCGATGCCGATCTGGTAAACCCGGTTCTCATAGCTGTTCAGCGCCAGCAGGCTGCCGGAGCTGTAAAGGCCCAGGCTGTCCACCGCGTCCAGGATGGCGTCCGGCGTCAGGCCGGCGAATGGGGGCGTTTGATGTGTCTGCATCCACGCATTATACGCAGCCGGCAGTCCTCGAGCGTAAGCGGGTAAAATGCAGATATCTGACGCCGCGCCGGAAACCGCCATGGACTTGAAAACGCTATACACCCGCCTGCCCTCGGTAGACCGCCTGCTGGGCCATGACCGCCTGGCGCGCCTGCTGGGCCGCCACGGCAACGCCGCCCTGACCGAGGCGGTGCGCCAGACGCTGGAGCAGGCGCGCCAATACATCCGCGAACAGCACGCCTTGCCGGCCTGGGCCGACAGCGACGACAGCCTGGCCGCCGCCATCGGCGACCGGGTGTCGCAACGCCAGCGCATGACGATGCGGCCGGTGTTCAATCTGTCCGGCACCGTGTTGCACACCAATCTGGGCCGCGCGCCTATGGCCGAGGCCGCGGTGGACGCGGTGAGCGCGGCGATGCGCGAAGCCGCGACGCTGGAGTTCGATCTACAGGGCGCCGGCCGCGGCCACCGCGATCAGGCGGTCAGCGAACTGCTGCGTGAGCTGACCGGCGCCGAAGCCGCCTGCGTGGTCAACAACAACGCGGCCGCGGTGCTGATCATGCTGTCCACCGTCGCCGCCGGCCGCGAGGTGATCCTGTCGCGCGGCGAAATGGTGGAGATCGGCGGCGCCTTCCGCATGCCGGACGTGATGCGCCAGGCCGGCTGCCGCCTGGTGGAAGTGGGCGCCACCAATCGCACCCATCTGAAGGACTACCGCAACGCCGTCACCGCCGAGACCGGCCTCTTGCTCAAGGTCCACACCAGCAACTACGCGATCCAGGGCTTCGCCAGCAGCGTGAGCGAGGCACAACTGGTGGAACTGGCGCGCGAGCGCGGCCTGCCGGTGGCCACCGATCTGGGCTCCGGCGCGCTGATCGACCTGGCCGCCTACGGCCTGCCGCACGAACCGATGCCGCAACAGATGATCGCCGCCGGCGTCGATCTGGTCAGCTTCTCCGGCGACAAGCTGCTGGGCGGACCGCAGGCCGGCCTGATCATCGGCAAGCGCGAATGGATAGACAAGATTCAGCAGCATCCGCTGAAACGCGCGCTGCGCTGCGACAAGATGACGCTGGCGGCGCTGGAAGCCACGCTGCGCCTGTACCTGGAGCCGGACCGCCTGCTTGAGACCCTGCCGACGCTGCGCCGCTTGAGCCGGCCGCAGGCGGCGATGCGCGCCAGCGCCGAACGGCTGCGCGCGCCGCTGGCCTCAGCGCTGGGCGCCGATTATCAGGTGGAGGATGCCGCCTGCCTGTCGCAGATCGGCAGCGGCTCGCTGCCGGTGGACCGGCTGCCCAGCTGGGCGCTGGCGGTGGCGCCGGCCGATGGCAAGGGCGGCACGCTGGAGCGGCTGGCCGAGGCCTTGCGCGCGCTGCCGCGTCCGGTGATAGGCCGGCTGACCGACGGCCGGCTGTGGCTGGATCTGCGCTGCCTGGAGGACGAAGCCGGCTTTATCGCCAATCTGGAGTCATTGCCGCGACCATAGCAGCACCAGCAGTGCCGCCGCCGCCGTCCAGCAGACGGCGGCGCCTATCAGCGCCGGTCCCAGCCGCCAGCGGTCCACCAGCCAATACAGCGCCAGCAGATAGATGAAATAAGGCAGCAAGGAGGCCATGCCAAACAGCAAGGTGGCCTTCAGCGCGGCTACGCCGCGCTCGCCGCCTACAATATAGTGAGCGATCAGCGCAAAAGTGGGGAATAGCGGCACCAGGCCGGCGATGTAGTAATTCCTGGACTTGGCCAGCACGCTGATCAAGAGCACCGCCAGCGCGCCCAACAGGCTTTTCAGCAGCAAGGCCATTCGCTTCCCCGTTCTCGGCAAAACCCGGATTGTGGCATAAGCGCGGCGCGGCGCAAGGGATACCCATCCTGATGGCAGGGTCTGTGAGGCTCATTCTTGTTCTCATTCTCATTAATAAAAACAATCAGTTTTTATATTTAATAGCTTTTGTGCGATAATAGAAGCTCCCATCCACTGCTTGGCTGTCACGACCATGGCCCATATACATCATGCCCACGATGAGGGCAGCGTCGAAAAACGCCGCGCCGGCCGCCTCAGCACGCAGGTCAGCGTCGTCGTCAACCTGCTGTTGTCCACCATACAGATCGTGGTCGGCGCGCTGGCGCACTCCTCGGCGCTGATCGCCGACGGCGTGCACTCGCTGTCCGACCTGCTGGCCGACTTCGTCGTGCTGCTGGCCGGCAAGCACAGCCACAAAGCGCCGGACCATGATCACCAGTATGGCCATCACCGCTATGAAAACGCCGCCTCGCTGGCGCTTGGCCTGCTATTGCTGGGCGTGGGCCTGGGCATGCTCTATGCCGCCGCAGGCAAGTTCAGCCATCCGGACACCATTCCCACCGTGCACACCATCGCCTTGTGGATCGCGCTGCTGGCGCTGGTCGCAAAAGAGCTTTTGTTCCGCTACATGCTGGCGGTGGCCAAGCGCGTGCGCTCCAGCATGCTAGTGGCCAATGCCTGGCACGCGCGCTCAGACGCCGCCTCCTCCCTGGTGGTGGCCTTGGGCATCGTCGGCAACCTGATGGGCTACCCGCTGCTGGACCCGGTGGCCGCCTTGCTGGTGGGCTTGCTGGTCACGCGCATGGGCTGGCGCTTCGGCTGGGACGCGATGAATGATCTGATGGACCGCGCCGCCGACGACGACACCATCGCCGCCATCCGCCAGACCTTGCTCGGCACGCCCGGCATTTACGGCGTGCACGATCTGCGCACCCGCAAGATGGGGGACTTGATCCTGGTGGACGTGCACCTGGAAGTGGACGGCTCCATCAATGTGGAGCAAGCCCACGCCATTTCCGAGACCGCGCGCCACCGCGTGCTGGAACGCCACCCGGTGCTGGACGTGCTGGCGCATATCGACCCGGCCGGCCACTATCTGCCAGGCGCGACCCCCACGCATTGACGCGGCGGGCGCGGACCGCAAGCCGGCAATAAACTTCCAAAGTGGCCAAACCCGCCGTTTCTGGCGATACTTGGCCTTTTCCCCGCGCCATTTCTCCCGCCATGATCATCGCCACCGCCGGACACGTCGACCACGGCAAGACTTCGCTGCTGCATGCCCTGACCGGCACCGATGCCGACCGCCTGCCGGAAGAGAAAAAGCGCGGCATGACCATAGATCTGGGCTATGCCTATCTGCCAACGCCGGATGGCGGCATGGTGGGCTTCATCGACGTGCCCGGCCATGAGCGCTTCCTCGGCAATATGCTGGCCGGCGTCGGCGGCGTGCGTCACGCGCTGCTGGTGGTCGCCGCCGACGACGGCGTGATGCCGCAGACCCGGGAGCACCTGGCCATCCTGCAACTGCTGCGCCTGGACAGCCTGACCGTGGCCATCAGCAAGAGCGACCTGGCCGACGCTGCGCAATTGGAGCGCGTGCTCGCGCAAACGCGGCAAACGCTGGCCGCGCCCGGGCTGCCGCCGGCCATCCTATTCCCGGTGTCCGCCGTCAGCGGAGCCGGCATCGATGCCTTGCGGCGGCATTTGCTGCAATTGCCCAGCGGCGACCTCGGCGCGGAACGGCGCTTCCGCCTGGCGATAGACCGCGCCTTCATCATCGGCGGCGCCGGCCTGGTGGTGACCGGCACCGCCTGGGGCGGCCGCGTCGAAGTCGGCGATACGCTATGGCTCAGCGGCAAGGAGGTCCCGATGCGCGTGCGCGGCCTGCATGTGCAGAACCAGCCGGCGCGCCAAGGCCAGGCCGGCCAGCGCATCGCGCTCAATCTGAGCGGCGAGGCGGAAAAACAAGACATCCAGCGTGGTGACTGGCTGCTGGCCGCGGCGCCGCCGGCGCCCGCCGCCCGCGTCAGCGTGCGGCTGCGTCTGACCGCCGCGCCACATGCGCTGCTGCGCCATTGGCAGCCGGTGCACATCCACCATGCCGCCAGCCATTGCACCGGCAGAATCGTGCTGCTGGAGCAGGCGCAGCTCAATCCCGGCGACGCCGGGCTGGCGGAACTGGCGCTGGACCGTCCGCTGCACCTGGCCGACGGCGACCGGCTGATTCTGCGCGACGCCGGCGCGCAGCACACGTTGGCCGGGGCCGTGGTGCTGGAGCGGCAGCCGCCGACGCGCGGCAAGCGCCACGCTGAGCGGCTGGCCTATCTGCGCGCACTGGACGCCGCCGGCGGCGATGATGCCGGCCAATTGCGCCTCCGCCTGCAACGACAAGCGCTGTCCTTGCCGGAACTGGCCTGGGACCGCCAGCTGAGCGAAACCGGACTGACGCGGCTATTGGACGCCGCGCCCTTGCAAATCGCCGGCCAGCACGCCTATGCGCCGGAACACTGGGCACGCTTGCAATTGCAGTTGCTGGAACGACTGCAAGCGCTGCATCTCCAGCAACCGGATCAATTGGGCGCCAGCCGCGGCCGCATGCGCCGGCTGGCGCTGCCACTGGAAAGCGAGGCCGCGGTCAATCTGATGATCGATCAGCTGCTGGCATCGGGAAAGTTGCTCAATACCCGCGGCTGGCTGCACCTGCCCGAACATGTGCTGGCCTTCACTCCTCAAGAGGCGGTGCTATGGCAGCGGCTGGAGCCCGCCTTCAGCACCGACGGGCAGGCTTGCTGGGTGCGGGACTTGGCCGCTCTGGGCGGCGTGGAGGAAGAGGAAGCGCGCGCCTTGCTGCGCAAGGCCGCGCGGCTGGGTCATGTGCACGCGGTGGTGCCGGACCGCTATTTTTCCGGCGCCGCGATCCGGCGCATGGCCGCCGTGGTACGCGACTTGAACCAGCAGGCCGGCTACGCCGACGCCGCCAATTTCCGCGATCAGTTGGCTTGCGGCCGCAAATTGGCGATCCAGGTATTGGAATATTTCGACCGCAGCGGTTTCACCCGCCGTCTGGGGGACAAACATCTGCTGCGCGAGGCGCAGCTATTCGATTGAAGCACCGGCGCGCTATTCCAGCGCCCGGCCCAGCACCGCGCGCAGCCGGCTGATATCAAAGGGTTTCTCCAGCTTGGCGGTGAACCAGTCGGCGCGGGGATCGGCATACTCTTCCGGGTAGGCCGTCATCGCGATGATCTTCACCCCGCGATGGCGCACGCTGCGCTTCAGAGCCTCCGCCACCGAGTAACCGCTCTCATTGCCCAGCTGCATGTCCAGCAGCACCACATTGAAGCGGGACTGCTGGATCTTCTGGCAGGCCTCGGCCACCGAGCTCGCCGTCGACACCGCGTAGCCGTTCATCTGCAGGCAATCGGAAAACGGCTCGCGGATATTCTTGTCGTCGTCCACCACCAGCACCGAGCGCTCCGGCGCCGGCTCTTGGTCCGGCACCACGATGGGCAAGCGGACGATGAACTCCGAGCCCACGCCCACCACGCTCTTCAGTTCCAGCTCGCCGCCCAGCAGCGACACCAGTTCCTTGACCACCGCCAGCCCCAGTCCGCTGCTGCCCACCCGGCGCGCATGGCCTTGGAAGAAGGGCTGGAAGATCCGCGATTGAAACTCTTCCGGCACGCCGATGCCGGTGTCTATCACCCGGATATCCAATATGTTGCGGCCATCGGCGCCGTCCACGCCGGCCTCCACCGTCACCGTGCCGCTGTCGGTGTAGCGGATGGCGTTGGTCAGCAAATTGCCGACGATCTGCCGCAGGCGGCCGCTGTCCAGCTTCACCGCCGGCGGCAATTCACCCAGCCGCACCAGCAAGCCCAGGCCCTTGCCGTCCAGTTGCGCGCGATGCAGGTCTATCACCTCGTTCAGCGTCGCCGCCACGTCCACATCGCTGATATGCAGCCGGAACTGCATGTTCTTGATCGCGGAAATGTCCATGATGTCGCGCACCTGGGTCATCAGGTGGGCCATGCAGGTTTTCAGCCGCCCCACCGCCTTGCCGGCCTTGCCCGCGGGGTCGATATCCGGCTCGATCAGCTCCACGCACACCTGCATGGTCTGCAGCGGCGAGCGGATCTCGTGGCTCAGCGTGGCCAGGAAGGTGGTGCGGTCCAGCTCCGCGTTCACCGTGGCCTTGTGCGCGGCCCGCTCCTGCTCCAGCAATTGCTGGCGCGAGGCGGCCTCGCGGCGCGCGCCCTGGTAGCGGTACAGCAGCACGAAAATCACCATGCAGATGCCGCCCAGCGCGAACCACAGCGAGGCGATCAATTGCTGGTTGTAGCGCAGGTCCTTGTTGCGCGCGTCGCGCGAGGATACTTCGGTCACTCGAGCCTGCACCGCGAACTCGGCGAGGGACGGCCGTATGCTGTCGATGCGGTCGATATTCTGCTGCGCGGAAGCGATGCTGGGATGCAGGATGTTCTGGTCTTCGAAGAAGTCCTGCAGCAGGCTGGCGGTGCCCTTGAAGCCGTCGACGCGGCTGAGCATCTGCTGCATCTTGGACGGGGTGGTGAAATCGAGGAAGCGGCTATTGGCCACCTCCAGCCGCAGCTGCGCCTGCGCTTCGGAAATCTCCCCCGCCTTCAGCCGCAGCAGATCGGCGCGCGCCTTTTCCAGCTCCAGCTGCATCTGCGCCACCGACCAATACAAGTCCTCGCTGCGGCCTTCAAAGCCGCGCGCCGGCACATAGCGTTCTATCGCCATGTAGACGCCCACCGCCAGCAGCAGAAAGCCCAGCAGCGCGATCGCCGGAAGTCCCTTCCAGGCGGACAGCATCGATTTACTCATCTCGCGCTCCCGTCCATCCCGCGCCGGCCGGCATCAAAACACCACCAGGCGGTTGATCTGCCAGACCAGCTTGGCGTCCATCGCCGGTCCTTTCTTGTCCTCCGGCATCTGGTCCAGCGGGTACATCAGCCACAGTGGGCCGCGATTGCCTACATCCAGCGGCTTGTGATTGACCGAACGCGCCAGCACCACGTCGAAGTCGTAGAACTCGCGGCTGTCTATCCAGTACACATAGTCGTTCAGCGCGCGCAGCTTGACCTTCTGGCCGCTGGCGCCCACCTTGGCCAGGATGTCGCGCATCAGTGGGCCGCTGAACACCGATTGCGGCGTCCAGGTGGTACGGGTCACCACCGAGTGCTGCTTCAGGCTCCGCAAATCCTGTTCACGGAACTCGTATACATTCTTTTCCTTGTCGGTGAACTGGCTGATCTTGCCCGACACCGTCAAAATCACCGGCCCCGGTTCGGCATGAAGCACCGCGACGCAACACGCCAGCGCCAAGCCGCTCAATCCCGTCTTCCAACTCTTCCCCATGCCACGCTCCCAGCCACACCCGTCCCGCGGTCATTGCAGCTGGGCGTTCCCCGCGCCGGCAATGACATCAACGTATCAATTTGCAGAAACTTGAATGAATAAATCTAACTAGAACAAAAATGCCATTAAAATATCTGTTCAATATATCAAGCCCCTAGTCAAAACACCATGCGCCCCCCTGTCTACCAGTCCGATGGGACAGTTGGCCGCTGTGATACCTCCGCGCCGGAACGGCGCAAATAAAAAAGCGGCCCAAGGCCGCCCTGTGTATTCCGGCGCCGGATTCAGCCGGCTCGGGTCCTACTTGCCGCGGCGCAATCCAGGCCGGCCGGCGACATGACAAAGTTGGATAAACTGGGACAGAAAGTGCTTCATGCTGATTTCCTTTATTCTCGGTAGACAGAACGGCGCCGCGCGTTCTTGGTGACGCAGTCGGCGACTCCACCAGTCTAATGGCATGATGCACTGCGGTAAAACGCATTTTATTGATG
This sequence comes from Chromobacterium sp. LK1, assembly GCF_001043555.1. Taxonomy (NCBI): domain Bacteria; kingdom Pseudomonadati; phylum Pseudomonadota; class Betaproteobacteria; order Neisseriales; family Chromobacteriaceae; genus Chromobacterium; species Chromobacterium sp. LK1. Next base: position 371,836 of record NZ_LDUI01000018.1, on the reverse strand, counting down.
GGGCATAAAATTGGCTTATCGCGATTCCGCGATATAATGCGGCTTGGCGTCATCCCGACGCCTGCGCCTATCGCCGCTTGACGGCGATTCCTCAGAGGAAGAGACGCGTCCCCGGTGGGGCGGCTGGTCTTCAAAACCAGATGGGGCCGCCAGCGGTCCCGGGCAGGTTCGACTCCTGTTCTCTTCCGCCACTCTTACTCTGTCGGTTTGACACCCAGGCACAGCGGGCAATTGCACTGAATCGCGTGGCGGCTTACTAGCGCGCGCAAGCGCTGCAGACGTTGCGCTTCCGCCAGCATCACCGACACCTCGACCGGCGCTTCCTTCACCCTGGGCTCGCTGGCGATCATCGGCCCGCAACCCGCCGTTGCCGCCGCGCCAACGCCCAGCATCACTCCGCTCGCCCCAGCCATCTGCAGCCATTTCACTGGCATCGCGTTTCCTTTCACTACAGGCTTTCCATTGCCGGACACATCCAGCCTGCAGCGCCGCAAGCGATAAAAAAACGGCCCTGAAACAGGACCGTTCTTGGCTTGCCGCAATCAGCGGATGATTTCCACCTTGTAGCGCGGTGGCAGCAGCAATGCCGGAACTTCGCGCTTGGTCTTGCGGCTGCGGCGGCTATTCAAGGGCTTCTTCACGCCCTCGGCGCCCGCCAGCGCCGAAGCCTCGGGCTTCGCGACGGCGCTCGCTTGCGGCGCGGGACGCTCTTGCGGACGCGGCGCCAGCCAAGACGGACGGAAACCGTCGACGATCTGCGGCGTCAGCGTCAGCTTGGTCAGCTTCTCGATAGACTCATGCTGGCGGGTTTCTTCCGGCGACATCAGCGAAATCGCCACGCCCTTGGCACCCGCGCGGCCGGTGCGGCCAATACGGTGCACATAATCTTCCGGCGCGTTTGGCAGCTCGAAATTGACCACATAGGGCAGCTCCGTCACATCCAGGCCGCGCGCGGCGACATCGGTGGCCACCAGCACGCGCAGCTTGCCTTCCTTGAACGCGGCAAGGGTTTCCAGCCGCGCGCCTTGGGCCTTGTCGCCATGAATGGCTTCGGCCTGCAGGCCATCGCGCTGCAATTCGCGCGCCAAGCGGTCGGCGCTGAGCTTGGTCTTGCAGAACACGATGACCTGGCTCATATCGCGCGACTTGATCAGATGGCTCAGCAAGTTGCGCTTCTTGAACGCGTCCACCGAGTAGACGATCTGCTCGACCTGGTCGTTGGTCGCGTTCTGGCGCGCCACTTCCACGGTTTGCGGCGACTTCATGAAGTCGGAAGCCAAACGCTTGATCTCCGGCGCGAAGGTCGCGGAGAACAGCAGGGTCTGGCGTTCCTTGGGCAGCATGCCCATGATCTTGCGGATATCCTGGATGAAACCCATGTCCAGCATGCGGTCGCCTTCATCCAGCACCAGCACTTCCACCTTGTTCAACTGAATCGTCTTCTGCTGAATGTGGTCGAGCAGGCGGCCCGGCGTGGCGATCAAAATCTCGACGCCGCGGCGCAGTTCCTGCGTCTGCGGGTCCATATTGACGCCGCCGAACACGGTGGTGGCTCGCAGCGGCAAATACTTGGTATAGGTTTTGACGTTGACGCCGATCTGATCAGCCAGTTCGCGGGTGGGCGATAGCACCAGCGCGCGCAACGGGTGCATGGCCGGCGATACGCTGGTATTGGCGTATTTCTTCAAACGCTCGAGGATGGGCAGCATGAAGGCCGCGGTCTTGCCGGTACCGGTTTGGGCGGCGGCAAGCAAATCGCGGTTGGACAATACCAGGGGAATCGCCTTTTCCTGAATAGGGGTGGGCTGGGAATAGCCCTGCTCTTCGATGGCGCGCAGAATCTCGGGCGACAGCCCGAGTTCGGAAAACAGCATGGACAACACTCCTGCAAAACTCGCGGGGCCTGTTGCGCGCATGCGCCAACACGCCCTCGTATTCAAATGACACGAACCGACAAGGCAACGCCGCCCTAACGGCGGCGTTGGGTCGTCAGCCCATGAGGCTTGCGACGCTGAGCAGCAGAATTACGGCCAGCCATAGCAGGGCGGAGCGCCAAACCAGACCAACCGCGCTTTTCAGGTAGTTGGGGTCGGCCTCATCGCCCAAGCCCAGTTCGGGCCGGAAGCGTAGCGAGTAATCCTGTCTGAGCGGATCGCCCAATTTCACGCCTATCGCGCCCGCGGCCGAAGCCAGCAGAATGCCATTGGCGTAGTTGCCCCAGGTCTTGGCCTGGGAGCGCCAGCAATACACCGCGTCCTCGAAGTCGCCCATGATGGCGAAGCTGGCGGCGGTCAAACGCACCGGAATCCAGTCCAGCCAAGCGGCGGCGCTGGCCGAGAAACGGCCGAACGGGTCTTCATTGACGTCGCGGTTGCCCCATTTCTGATTCAGCATAGAACAAAGGCGATACAACAGGGCCCCAGCCGGTCCCGGCAGCAGCACGAACCAGAACATGGTGCCGAACACATGGCGGTAGCTGTCCACCACCCCTTGCTCGATCGCCAGCCGCGAGATTTCCTCGACCGACAATTCCGCCGTACCCTGCCCGGTCCAGTCCGCCAGCGCCACGCGGGCATCCAGGTCGCGACCCTCGGCCAAGGCCAGGGATATCTCGGAGAACGCGCTGGAAAAGTGGCGGAAACCCATGGTCAGGTACAGGACCAGGACATTCCACAACATCGCCAGAATGGGACTCAAAGCATGCAGCGCATAGTAGATCAGCAAACTGAGCAGCACCGCCGGCACGATGGCCAAGGACCACGCCAACACGCCGTGTCGATTGGAGCCGGCATTCAGATTGCGTTCCAAATGATTGGCGTAGCGGGTGAACAGCAGCCAGACGCGGTTGCGGTTGCCCAGCGGCCGCAGTTGCTCCAGTGCCAGAGCGATAATCAAGGAAATCAGGGTCATTGGTTCTGGATAGTGGTTTCTCAGGCCCGGAGTGGAAGATACCATAAAGACCCTGCCATTCCCACTTCTCCTTGAGAATAGACTCTAAAAACCGCGAGTGGCCGGCAAGCCAGCCACGCGGAAACGACAAGAGCGCCACGCGGGCGCTCTGTGATGACGGTGCTGACGGCGAGCTTTGACAAGCGCTAGGCGGAGCCCAGAAAGCGCCGCCCAGTGGCTAGCTCCGGCAACTGACCGGCCTTGTCGTAACCGACGGTGGAAGCCGCCGCCTCGCGCAGGGTGCTCAGCGCGCCTTCCACCAGCGACAGACGCTGGTCGATGAAATTGCCGTTGAGCTGGTTGATGCTTTGCGCGCGCTGGATCGCCTCTTCCAGCCCGGTCCAGGCCAGACTCGCCTCCGGCTTGTCCGCCAGCCAGATATAAACGGTCTCGCTGTCCTGCACGCCTATCTGCCGCATCAGCTCGCCGCGCTGCGCGGCGCTGGCCGCCAGCAGGTCCAGCACGCCGCTCTTGCTTTCTGCCAAGGCATCCAGTTGAACATCAAAGCCCTTGATCAGGATTTTCTGTTCCTGCTCCAGCAATGCGACCAGCCGGGCGACGAGATCGCTCTCGGCCCGGCACAGTTGGGTGAATTCTTCAACAACGTTCATGCCTGACTTTCACTACCTAGCCGCTAACGCGCCAGCAATTCCTTGGTGGAGGCGATCAAGCCATCGGCGATCTTTTCCGGATTGACGCTGAAAGTGCCAGCGGCGATGGCGGATTTGATCGCGTCCACTTTGCCGGCGTCGAAGCCGGAATCGCTGCCCACCTTGCTCTCAACGGCGCTGAGGCGGCTGGCAAGGGGATTGATCGTCACGCTGTCGGACCCCGCGCTGGCAGGGTTGGCGCTAGCCGCCGCGTCCCGCTGCACAGTCTTGTTCTGGGCGCTATAGCTGGCCGGCAGCTTGCCCGAGTTATCTACTTTCATGGCGTAGCCTTCCCAAAGGGAACCTGAGTTACCTTTATTATCGGACGGAAAAACAATATCTTGAAGACTTTATCGGAATTATCCGGTCAAGCGCCTCGCCAAGCAACGACAAAACGCCGCTCGGCTTCAAAATATGACCATGACGCTGCCGTCGGCCAGCACTTGGCCGCGAATCACCCGGCCGGAAGTCATGCGCACCGACACCTGCTCGCCCTCGGCGGCATTGCCAATCGCCAAACCATCCGCCGCCGCGGCGAAGCCCTCGCCCGAGGCCACCACTTTCACGCGCTGATTGCTGCGCACAAGGTAGGGCGCGCGCACCATGAAGCTGCGCAGCCAGGCGCCGGCCGGCGCGCCAGTGCGCATGGTCTTGCCTATCGCCTGCTGCAAATCGTCCAGCACATTACGCGCCAGGCTGGGGTTGGCCACATCGATCAGCCGTACGTCCTCGGCGCTCAGCACCTCGCCGGCGGCCACCGCGCGGCTTAGCGCCACCCCCATTTTCTTTTCGTTGATCCGCACCGGAATCCTCAAGGCCCAGCCCTGCTCCGGGCAGGAAACCGAGATGAAGGTGGCGCCGGTGGTCACGCCCGGATTCGCCCAGTCGGCCTTGGGCTGGACGCAGGCCGGCACGGCCAGCTTGCGGTCCAGCTGCCCCAGCGTCCAGGTGGCGGGGCGCATCGACAGCTCGTGCTTGAGGAAATCACCCGCCAGCGCTTCCAGCCGCCCCAGGTCCTGCGTACCCGCCGCGCACGCCAAAACAGCCCAAGCGCAGCAGATCATCCAGAGAAATAAACGTTGCATTCCCCCATTCTAGCGCAAGCCGTGGCCAGGCCGCAGCCGCCTCCGTCATTGACATCTGCGCGCCAGATTCAAATAATCGTTCGAATAGAGCTTAGACTCTTAAACCTAAATAAATAATTCAGCACATAAAACCGGAAGGGGACATTCCAATGAAAAAACGTCTGAACACGCTGGCGCTGGCCACTCTGCTGGCGATGCCGGCCGCCGCCAACGCCTATAGCAATTTCTATTTCTTCGGCGACAGCCTGACCGACACCGGCGCCTTCGGCGGCCTGGGCGGCCTGCCGGCCAACGCCCGCTGGACCCTGGCATACGGCACCGGCTGGGCCGAGGCGCTGGGCCAGCGCTATGGTCTGAGCGTGACGCCCAATAACGCTCTCAACAACCATATCGCCAACACCTCCGGCAACAACTTCGCCCAGGGCGACGCGCGCGCGCAGCCGGCGAGCCCGCCCAACACCAATCCCGACACCCCCAGCCAAACGCCGGCACCCGACGCGATCCAGGTCACCGACTTGCCGGGCCAAATCAGCGCCTATCTTGGCCAGAAAGGCCAAAAGGCAGATCCCAACGCCGTTTACGCGGTATGGATAGGCGGCAACGACGTCATCGCCGCCGCCGGCCAGAGCAACCCGACGGCGTATCTGGGCTCCTCCGCAAGCTATACCGCGCAAGCGGTGGCCAGTCTGAAGGCTGCGGGCGCCAACACCATCATCCTGCCGAATCTGCCGGATATCTCGGCGGCGCCGCTGGCGGTGCTCGGCGCCATCCAGAACGCCTTGCCCGGAGCGGCTAATGCCGGCAAAGTGGCCACCGCCTGGGGGGCCGCATGGTATGTGCTAAGCACCGGCCAGACCAGCAATTCCCCGACCTTGATCAATCAGGCGCTGAGCCAGGCGGAAACCGCCGCCGGCTTGAGCGCCGGCACCTTGACCTCCGCCTATGCCGCGGTACAGCCCAATCTGCAAAAAGGCGCCAGCGGCTACAATCAGTTGGTGGATATGGCGCTCAGCGCCGGCAATCTGCAACATGGCGTGGTCAGGGCCGATATCGCCGGCCTGTTCTCGGAGATTCTGGCCAATCCGCGCGCTTACGGCTTCAGCAACACCTCCGGCTCGGCCTGCCCGCAATCCGCGCTGTACTGCCTGGCCGCAAACGTGCCGGGGCAGAACTATATGTTCACCGACGCGCTGCACCCCACGCCCGCCGCCTACCGGCTGATCAGCGATTATCTCTACGGCTTGCTGCAAGCGCCCTATTTCGCCGGCGCGCTGCCGGAATCCGCCTTGAACAACGCCCGCCAACTGGGTGGAACGCTGGACAGCCGTTACCAGGCCATCCGCGCGCAGAAACGCGAGATCGGCACCGTCAGCGCCTTTGTCAGTGGCGCCTTCAATGACGACAAGGTCGGCTACGATGCGCTGTCCGCCAAGCCGCAAGGCCGGCTATACACGGTGGGCATGGACTTTCAGGCCAGCCAGGCGCTGAGCCTGGGCCTGGCGATGTCGCGCCAGAACGGCAAGACCGACATCAACGGCATCGCCACGCCGGGCAGCGTCGACGACCGCAGCACGCTGATGAGCGCGCTGTTCAGCTACAAGCAGGAACGGTTCTGGGTGGACGGCGACGCCCATATCGGCGCCGGCGACATCGACACCAGCCGCAATGTGACGCTGGGGAGCGTGCAAGTCGCGCTGAAAGGCAGCGCGCGCCAAAGCCAATACGGCCTGCGCATCAACGGCGGCTACAGCTTCCCGCTGGGCGCTTACCGCACCGGCCCTATCGCCGGCCTGGATTACGCCCACGTCAAGGTCAACGGTTTCACCGAGCAAGGCGGCAATAGCAGCAGCATGGCCTTCAACGCGCAAAACAACACCTCGCTGGTGGCTCGCGTGGGCTGGCAGCTGGAGGCCGACATCGGCCGTTTCAGCCCCTACGCCAAGCTCAGCTACGCGCACGAGTTCAAGCGCGACGACCGCGTGGTCACCGCCGGCGTGGCCAATACCCTGGGCGACTACAGCGTGAACCTGGGCAAGCCCAAGGCGGATTGGCTGGAATGGACCGCCGGCCTCAGCGCTCAGTTGAACAAGAGCGTGTCGATGTTTGGCCAGCTCAGCGCCATCAGCGGACGCAGCGGCAGCAGCCAGACCGCCGGCAATATCGGCGTGGCGCTGTCGTTTTAAGCGCTCACGGCATAAAAAAACGGCCCCTTGCGGGGCCGTTTTCCCTGACGCCAAGCTGCGTCAAGATGCCAGCGTCTGCTCGATATAGGCCTTGACCTTGACCGCATCCGCCGGGAACACCACCACTTTTTGCGGCAGCTCTTCCAGACCTTCAAAGCCCTCCGGTCGCGGCGGATCGCGGTCCAACGCTTCGCGGATGGTGTCGGCGAACTTGGCCGGCAAGGCGGTTTCCAGGCAGACCACGGTTTCGCCCGGCCGGCGCAGCTCGCGCGCCACCTTGATGCCGTCGGCGGTATGGGTGTCCACCACCACGCCGTCTTCGTCCGCCACCTGACGTATCGTCGCCAGACGGTCGGCATGGCTGCTCTTGCCGGAGACGAAACCGAACGCCTCGGCGGCGGCGGCCTGCTGCGCGGCGGACAATTCAAAGCCCTGACCAGCATCCACTTGCCGCCACAAGCCCTTCAACGCCTCGGCGTCGCGCCCCAGCAGATCAAACACGAAACGCTCGAAGTTGGACGCCTTGGAGATGTCCATTGACGGGCTGGAGGTGACATAGGTGTTGGCGGTGCCGCGCGGGCGGTAAGCGCCGGTACGGAAGAACTCGTCCAGCACGTCGTTCTCGTTGGTGGCCACCAGCAGGCGCTCTATCGGCAAACCCATCTGGCGCGCAATATGGCCGGCGCAGATATTGCCGAAATTACCCGACGGCACGCAGAAGCTGACCTTCTCCTCATTGCTCGCCGTGGCGTTGAAATAGCCCTTGAAGTAGTACACCACCTGGGCCACCACACGCGCCCAGTTGATGGAGTTGACCGTGCCTATCTTGTGGCGCGCCTTGAAAGCGTGGTCGTTCTGCACCGCCTTCACGATGTCCTGGCAGTCATCGAACATGCCCTGGATCGCGATATTGTGGATGTTGGCGTCCTGCAGACTGTACATCTGCGCGCGCTGGAACGGGCTCATCAGCCCATCCGGGCTCAACATGAATACCTGGATGCCGGCCTTGCCGCGCATCGCGTACTCGGCGGCGCTGCCGGTGTCGCCCGAGGTGGCGCCCAGGATGTTCAGGCGCTCGCCCTTCCTGGCCAGCACATACTCGAACAGATTGCCCAACAGCTGCATCGCCATGTCCTTGAAAGCCAGCGTCGGGCCGTTGGACAGTTCCAGAATGGCAAGGCCATCATGCAGCCGCTTCAGCGGGGTGATTTCCTCGCTGCCGAACACCGCGCGGGTATAGCTGCGCTCAATGATGGACTTGAGATCATCTGCCGGAATGTCGGTGGCGAACAGGCGAATGATTTCAAAAGCCAGTTCGGCGTAGGACAGGCCGCGCCAGGCATCCAGCTGCTCGCGGCCGATCTGCGGATAGCTTTCCGGCAGCACCAGGCCGCCATCGGGCGCCAGGCCCATCAGCAGAATGTCGCTGAACGATTGCGGGGCCATGCCGCCGCGGGTGCTGATATAACGCATCAGGGAGTTTCCAGATATTGGGCGCAGGCGGCGGACGCGTCCTTCATCCGCTGTTTGCCGCGCGGGTCGTCTTTCTTGATCTGGCCGGTCAGCACGCCCATCACCTCTTCCGAGGAGAAGCGGCCGGCCAGATGCTGGCTCGCACATTGGCAGTATTTCTGCACTTGTTCCGACGAATGCTGACCGACGCCGTCCGAGGCCGGCGTGCGCTTGACGCAGCCGCGCATCAGAAAGCCCTGCAGCAGGCTGTGCTGGCCGGAGGACAAGGGCGTCGCCCCGGCGCTGGCCAGGATCAGACCGGCGCCGAGGCCGGTCAGCCAGCGTTTAATCATTCAGTTCTTCCATGCGCAAGCGCACCACCTTGCCGGTAATGCTTTCCAGCGCCTCAATGCCGGAGATGGCGCGGTCTATCGCCTGCTCCTGCACGCGATGGGTCAGGATCACCACCTCGGCGGTGCCATCGGACACCGAGCCTTTCTGGATCACCGCCTCGATCGAGATGCCATTCTCCGCCAGCAAGCGGGTGATATTGGCCAGCACGCCGGCGCGGTCGGCGGCGCCGATGCGCAGGTAGTAGGAACTGACCACGTCGGAAATCGGCAGGATGGGCAGATTCTGCAATTGGTCCGGCTGGAAGGCCAGGTGTGGCACGCGATGCTCCGGATCCGCCGTCAGCAAGCGGGTCACATCGACGATGTCGGCCACCACCGCGGAGGCGGTGGGCAGCGCGCCGGCGCCAGCGCCGTAGTACAAGGTCGGCCCCACCGCGTCGCCCTTGGCCAGCACCGCGTTCATCACGCCATTGACGTTGGCGATCAGTTGGCGCGCCGGGATCAGCGTCGGATGCACGCGCAATTCGATGCCGGCGGCGGTGCGCCGGGTCAGACCCAGCAGCTTGACGCGGTAGCCCAACTCTTCGGCGTACTTGATATCGCGTCCTTCCAGCTTGCTGATACCTTCCAGGTAACAGCGGTCGAACTGCATCGGGATGCCGAAGGCCAGCGCCGCCATGATGGTGAGCTTATGGCCGGCATCATGGCCTTCGATGTCGAAAGTGGGATCGGCTTCGGCGTAACCCAGCTGCTGCGCCTCGGCCAGCACTTCGGCGAAGCTCGCACCCTTCTCGCGCATCTCGGTCAGGATGAAGTTGGAGGTGCCATTGATGATGCCGGCAATCCATTCGATACGGTTGGCGGACAAGCCTTCGCGCAGCGCCTTGATGATGGGGATGCCACCGGCCACCGCGGCCTCGAACGCCACCATCACGCCCTGCTCCTGCGCGCGGGCGAAGATCTCGGTGCCATGCAGCGCCAGCAGCTTCTTGTTGGCGGTGACCACGTGCTTGCCGTTGGCGATGGCCTGGAGCACCAGCTCCTTGGCCACGGTGTCGCCGCCTATCAGTTCCACCACGATGTCGACATCGGGGTTGTTCACCACCTGCATCGCGTCGGCCACCACGTCCACGTCCGGACCCAGCAGCGATTGCGCGCGCGCCTGATTGCGGTTGGCCGCCTGCAATAGGCGGATCTGGCGGCCGGCGCGGCGGCTGATTTCCTCGGCGTTGCGTTTGAGAACGGTGGCGGTGCCGCCACCCACAGTCCCCACGCCCAATAGGCCGATATTGATCGGTTTCATTCGCTGCTCCCTGTCTCTAGTATTCTGTCCCCGCCCGCGGCGGCCATGCGCAAGGATGGTGCGCGCGGCTCGCGTCGGCGGCCGGCCCTGATCAAAAGCCGCTCCGCCTGGCCGCTGCTGGCGCAGCGGGCGTGTGTCCCAAGTCTTCTTTGCCAACGGACCGCATCCGCTGGCAAAGAAGGCCTGATGGCAAGACGGGGGCCGCCGCCCCCGCTTGCCGCTTCAATCGGGCGCCGCTTCAGGCTTCGGCGCCGTGACGCTTGCGGTAGCTTTCCAGGAAGCGCGCGATGCGGCCAATCGCTTCCACCAAGTCGTCGGAGTTGGGAAGGAATACCACGCGGAAGTGATCCGGCGCAATCCAGTTAAACCCTGTGCCCTGCACCAGCAGCACTTTCTCTTCCTGCAGCAACTCCAGAATGAATTGCTGATCGTCGCCTATCGGATAGACCTTGGGGTCCAGCCGCGGGAACAGATAGAGCGCACCCTGCGGCTTGACGCAGCTGACGCCGGGAATGTCAGTCAGCAGCTTGTGCGCCAGGTCGCGCTGACGCGCGAGGCGGCCGCCCGACGCCACCAGGTCGTCTATGCTCTGGTAGCCGCCCAGGGCGGTCTGGATCGCGAACTGCGCCGGCACATTGGCGCACAAACGCATCGAGGCCAGCATGTTCAGGCCTTCGATATAGTCCTTGGCGTGCTTTTTCTCGCCGGACAGAATCATCCAGCCGGCGCGGTAGCCGCAAGCGCGGTAGTTCTTGGACAGGCCGTTGAAGGTGACCACGAACAGATCCGCCGCCAGGGAGGCGATGGAGGTGTGCTTGACCTCGTCGTACAGCACTTTGTCGTAGATTTCGTCGGCGTAGATGATCAGCTGATGCTGGCGCGCCACTTCCACGATCTGCTTGAGCAGCGCCGGCGGATAGACCGCGCCAGTGGGGTTGTTGGGGTTGATCACCACGATGGCGCGGGTGGCCGGCGTGATCTTGGCGCGGATATCGTCGATGCTGGGGAACCAGCCCTGCTCTTCATCGCACAGATAATGCACCGCCTTGCCGCCAGCCAGGCTGACGCCGGCCGTCCACAGCGGGTAGTCCGGCGCCGGCACCAGCACTTCGTCGCCATTGTCCAGCAGCGCCTGCATCGCCATCACGATCAATTCCGACACGCCGTTGCCGATGATGATGTCGTCCATGCCGACATTGGGCAATTGTTTCTGCTGCGCATAGTGCATGATCGCCTTGCGCGCGGCGAACAAGCCCTTGGAATCGGAGTAGCCGGAAGCCGACGGCAGGTTGACGATCACGTCCTCGATGATTTCGTCCGGTGCGAAGAAGCCGAACGGCGCCGGGTTGCCGATGTTCAGCTTGATGATGCGGTGACCGTCGTCTTCCATCTTCTTGGCGTGCTCTAGCACCGGACCGCGGATGTCGTAACAGACGTTGGCGAGTTTTTGCGATTTATGGACTGGCTGCATGGCGACAATGGTTTCCGTGGCTGGCCGGCCGCCGGAGGCGGCGGTCTTGCCCTGGCGACGCGGTTTGTGTTCTTTCATGTGATCTCTTTGGATGCCCCGCTCGGGCGGCTGGCCGCGGCCAGTTTGCAGCGGCGTTCAGCGGCGGGGTGGAGTTATAATCCTATCCCAATCTCTGATGCACTGCACTAAATAGGACCAAGCGCCCAGGGCACCGGCCGCGCCGGGCCGCGACGGCTGCGCCAAGTCCGCGAAACCGGGAAGCACTCATATGAAAATGCAGCAATCGCTGGGGCAGGGAAAAAACCTGTTCACCGGCTACGGCGAAGGCCATGTTCTGATCAACGCCCAACGCCATGACGGCAATCTGATCGTGACGCCGGACAGCGTAGAGCCCTGGCCGGTGGCCGCTTTCGAAGAGCTACAGGAGAGCCACTTCAGCGCCTTGCTGGCCCTGCAGCCGGAAGTGGTGCTGTTCGGCAGTGGCAAGCATCTACGCTTCTGCCACCCGCGGCTGTCCGCCGCGCTGACCACCGCCGGCATCGGCGTGGAAACCATGGATACCCAGGCCGCCTGCCGTACCTTCAATATTCTGCTGGCGGAAGACCGCCGCGTGGTGGCCGCGCTGCTGGCGCTCTAAGAACCTGCTTACGATCTCGCGAGCAAGAGCGAGACAAGGCGAAAACGAGCGAAAAAGCGGAATGTACAAGTGGTACATGAGCATTTTGAGCTTGTACTCACCGTGTAACAGTCCACGACGCGCAGCAGATCGTAAACAGGATCTAAACCCAACGCCATAAAAAAAGCCCGCCATCCAGGCGGGCTTTTTTGTCATGGGCTGACCGCCTCAGTGCAGCTTCAAGGACGGCCGCGCCGCCCGGCGCAATTTGTCGCCGATATAGAGCAGGCCGGCCAGCACCCAGCCATGCACCGCCGCCTGATGCATGCGGTACAGCGAGCTATAGATCAGCTTGGCGCCAAGACCCTCCACATAGTAATCGCGCTTGGGTCCCACCACCGCCGCCAAGCTGCCCACCGCGCTGTGCTTGCCCAGCGACACCAGCATGCCTTGCGGCTTGAACGCGAACGGCTTGCCCTGACGACCGGCCACGCGTCGGCTCAACTCGTCCGCCAGCCAGCGCGCCTGCTGGTGCGCCACCTGGGCGGTGGCCGATAGATTGCGACCGCTGTCGCCGTCCGGCGCCTCGGCGCAATCGCCCAAGGCATACACGCAGGCCGCGCCTTGGCAGCGCAGCCACGGGTCCACTTGCAGCTGGTTGATTCGGTTGGTCTGCAAGCCTCCCAAACCGGCCAGCCAGGCGGGGGCCTTGACGCCGGCGGCCCAGACGGTGATGTCGGCGCTCACCTTTGCGCCATCCCGCAACTCCACGCCGTCGGCGCACACCGCCGCGACCCGGCTGCCGGTCAGCACCTTGATATTGCGCGCGGCCAACTGCTCTTGGGCATAAGCGGACAGCGACGGCGGCGCAGCGGCCAGGATGCGGTCGGCCCCCTCGATCACGCTGATTTCCACGCGCTCCGGCTGCAGACGCGCGCCGTAATGATGCAGTTCGCACAAGGTATGATTCAGCTCCGCCGCCAATTCAACACCGGTGGCGCCGCCGCCGACGATGGCGATGCCCAGCTTGGCCAGCGGCTGCTGGCCGCTGCTGCAGCGGAAGGCCAGTTCCAGCACTCGGTGACGCAGCTTCTCGGCGTCGTCCGGCGTGTTCAGGAACATCGCGTGTTCACCGACGCCGGGCGTGCCGAAGTCGTTCGCTTCGGCCCCCACCGCCATCACCAACCAGTCATAGGGCACTTCGCGCGGCGGGCTCAGTTGCTCGCCGCTGGCGTCCTTCACTTCGGCCAGCAGAATGCAACGCCGCTCGGTATCCAGCGACTGCATATAACCGAACTCGAACTCATAGCCATTGCGGTAACCGTGAGCGAAGTAATTCACCTCGTCCTCGCCAGTATTGAGCGCGCCGGTGGCCACCTCGTGCAACAAGGGTTTCCAGATATGAGTGGGAGAACCGTCGACCAGCACGATGCGGGCCTTGTGCTGCGTGCCCAAGGTGCGTCCCAGCCGGGTAGCGAGCTCCAGGCCGCCGGCGCCTCCACCGACGACGACAATGCTGGGCAATGCGGAGTTGCGACTTAGCATGACAGATCCTTACAAGGTAGAAATCTCTAAACAAGGACGCTGGCGACAACGCGCTTGTTTAGGGAGTTCTTGCTTCAGATCAAAACGGAAGTATGCACAGACTGGCAAGGCTAGCCAATCTTTTATGGCCCCAAACGCCGCTGGCATCGCGATGACGCGATGGCCGAACGCGGCTCAGCCGACACTTTGGGCGATATTGGAGGGGAATGGACGTGGCGCGGCCAACGGGGAATAGGCGCGCAAATCAAGCTGCGGCGCGGCATGGCCGCGCGCGCTGGTTTACAATTCAGAATGGCGCTTTGGCGTCGAAGCTCATCTCTTCGCGAGTGATGGGGTGACGCAGAGTCAGCCGCTCCGCATGCAGCAGCAGACGATCGGCCTTGGCCAGCACCGCCTCCGGCGCATAGATGTCATCGCCCAGAATGGGGTGACCAAGGTGCAGCATATGCATGCGCAACTGATGGGCGCGGCCAGTCTCCGGCTCCAGCTCCACGCGGCTGCATTGGCGCTGACTGTCACGCAGCACCACCCGGTAGTGGGTGATCGCCTGCTTGCCGTGCTCAAAGTCCACTTTCTGACGCGGGCGGTTGGGCCAGTCTATGATCAGCGGCAGGTCTATGGTGCCACTGTTCTGCTCGACGATGCCGTCCACCACCGCCAGATAACGCTTGTCCACCTTGCGCTCCATGAAGGCGATGGACAAAGCGCGCTGCATATTGGCGCCGCGTCCCATCACCACCAGGCCGGAAGTGGCCATGTCCAGTCTATGCACGGTCAGCGCGTCGGGATAGACCCGCTGCGCGCGGCTGATCAGGCAATCCGCCTTGTCCTCGCCGCGGCCAGGCACGGACAACAGCCCCGAGGGCTTGTTCAGCACCAGCATGGCTTCATCGACGTAGATCACGTCGAGTCCGGTGTCGGGCGGCGGAGTGTAATGTTCCAAATTATGGCGGAGGGTCATGACGGCAACAGACTGAAACGCTGAAAAGGCGGCGATTATCAGCGCTAAACGCCGCAGCGACAAGCTGTAGCCGTGATTTTTCGCCAGCGCTGTCTCTTGAAATCCACAACCGCCGGCAGCATTCTCAAATGATGACGGCCACGTTTCTCCCTGGCCGCGGTCCCTCCCCGGAATCTCCTCGAAAGGATGCTTCACCATGGCAGAGCGTTTTTACATCGATCCCTACCAGACTCGGCTGGAAACCCGCGTGGCACGACATGACGACGCCGGCCTGGTGCTGGAAGACACGCTGTGCTATCCGCTGGGCGGTGGCCAGCCCGGCGACACCGCCACGCTGAGCTGGGACGGCGGCGGCTGTGCGATAAACGACACCCGCCGCGACCGCGAAACGCGCGCCATCGTCCATCTGCTGCCCGCCGATACACCACGGCTCGCCGCCGGCACGCCGGTCACGCTGGAGCTGGATTGGGCGCGCCGCCATCGCCACATGCGCATTCACACCTGTCTGCACTTGTTGTCGGTGGTGATCAAGGCCGGCGTCACCGGCGGCAATCTGAGCGCGGAATCCGGCCGCCTGGATTTCGATCTGCCGGAAGGCATGGAACTGGATCGCGAGCACATCGAGAGCGAACTGAATCGCCTGGTGGCGGAAGACCGCGCGGTGCGCATCGAAATGAGCAGCGGCGAGGCGCTGCAACGACAGCCGGAGCTGATCAAGACCATGTCGGTGACGCCGCCGCTGCACTTGCCGGAAATCCGCCTGATCAATATCGACGGCATTGATCTGCAGCCCTGTGGCGGCACCCATGTGCGCAGCACCGGCGAGATCGGCCCGGTGCTGGTGAAGAAGATAGAAAGCAAGGGCGCGCGCAATAAGCGGGTGGTGGTGGCGCTGCGCGACTAAGCCCCCACCGGCGGCATCAGCCGGCCGACGCCTCCAGGCGCCGGCCGATATGGGCCAGCTCCGTTTTCAGACAATCGACAAAGCGCGCCAGCAGCGGCGAGGCTGGACGGTGCAATGGCCGCACCAGATTGACCGCGAACGGAATCGACACGCTGAAGCGCCTGGTCGCCAAGCCATGCCCGGCGTACTCCAGCGCCGTCAAGGGATTGACGACGGCTACGCCTATGCCTTGGCGCACCATCGCGCAAACCGATGCCGCGCTATGGGTTTCCACCAACATGCGCCGCTCGATGCCGCGCTCGGCGAACACTTGGTCCAGTTGCTGGCGGTAGCTGTCGGTGACCGCCAAGCTGATGAACGCCTCCCCGGCAAAGTCTTCCGGGCTTAATACCGGCCGCTCGAGCAAGACATGGCCTTCAGGCAGCACGCAGACTTCGTCCGCCAGCAGCAAGGACTCCAACTCGGTGCCGGCCGGCGCATGGCCGCTTTCGCTCAGGCCCAGGTCGTGGCGCTGCGCCGCCAGCCATTCCTCCAGCAAAGGCGACTCCTGCGGCGCGATGCTCAGACTGACACCCGGCGTCCGCTCCAGGAAAGCGCGGGCGACCGCCGGCAGCAAGGCCTGGGCGAACACCGGCAGGCAGGCGATGGACAGCTGTCCACGCTCGAACTGCCGGATGGCGGCGGCGCTGCTGACGATGCGCTCCAAGCCCAAATAGCTGCGCTGCACTTCTTCGAACAGCTGTAAACCCTGCGCGCTAGGTCGCAGCCGGCCGCGGCTGCGTTCGAACAGGCTCATGCCCAGCAATTGCTCGCAACGCGCCAGCTCACGGCTGACCGTGGGCTGCGAGGTGCGCAGCAGCGCGGCGGCCTCGGTCACGCTGCCGGTGGTCATCACTGCTCGGAACACTTCGATATGGCGTAGGCTGATCCGCATGCGCCCCTCCGCTGAAACACCCTCTACCCATATCATAAATGAAAGAACTTGCGATAATTTGATATTTTATTTTTGCCGTAGCAGGCGCGATGATGTGGCCATCCCCCACTTTCGATCCGCCTAACATGAAATGCTTCACGCCTAAGCAGCTTGCCGCCCTCGCCCGCCAGTACGGCGGACCACTGTGGGTCTATCACGCCGATACCATCCGCCAGCGCATCGCCGAACTGAAATGCTTCGACGTGATCCGCTACGCGCAGAAAGCCAACTCCAACACCCACATCCTGCGGCTGATGCGGGAACAGGGGGTCAAAGTGGACGCGGTATCGCTGGGTGAAATCGATCGCGCGCTGGCCGCCGGTTACCAGGCCGACTCCGCCGAGCCCTCCGACATCGTGTTCACCGCCGACGTGCTGGACCACGCGACGCTGCAGCGGGTGGTGGCCACGGGCATCACCGTCAACGCTGGCTCCATCGACATGCTGCGCCAACTGGGCGCGGCAGCGCCCGGCCACAAGGTCTGGCTGCGCATCAATCCCGGCTTCGGCCACGGTCATAGCCAGAAAACCAATACCGGCGGCGAGAACAGCAAGCACGGCATCTGGCACCAACAGCTCGCCGAAGCCTTGGCGGTGATACGTCAATACCGGCTACATCTGGTTGGCCTGCACATGCATATCGGTTCCGGCGTCGACTACGACCACCTGCAGCAGGTCTGCGGCGCCATGGTCCAACTGGTTGCCGACCTGGGACACGATATCGAGGCTATTTCCGCCGGTGGCGGCCTGTCCATTCCCTACCGCGACGGCGATGCCCGCATCGACACCGCGCATTACTTTGGGCTCTGGGATGCTGCGCGACAGCAGATCGCAAGCCGGCTAGGCCATCCGGTACGGCTGGAAATCGAGCCCGGCCGCTTCCTGGTGGCCGAGGCCGGGGCGCTGATCAGCGAAGTGCGTGCAGTCAAGATGATGGGCAGCCGCCATTTCGTACTCGTGGATGCCGGCTTCAATGACCTGATGCGGCCCGCGCTGTATGGCAGCCATCACGAGATTTCAGTGCTGACGGCTGAGGGCGAGCAGAAGAGCGGGAACATTCCCAGCGTAGTGGCCGGTCCCTTGTGCGAATCGGGCGATGTATTCACCCAGCAAGAAGGCGGCCTGGTGGAAAGCCGCATGCTGCCCGATGCCCAGGTTGGCGATTTGCTGGTGTTCCACGACGCCGGCGCTTACGGCGCCGCGATGTCCTCCAACTACAACAGCCGCCCGCTGTTGGCAGAAGTCCTAGTGGATGGCGACACCAGCCGCCTGATCCGCCGCCGCCAGACGATGGCGGAACTGCTGGCCTTGGAACAGGTGTAGCGCGAACCACGCGGCCGGCTCAAAGCCGGCCGCGCGCTCAGCACAATTTCAAATCCGCCAGCGTTTCCTGAAACGCCTGAAAAATATCCTGGTAGCTGGCGTAACCATCGAAGACCCCCACTACTTGCGGTGCCTGTAGGCCACGCGCCAGCAATTGCTGGCCGCGGCGCGAGCGTGGACTCAGCGCGCGCAGCCGCTGGCTGCGCTCGTCCCAGTAGACCAGCTTGGCCTCTTCCGAGCCCTCCAGTCTGGAAATCAGTTTGTCCACTTGCTCCGCCGGCTGTTGCTGCATGCGGTGAGAGAAGGTCCTGCCAAGTAGGGGTGCGTATGCCATGAGTCTGTGCCCGGTGCTTTGCAGTTGGACGGCATCCGCGCCAAACCGCTAATTTAAAAACCATGATCCGGCCACAGCCCCATTCCGGCGCCCATATGCCGCCAGCAAAAGCGGCCCCCGCCTCAAACAGGGGATTCAAGGCTGTCGGCCGACAGCACCTGACATTTTTCTGAATATGAGACGCCGCCACAATCGGATTAATCTTAAATTCAGCGCATAGATCCAACGCTAGCACGGCGGATATTCGTCTCGTGTTCCCGCCTGATCACCACATGGCGGTGGAAATGACGACAGGGCGCCAAAGCGCCCTGTCGCGTTGTGCTGGCCCGCCCAGCCGGCAGGAAGACCCGCTAGCTCAGTTCTTCGGCACCATATTGTTGATGACGAATTTGACGCCCGGCACTTTCTCGGCGATCTGACCGGCCTTGAACATCTGCTGATCGTCGGTCATGCCGCCTTCTATCGTCACTTCGCTCTTCTTGCTGCTCACTTTCAGCCCCAGCGTCTGCAGTTCGGCATCGCTGTTCAGCGCCTGCTGCACGCTGGCGGCCAGTTCTTCATCGGTCGGCGGGGTCTGTTCGGCATGGGCCAGGGCGGCAACGGACAACAGGGAACTCAACAGCAGCGCGCGAATGCAAAAACGTTTCATCAGTCTCTCCAGTGATATGGCCTGCAAGCGCTCAAGCCTCGGGCTCCAGCGCAAAAGTTTTACCGCATACTAGCGAGGAAACTTTTCAATTTTGTTGCCGGTCCATGACAACGTAGCGCAATGGCCGCGTCATTGGCGGCGACGCAACAATTGCTGACGCACGCAATCCCCCGTCATGCTTGGCGCAGCGTAGAATCAAGCCGGTTCGCAATCACCCCGTTGTCCAGTCCCGTTTCAGAGAATCGTCCGCATGTTAAGAAAATGGTTGTTGTTGCTGCTCGTCATCGGCCTCGCCGCCTGTTCCACCTCCAGCCCTCCCGGCAAGCCCGGCGGTGGGCCGCGGGACACCGGAACACCAAACGCGCTGCCGGCCTGGGGCCAGCAGGAGCTGGGCGATACGCTGGCCGCCTTGAAACAGAGCTGCAAGGCCATCGCCAAAAAACCCGGCTGGGCGGATGTCTGTCGCCAGGCGGATGGCATTTCCAATGAGAACGCCCCGGCCGTGCGCCAGTTTTTCGAAAACCGCTTTGCCGCCTGGAAAGTCAATGACGGCAGCCGCGATAGCGGGCTGATCACCGGTTATTACGAGCCGCTGCTCAGCGGCAGCCGCATGCGCAGCGCGCGCACGCCCTGGCCGGTCTACGGCATTCCGGCGGACTTTTACAGCGTGGACGTGCCGCAGGCGGCGCGCGGCAAGTCCAGCCTGATGGCTCGTCGCAGCGGCCCCAACCGGCTGACGCTGAGCCCGACCGGCGATATTGAAGTCCGCCCCGCCGACTTTCCCGCCGACGCGCGCGGCACGCGCTTGAAAGGCCGGCTGGACGGCAAGCGTCTGCTGCCATACTACACTCGCGCCGAAATCAATCAGGGCAAGGGCGTGGCCAATGCGCCCATTCTCGCCTGGGTTGAAGACCCGGTGGAGTTGTTCTTCCTGCAAGTGCAAGGTTCCGGCCGCATCCAGCTGGATGACGGCAGCTTCGTCCACATCGGCTACGCCGAACAGAACGGCTATGGCTATCAATCGATAGGCAAGTGGCTGGTGGACAAGGGCGAACTGACCATGAGCAATGCATCGATGCAGGGCATCAAGGACTGGCTGGCGCGCAACCCGCAGCGCCAGCAGGAACTGTTCGCGGTCAACCCCAGCTATGTGTTCTTCAAGACCTTGCCCGGAGACAACGGCGGTCCGGTGGGCGCCTTGGGCGTGCCGCTGACCGGCGGCTACAGCATCGCGGTCGATCCGCGCTACATCCCTCTGGGCGCGCCGGTCTATCTCGTCACCACCTGGCCGCACTCGAGCCAGCCGCTGGCGCGGCTGGTTCACGCCCAGGATACCGGCAGCGCGATCAAGGGCGCCGTGCGCGCTGATTTCTTCTGGGGCTACGGCACCGAGGCCGGCATGTACGCGGGCAGGATGAAGCAGCAAGGCAATCTGTGGATGCTGCTGCCCAAAGGCATGAACCCTTCCCAGGCGCTGTAAAACCTGTTTCGAGTCCACCGCGCACCATGACTCGGAACACGTTTTTCAGCCGCAACGCCTTGTTTCGCTCTTGCCCGAGACTTTGAGCAAGCGCTAAAAAGCCAGCCCTCTTCCGCGGCGCCGTCTCTTCGGCGCCGCGCTTGCTTTGTCTTCCCTGCCGGTCTCCCGGCGCGTTCTCTCTTCCCCGTCTCACTGCGCATCGCGCGAAGTCCAGTCAAAACCCCTCCATCGCCGGATTCGCGAGCATAAGGTTCCAACTTAAGGAAACCCTTGCCAGACAAGGTTTTCCCCGGTCTTTCAAAATATTCCATACGAATTATCTTTTATTGCATTTTCCTAATGTTGACTTTCATCAAATAGACACAAAGGCGAAATTACTAAGATTTTCGAAATTTTTAGTTTGAACGTTTTTATTGCTTTATTCGATGGAGATCAAAAATGACGACCGTAGATAAGACGCCTCCCAAGATCAGCGTCTTCGCCTTCGTCATGATCACCGCCGCCGTAGTCGTCAGCGTCCGCACGCTGCCGATGACCGCGCAGCCGGGGATGATGACGATTTTTCTAACACTGGCAGCCGCCTTGCTGTTCCTGGTTCCCACCGCGCTGGTGTCGGCCGAGCTCGCCACCGCCTGGCCGCAGGACGGCGGCCTGTTCATCTGGGTGCGCGAGGCCTTCGGCGAGCGCATGGGCTTTGTCGCGGTGTGGATGCAGTGGATACAGATGGTGTTCGGCATGACCTCCATCATCATGATCATCGCCGCCACTTTCGCCTATGTGTTCAACCCGGCCCTGGCCAGCAACAAGCTCTACATGCTGGCGATGATCCTGGGCATCTGGTGGGCTTGCACCCTGGTGAACATGCGCGGCGTGAAAACCCTGGGCTGGGTGTCCACCATCTGCGTGAGCCTGGGCGTATTCATGCCCGGCGTGGTGCTGATCGGCTGCGGCATCGCCTATCTGGCCGGCGGCCACCCGATCATGACCGATGTGTCCTGGAGCTGGAACAACCTGGTGCCTAGCTTTAGCGACAGCGGCACCCTGGGCTTGTTCATCGGCTTCATCTTCGTGGTGATGGGCATGGAAGTGTCCGCGTCCAACGTCTCCTCCATCAAGGATGCCCGCCGCAATTACCCGATCGCCATCATCCTGGTGTCGGTGATCATGGTGCTGCTGTCGGTGATCGGTTCCGCCGCCATCTTCGTCGCCATTCCCAAAGAAAAGATCTCGATGACCGCCGGCCTGATGCAGGCGTTCGAGCTCTATTTCAATCAATGGGGCATGGGCTGGCTCGCTCCGGTCATGGGCTTGTGCATCGGCCTGGGCCTGGTTGGCCAAGTGAACTCCTGGGTGCTGGGCCCGGTGCGCGGCCTGCAAGCCACCGCCGACTCCGGCGCGCTGCCGGAATTCCTGCAAAAGACCAATCGTCACGGCGTGCCGGTGACCCTGGTGCTGATCCAGGCGGTGGCCATCACCATCGTCGGCGTGCTGATCACCGTGATGCCCAATGTGGATAACTTCTACTTCATGTTGATGGGCCTGACCGGGCTCGTCTACCTGGTGGCTTACCTGTTCATGTTCTCCGCCGCCATCTATCTGCGCTACAAGCGCCCGGACGTGGAACGCAGCTTCCGCGTTCCCGGCGGCAAGCTCGGCATGTGGATCTGCTCCGGGCTCGGCCTCGCCATCTCGCTGCTGGCCGGCTACCTGGGCTTCATCCCGCCCGGCAGCTTCCATGGCTCCGCCCATGAATACCTGCAGTTCCAGCTCATCGGCCTCGCCGTCATGGTGGTGATCCCCTTCCTGGTTTACGCCTATGGCCAAAAGGCCAAGCACGCCCGCTCCGCCGGCGTCGCGCCGCGTACCTCGCCCGCCAGCAAGGCGCGTCCCGCCGAAGGCAAATGAACCCGCTGCTTCAGCCTCACTATCAAATTACAAGGTAAATCCGACATGACCAGCCAGAATTCTTCCTCGCTCAACGTCGATGCTCTGTTCAT
Organism: Chromobacterium sp. LK1; assembly: GCF_001043555.1. NCBI lineage: Bacteria > Pseudomonadati > Pseudomonadota > Betaproteobacteria > Neisseriales > Chromobacteriaceae > Chromobacterium > Chromobacterium sp. LK1. Next base: position 349,609 of record NZ_LDUI01000018.1, on the reverse strand, counting down.
CGGCCCCAAATCCGAAAACCGCGTGTTCTTCAAGGAAATGATGGAATACGCCGTCTCCGAGCACTTGCACTGGCGCGCCGACTTCCACCCGGAAGATCCGGCGCTGGTGACACCGGTGGAGCAGCACGCCACCGACTTTCGCCAAACCCTGTACCGCACCGAAGGCATCCTGCGCCAGCTGTCTTCCAAGCTGAAGAACACCTCGGTGCCCTGGTTCTCCCCGCGCTATCTGGGCCACATGAATGCCGACACGCTGATGGTGTCGAACCTGGCCTACGTGATGACCATGATGTACAACCCGAACAACTGCGCGCACGAAGCCTCGCCCACCACCACCGAGTTGGAAGTGGAAGCCGGCCTCGATCTGTGCCGGATGTTCGGCTACGACCCCAAGCGCGGCTGGGGCCACATCACCTCCGGCGGCACCGTGGCCAACTATGAAGGCATGTGGGTGGCGCGCAATCTGAAGACCATCCCGCTGGCCATCGCCCAGCATGAAAAAGCGCGCGACCTGGTGGCCGGCAAGAGCGAACGCGAACTGCTGAACCTGTCTCCCAGCGCGGTGCTGGACTTGACCGACGAATTGAAAAAGCGTGGTCTGTTCGAAGAAGTGCGCGCGCTGTCCTGCCGCGGCGTAGGCATCAAGCAAGGCTCGCTGGGCAAGATCCTGGTGCCGCAGTCCAAGCATTACTCGTGGATGAAGGCGATGGACGTGCTGGGCATTGGCCAGGAACACATCGTGCCGCTGCCGGTGGACGAGAACTACCGCACCGACGTGGCCAAGATGCGCGAAATCACCTTCCGCCTGATCGAGGAAGGCCACCCCATCCTGGCCATGGTGTCCGTGGTGGGCACCACCGAGGAAGGCTCCATCGACCATGTCGACGAGGTGATCAAGCTGCGCGCCGAGTGCGAGCAGAAATACGGCGCCTCCTTCTACGTGCATGTGGACGCGGCCTACGGCGGCTATGTCCGCGCGATGTTCCTCGACGAAAACAATCAGTTCATGGACTACGACGCGCTGGTGGCGCGCTACCGCGCCGAGGACATCATCCCGGCCGGCGTGACCTGGCCCAAGCGCGAAGTCTATGAAGGCTTCAAGGCGATGGCCGAGGCCGACTCCATCACCGTGGACCCGCACAAGGTGGGCTACATCCAGTACGCGGCCGGCGCCGTGTGCATGAAGGACAAGCGCATCGTCGACCTGATCTCCTACCACGCCGCCTATGTGTTCGAAGAAGTGGACGAGGACACCGGCGCCGACACCAAGGTAGTGCTGGGCTCCTCCATCATGGAAGGCTCCAAGGCCGGCGCCACCGCCGCCGCGGTATGGGCCGCCCATCGCCTGGTGCCGCTGAACATCGGCGGCTACGGCAAGGTGATCGCTCGCGGCATCGTGACCGCCGACTGGTTCGCCCAGCGCCTGGCCACGGCCAAGCCGCTGACCGTGGGACGCCGCCAGTTTGAAGTGCGCCCCATCATGCATCCGGACTTCCACATGGTGAACTTCACCTTCAAGGAAATCGGCAACGACAGCCTGGAAGACCACAACCGCTTGAACAAGAAGATGTACGAGATCTGCTCCTACGCTTCCGGCCGCACCTACACCAACGACTTCCTGACCTCCTCGACTTCGCTGTCGGTGGAAGAGTACGGCGACACCCCGTGGCACTACGTGGCCAGCCGCGGCTTCAGCCGCGCCGAATGGGACAAGGTGGAAAGCGTCTACATCCTGCGCGCCGCGGTGATGACCCACTTCCTGCGCAAGGCCGAAGACTTCGACGCCTACTGGGAACAGTTGCAAAGCGTCTTCGCCGCCAAGCTGGCCCAGATCGTCGATCTCGACGACAAGGCCGATGCGCGCATCGCCGCCTGATACAAGCGCTCCCGGCCTGGCCGGGAGCTTTTTTTCATTACCAGACCCAACGCTGACTATGAGTTTGTCCGGCTTTTACGAACGCATCCTTCTCTTCATCAAGGATGGTTGAGGATTCCCCATGCAAGTCAATTTCAAGGCCATAGGCGCCACCTTGCTGATTTCCGGCACCATGCTGGGCGCCGGCATGCTGGCGCTGCCGCTGGTTTCCGCCGGCATGGGTTTCGGCTATGCCTGCCTGACCCTGTTTCTGATCTGGATGTTGATGACCTATACCGGGCTGATGCTGCTCGAGGTCTGTCTGTCCTTCCCCGAAGGCTACGGTTTCGACGCCATCGCCAAGGCGCTGTTCGACACCAAGGGCAGCTATCTGATCAACGCCAGCCTGCTGCTGCTGCTCTACGCGCTCTCCTCCGCCTACATTTCCGGCGGCGGCTCCACCTATAAATCCAATCTGCACCAGTACCTGGGCCTGTCGCTGTCCCCGGCCCTGGTATCGCTGGCCTTCACCCTGCTGATAGGCGGCATCGTCTTCGTCAGCACCAATGCGGTGGACAAGGTCAACCGGCTGCTGTTCAGCCTCAATGTCCTGATCTTCCTCGCGCTCAGCACCGTGATCCAGCCCTATGTCGATACCGGCAATCTGTCGGAAAGCTCGGACTCGGCCAAATACATGCTGGCCGCCATCCCGATGTTTCTGACCGCCTTCGGCTTCCACGGCAGCGTGCCCAGCATGGTCAAATACCTGGGCCGCGACCAGCCGCGCACGCTACGCAATGTGTTCATCGCCGGCAGCCTGATCCCGATGGGCATCTATCTGCTGTGGGTGTTCAACACCCTGGGCGCGCTGCCGCGCTACGGCAGCCACAGCTTCCAGGCCATTTCCTCGCATAACGGCTCGGTGGGCATGTTCCTGGACGAGTTCCACGCGCTGGTGCCCACGCCGCAGGTCCCCTCACTACTGTCCGCCTTCTCGTCCATCGCGCTGTTCACGTCCTATCTTTGCGTATCGCTCGGCCTGTTCGACGCCATGGCCAGCACGCTGAAACGCAGCGACGACACCCGCCAGCGCCTGCAGACCGCGCTGATCACCTATCTGCCGCCACTGGGATTCGCGCTGTTCTTCCCCAGCGGCTTCGTCGCCGCGCTGGGCGCCGCGGCCATCTTCCTAGTGATCCTGGCCATCCTGTTCCCGGCGCTGGCGCTGATCAAGCTGCGCCGCCAGGAAGATTACCAGCCCAGCTATCAAGTCAGCGGCGGCGGCACCCTGCACTGGGCGATAGGCGGCGCCGGCATCGCCATCATTCTGTTCCAGCTCTTGGTGATGCAGGGGCTGCTGCCCGTGTTCTGACGGCGCGTCCGCGCCGTCGTCCGGATGCGCGGCCGTAAACGCCGCGCATCGCAATCATGGAGGTACAACGATATGAAGCAATCGACCCTGATCCGGGATCTGCAGCAACGCGGCCTGATCTCGCAAGTCACCGACGCGGCGGCGCTCGACGCGCTGCTGTCCCGGGAAAAGGTCACCCTGTACTGCGGTTTCGATCCCACGGCCGACAGCCTGCACCTTGGGCACCTGGTGCCGCTGTTGCTGCTCAAGCGCTTCCAGATGGCCGGCCACCGTCCGATCGCCCTGGTCGGCGGCGCCACCGGCATGATAGGCGACCCAAGCTTCAAGGCCAGCGAGCGCAAGCTCAACACCGCCGATGTCGTGGCCGGCTGGGTGGAAAAAATCCGCCGCCAGGTAGAGCCTTTCCTCAGCTTCGAAGGCGACAACGCCGCATGCATGGCGAATAACCACGACTGGTTCGCTGCCATGAACGTGCTGGATTTCCTGCGTGACGTCGGCAAGCACTTCTCGGTCAACGCCATGATCAAGAAAGAATCGGTGCAGCAGCGCATCAACCGCGACGACATGGGCATCTCTTTCACCGAGTTCGCCTACAGCTTGCTGCAAGGGCATGACTTCGTGGAATTGAACCGCCGTTTCGGCTGCAAGCTGCAGATCGGCGGCTCCGATCAATGGGGCAATATCACCGCCGGCATCGACCTGGTCAGACGGGTGAGCCAGCAGCAGGCATTCGGCCTGACCATGCCGCTGATCACCAATAGCGACGGCACCAAGTTTGGCAAGAGCGAAGGCAACGCGGTCTGGCTGGACCCGAGCAAATGTTCGCCCTACGCCTTCTACCAGTTCTGGCTGGGCGCGGCCGACGCCGACGTCTACCGCTTCCTGCGTTACTTCACCTTCCTGTCCAACGAGGAAATCGAAGTGATCGAGGCCGAAGACCGCGCCTCCGGCGGCAAGCCGCGAGCACAACGCATCCTGGCCGAGCAGGTGACCGAGCTGGTGCATGGCCAGGCCGCGCTGGCCGCCGCCCAGAGAATCACGCTCAGCCTGTTCGACAACGATGTCGAACAGCTCCGCGCCGAGGACTTCGCCCAGTTGGCCCAGGACGGCGTGCCACGGCTGGTCTTGCCGCTGCAGCCCACCTCGCTGATCGACGCGCTGGCGGCCAGCGGCCTGGCCGCGTCCAAAAGCGAAGCCCGCACCCTGCTGCAAAGCGGCGCGGTCAGCGTCAACGGCGCCAAGGTGGATGCGCTGGAAGCCAGCCTTGGACAAGCCGAACGTCGCCATCAGCGCTATACGCTGTTGCGACGCGGTAAAAAGCAGTATTGCCTGTTGATTTGGGAGTAAGCGAGCCAGCCTGAAATCCGCTGCCGCGGGCTCCAGGCTGGAATGGCATCCGGCCGCCGCGCGGCGGCCGGATCGCGGCTGGCGTTTGAATAGATAGGGAGACGCGGCATCAGCCGGAAGGGAAAGTCTCCGCGCTCAGCCCTTCCACCACGCGCATCACATGGGAATAATGCTGATCCAGCAATTGCAGCGTCAAATCGGCATCCCTGGCCAGCACCGCCTGCATGATGGCGGTGTGCTCGCCTTCGTCGCTGTAGCGCTTGGAAGCCGGCAGCGCCGGATCGAACCAGATATGGCGGTAGCGCTCCAGGCGGTTGTACAAAGACTCCATCAAATCCAGGATCACCGATGAATGGCTGCCGCTGATGATGGCGAGGTGAAACGCCATGTGGCGGTCGGCCCAGGCCTGCAGATCCACATCCGGGTCGTCCAGATCAATGCGGCTCAAACGGTGGTAGCTGGCCAGCACCTCCAGTTCCCAGGCCTCGTCGCCCTGCTCCAGCGAGCGCCTCACCGCCTCTTCGGCCAGCGCCCGCCGCACCAGCAGAATGTCGTGCAGCTCATGCCGGGAAATGGGCGCCACCCAGAAACCGCGCTGCGGCTCCATCACCACGTATTTGGACCAGCTCAAACGCAGCAGCGCCTCCCTGATCGGCGAGCCGCCGGCGTCGTAACGCGTCTTGAGTTCATGCAGCAATAGCTTCTGCGACGGGCGATACACGCCCAGCAGAATATCGCGCCGCAACTCCAGAAACACTTTTTCGGCCAATGTGGCGTTGCTGCTTGCCACCTTTTTTTCCTTCCGGGGCATTCGGTCTCTTCCACATGCTAATGCGCGACGATGCGCAAAACGCTAGATGATAACTTAAAAATTACATGTATATTGATTTTCGCCATCGGTATGGCGTGGGAATAGCTAAAAGCTACGTCCATTTGGCATGGAGATCAATAGGCGAAGATCAATTCAGTGAGATGGGCTGTTCGATGGCGAAGCAAACGCGGAGTCGCGGCTGCGGCACGGTTCCGAAAAACAAAAAGCCGACGAATCGTCGGCTTTTTGTTTTACATGCGGCATGCGCCGCCGCACGATTTGCGGGAATCCTGGTGGGCCCCCGGGGAGTCGAACCCCGCACCAACGGATTATGAGTCCGCTGCTCTAACCAGGCATGAGCTAGAGGCCCAGAGCAGCGCATTATAACAGCCCAAAAGCAAAACCCCAAGCGCCGAATACCGACAGCTTGGGGTTTTCATACCGTTCAGACCATTAGCCTAGACCGGTGTCGCAATCAGATCACTGGCCGCCCGGCTCATTGTCCAGGAAGCTGCGCAAGCGCTCCGAACGGGTGGGATGACGCAGCTTGCGCAATGCCTTGGCTTCGATCTGACGAATACGCTCACGCGTCACATCGAACTGCTTGCCCACCTCTTCCAGCGTATGGTCGGTGTTCATGTCGATGCCGAAACGCATGCGCAGCACCTTGGCTTCGCGCGGCGTCAACGTGTCCAGCACTTCCTTGGTGGCGTCCTTCAGGCTGGAATACATCGCAGCATCGGACGGCGCCAGGTTGTTCTGGTCTTCGATGAAGTCGCCCAGATGGGAATCGTCGTCATCGCCGATCGGCGTTTCCATGGAGATGGGCTCCTTGGAAATCTTCATGATCTTGCGAATCTTCTCTTCCGGCATTTCCATCTTTTCCGCCAACTCGGCCGGATCCGGCTCGTGGCCGGTTTCCTGCAGAATCTGACGGCTGATGCGGTTCATCTTGTTGATGGTCTCGATCATGTGCACCGGAATGCGGATGGTGCGCGCCTGGTCCGCGATGGAGCGGGTGATCGCCTGGCGAATCCACCAGGTGGCATAGGTCGAGAACTTGTAGCCGCGACGATATTCGAACTTGTCCACCGCCTTCATCAGGCCGATATTGCCTTCCTGGATCAGATCGAGGAATTGCAGGCCGCGGTTGGTGTACTTCTTGGCAATCGAGATCACCAGGCGCAGGTTGGCCTCGATCATCTCTTTCTTGGCGCGGCGCGCCTTGGATTCGCCCGCCGACATCTGGCGGTTGATTTCCTTCAGCGCCTTGATCGGCAGCATCGCGCGGTCCTGCAGTTCGGACAGCTTGGTCTGCTTTTCAATGATCGCGTACTTGAAGCGAGTCAACGCCTCGGCCCAGGCCTTGCCCGAATTGATTTCGGTTTCGACCCAATCCGTATTGGTCTCGTTGCCCGGGAACACCTTGATGAAGTGGGCACGCTCCATGCGCACGCGGCTGACGCAGATGTCCTGAATGTCGCGTTCGTAGGTGCGGATTTCATTGACGCGGCTGCGCAGCGAGTCGCACAGGCTTTCCACCTGACGGGTGGAGAAGCGCACCAGCATGAACTCGGTGGTGATCGCGTCCTGCAGCTCCAGGTATTCCTTGCTCTGGGCACCCTTGCTGGACAGCACCTTGACCATCTTGTCGAACAGCATGCGCACGCCGGTGAAGTGTTCCAGCGCTTGCTGCTTCAGTTCTTCCAGGTTGACGCCGGAAGCATCGCCGGCTTCGCCGTCTTCCTCTTCGCCTTCCTCTTCTTCCTCTTCCTCGGCGTCGAGCAGCTCATCCTCGTCCACCGGCTCGGCATAGGCCGCGTCCGCTTCGGTAGGCGCGTTCAGGTCGATGAAGCCGTCGACGACCTCGTCGACGCGCACCTCGTCGCGGCTGACGCGTTCCACCAGCTCCAGCACTTCGGCGATGGTGCCCGGACAAGCCGAGATCGCCTGAATCATGTATTTCAGGCCATCTTCGATGCGCTTGGCGATTTCGATCTCGCCTTCGCGGGTCAGCAGTTCCACCGAACCCATCTCGCGCATATACATGCGCACCGGGTCCGTGGTGCGACCGAACTCGGAATCCACCGAGGACAGCGCCGCTTCGGCTTCTTCCACGGCGTCTTCGTCGGCCACCGGCGGGGTGGAGTCGGACATCAGCAGCGTGTCGGCATCCGGCGCTTCGTCGTAAACCTGGATGCCCAGACCGGCAATCATCGTGACGATGTTTTCGATCTGCTCTGCGTCGGACACATCTTCCGGCAGGTGGTCGTTGATTTCCGCGTAGGTCAGATACCCACGCTCCTTGCCCAAGGCGATCAGCTGGCGCAGGCGTTTACGCTGCTCTTCCAGGCTCATCACTTCGGTTTCGTTTTCCTGCACATCTTTTTGATTTTCGGGAGAGGCCGCCATTTCGCTTCCTGCTTGAAATAAGCCGAAAAAAACAGTTGATAATAACACAAGCAAGCAATGCTGTTTGTGTAGCCCTGCGGGGCGCTTTCAAAAAGCCGCTGCATCGCTTGTCGGCGCGCCGGGCATGCCCGGCCGCCAAGCGGTCTGCCGCGGTAAGGCGACGTCGTCAAACATTCGGCGCCAGCAAATCCCGCAGCAATTCCCCTAACAATCTGACTTCTTCCGGAGTCAGGCCTTCGTTCCGGTCTTTTTGTTTTAGCCGCTCCACCTGAGTTTGACGCATCATTTTCAGGAGCTTGGCCGCGCCGTCCTGAAACTGCTGTCTGTCTTCCTCGCTGGGATCGGCAAACTCGTCCGGATCCTGCATGGCCTGCTGCAGAACACTATCCACCAGCCCTTCATATGGAGTGCCACGCAGGCTTTCCATCAATTGCGCCGTATTCGGCGGCTGGTCGTGCCCTTGCACGCATTCGGCCAACATGGCAAAACAAGCAAGCTCATCGGACAGTGCCATGCTGTCCGGCAAACGCACATCGCCGGCCCAAGCCGGGTTCAGCAGCAGCCATTTGATCAGCCGCGTCACAATGGACGCCTGAGGTGGGCGATGCGATGCCTCCGGCAAACGGTATTCCCGCTTGCCCTTGCGCTCCGGTTTCTTCTGGCCCGTCGTCAACATGTCGAATTCGTCGACATCCACACCGGCGAGTTCCGCCAGTCTTTTCTTGATGATGAAGCCGAGAGCCGGAGCGGCAATCTGTGCCAGCAGGGGGGCGGCCTGGCGAATCAGGTCGGCCTTGCCCTCCGGCGTGGTCAGGTTCACCTCGCGGCACAGCTCGCGGGTGAAGTAAACGGACAGAGGCAGACTCTGTTCTTCCAATACTTTTTCGAACGCTTCCGCGCCAAACTCGCGGATATAGCTGTCCGGATCGTGTTCCTGCGGCAGGAACAGGAAATTCAAGGCCTTGCCATCCTGCAATTGTGGCAGGCTGTTTTCCAGCGCCCGCCACGCCGCCTTCTGTCCGGCCTTGTCGCCGTCGAAGCAGAAATAGACTTGGTCCGCATGGCGCATCAGCTTGCGCGCGTGCTCGCCGGTGGTGGCGGTGCCCAGCGTGGCGACCGCGTAAGCGACGCCGAATTGCGCCAGCGCCACCACGTCCATATAGCCTTCGACCACCAATACGCGGTTTTTATCCCGTATCGCCTGGCGTGCCTCGTACAAGCCATACAGCTCGCGGCCCTTCTCGAACAGCGGCGTCTCCGGCGAGTTCAGGTATTTCGGTTCGCCCTTGCCCATCACTCGGCCGCCAAAGCCGATGATGGCGCCGCGCTGGTTGCGAATCGGGAACATCACCCGATCGCGGAAGCGGTCGTAACGCTGGCCCTTTTCCTCATTGACGATGACCAGGCCGGTATCGATCAGCTTGTCGTCCTGATAGTCGGGGAATACCGCTTCCAGGCTCTGCCAGCCATCCGGCGCGTAGCCCAGCCCGAAACGGGCGGCCACTTCTCCGCTCAAACCCCGCCCTTTCAGATAGGAAATGGCGTTGGGAGCGGATTTCAACTGCTGCTTGTAGTAGCCTGCGGCCATCTGCATCATCTGCTCAAGCGACAGCTTGCGCTCGCGCGCCGCGCGGCTGGCTTCCGGGTTGGCGTGGGCGCGGCTGTCCGGCACTTGCATGCCGACGCCTTCGGCCAGCAGCTTGACGGCATCGACAAAACCCAGCCCCTGATATTCCATCACGAAGCCGATGGCCGAGCCATGCGCGCCGCAGCCAAAGCAGTGATAGAACTGTTTGGACTGGCTCACCGTGAACGATGGCGACTTTTCCTTGTGGAAGGGGCAGCAGGCCAGATAGTTCTGGCCGCCCTTCTTCAAGGGGACGTAACGATCCACCACGTCGATGATATCGACGCGGGACAACAACTGATCAACGAAATCCTGAGGAATCAAAAAGCGTCACCAAGGCGGGCCGCCTGCGCGGCCCGAATCCGGCTCAGGCGGCCAGCTTGGCCTTGATGCGGGCGGATACCAGCGCCATGTCGGCGCGGCCGGCCAGTTGCGGCCGCAACAGGCCCATCACCTTGCCCATATCCTGCATGCCGGCGGCGCCGCTGTCGGCGATGGCCTTGGCCACCAGCGCGTCGATCTCATCGGCGGACAATTGCTGCGGCATATAGGCCATCAGCACGTCCATCTCGAATTTTTCCTTGTCCGCCAGATCCTGGCGCTGAGCCGCTTCGTATTGGCTGACCGAATCCCGGCGCTGCTTGAGCATCTTGTCGATGACGGCGACGATGCCGACATCGTCCAGCTCCACGCGCTCGTCCACTTCCTTCTGCTTGAGGGCGGCCAGCAACAGGCGGATGGCCGCCAATTTATCGCTTTCCCGCGCTTTCATCGCAGATTTCATGTCGTCGCTGATTCGCTGTTTGAGGCTCATTGCTAGCTTTCCGGAGAAGACCGCCACCCGTCGCGGGCGGCAAGTGCGCACAGATAGAGATTCAAACCCTGATGACATTGATTTTGGACTGATCCAAAACCCATGCCGTCAGAGTCTGCAAACGGGGAACTACAAATGGCAAAACCGCAGGCTAGGCCTGCGGTCCTGCTTACTGACCGGAGGAACTCTTAGTAGAGTTTCGGCGGCAGCATCTGGCTGCGGATGCGCTTGTAGTGGCGCTTAACCGCGGCAGCGTGCTTGCGCTTGCGCTCGGCAGTCGGTTTTTCGTAGAACTCGCGGGCGCGCAGTTCGGTCAGCAGACCGGTTTTTTCCACTGCGCGCTTGAAGCGGCGCATTGCAACTTCAAACGGCTCGTTCTCTTTAACACGAATGTTCGGCATTGAATCAAGTATCCTTAGTTCCTAGCGTCCAGACGTGACTGGAGCTATAAAAAACAGCATTTTAACAACGTTACGCGGTTTGGAAAAGTCTGAAGCGTTCCGACCAAGTAATCTGTGGCGCTTTACGCATCACGGCTTGGCGGAAGAAATCACCCCCTCACTAGGAGAACTAGGTACTGCACTATAAAAACGTTTCGGCATCCGGCCGGCAAGATATGCCGAGCGGCCTGCTTCTACAGCCTGTTTCATGGCATGCGCCATCAACACCGGTTGTTGCGCGGCGGCAATCGCGGTGTTCATCAGCACGCCATCGCAGCCCAACTCCATGGCGATCGCCGCGTCGGACGCGGTGCCAACGCCAGCGTCAACCAGCACGGGAACCTTGGACTGCTCGATAATCAACTTCAAATTCCACGGATTCAAAATACCCATGCCAGAGCCGATCAGACTGGCCAGCGGCATGATGGCGCAGCAGCCCATTTGCTCCAGCTCGCGGGCGATGATGGGATCATCCGAGGTATACACCATCACGTCGAAGCCTTCGGCGACCAGCACTTCGGCGGCCTTCAGCGTTTCCCTGACGTTGGGGAACAAGGTATTCGGGTCGCCAAGCACTTCCAGCTTGACCAAACGATGGTCATCCAGAAGCTCTCTGGCCAGACGCAAAGTACGAATGGCGTCATCGGCGGAATAGCATCCCGCCGTATTGGGGAGAAGGTTATACCGGTTTTTCGGCAAAAAGTCCAGCAAATTGGGCTCACCGGCATTCTGCCCCAGGTTGACCCGGCGAATCGCGACGGTGACGATTTCGGTGCCGGACGCATCCAGCGCTTGCGCGGTTTCCGCGAAATCCCGGTATTTGCCGGTACCCACCAGCAAACGCGAATTATAGGCCTTGCCTGCGATGATCAGTTGATCCGCCACTTCTGCACCTCTGTCAGCTTGCCGCTCAGCCTCCGCCGACGGCCACTACGATTTCGAGCTCGTCGCCGTCCGCCAGCCCCACTTGCGGGTATTGGCTGCGCGGCACGATCTCGCCATTCTTTTCCAGCGCCACGCGCTTGCCGCTCAGGCCCAACGCCACCACTAGGTCGGCCACGCAGGCCACCGCGTCCAACTGCCGGCTCTCGCCGTTGATCCTGAGTGTCAGCATGTCTTATCTCCGTTGCACGCGCTGCACCACCGGCAGCAGCCTGATCGCGCCCAGCACCCGCTCCAGATGTTCAACGCCTTCCACTTGCAAGCGGAAGTGGATATTGAACAAGCCGTCGCCATCGCGGCTGCTGTCCTGGGTGTCCGCGCTTTCGATATTGGCCGAGGCCTGGGAGATCGCGGTGGCGATATCGGCCAGCGCGCCGCGCTCGTTGCGGGACAACACGCCGACGGTGACGCCGAACATGCGGTCGCGCTGCGCCTCCCAGTTGACGTCCAGCAGCTTGTCGTGATCGGCGCGCCGCGCGTTCGGGCAGCCCTTGCGGTGGATGACCAGACCCTGGCCCTTGGTGATCACCCCGAGGATGTCGTCGCCCGGCAGCGGATTGCAACACGGCGACAGCTGCACCATGCCGCCCTCGTTGCCGCGTATGGTCACCGGCCCCACTTTCACTTCCTCGCCCAAGCGTTCGCCGGCCAGTTCCAGCAAGCGTCGCGCCACCACGATGGGCATCAGCTTGCCGGCGCCGATGTCGGCCAGCACTTCCTTGTGCGAAGCCAGCTTCTCGCCGAAGGCGGCCAGATACTCCACCCACAACTCATCGCTCAAGGCCAGCGGCGTCACCGCCAGCGCGCCTATCGCCTGCTTCAGCAGTTTCTCGCCCAGACCCACCGCCTCTTCCTGCTGCAGGCTCTTCAGATAATTGCGGATGCCGGAGCGGGCGCGACCGCTTTGCACGAAGGTCAGCCAGGACGGATTGGGCTTGGCCTGGGTGGAGGTGATGATTTCCACGGTGTCGCCATTGCGCAGCACGGTGCGCAGCGGCACCAGCGCGTGGTTGACGCGGGCGGCGATGCAGCGGTGGCCGACATCGGTATGCACCGCGTAGGCGAAGTCCACCGGAGTGGCGCCTTGCGGCATCACCATGATCTTGCCCTTGGGCGTGAACACATAGACCTCGTCCGGGAATAGATCGATCTTGATGTGCTCGAGGAACTCGACCGGATCGTCGCTCTCCTCCTGCATGTCCAGGATTTTCTGCAGCCACTGATGGGTGCGCTGCTGCGCGGTATTGACGCCGTCGCCGCTCTTGTACATCCAGTGCGAGGCGACGCCGGCCTCGGCGACGCTGTTCATCTCGCGGGTGCGGATCTGCATTTCCACCGGCGTGCCATAGGGGCCGAACAAGGTGGTGTGCAGGCTCTGGTAGCCATTGCCCTTGGGAATGGCGATGTAATCCTTGAATTTGCCGGGAATCGGCTTGTACAGGCTGTGCAACGCGCCCAGCGCCAGATAGCAGCCGGGAATGTCGTTGACGACGACGCGGAAGCCATAGATGTCCAGCACCTCGGAAAACGACAGGTGTTTCTCCTGCATTTTCTTGTAGATGCTGTAGAGGTTCTTTTCCCGCCCCTTGATGGTGGCTTCGATATTGCTCTGCACCAGCTTCTGGCTGACCGATTGCAAAATCTTGGTCACCACCTCGCGGCGGTTGCCGCGCGCGGCGCGCACCGCCTTGGACAGCACGCCATAGCGATGCGGATGCAAGTGCTTGAACGCCAGGTCCTGCAGCTCGCGGTAAACCTTGTTCAGGCCGATGCGGTTGGCGATCGGCGCGTAGATTTCCAGGGTTTCCAGCGCGATGCGGCGGCGCTTGTCCTCGCGCATGGAGTCCAGCGTGCGCATATTGTGCAACCGGTCGGCCAGCTTGACGATGATGACGCGGATGTCGCGCGCCATCGCCAGCACCATCTTGCGGAAGCTTTCCGCTTGCGCGGTTTCCTTGGTCTGGTACTCCAGCCGCTCCAGCTTGGACAAGCCGTCGACGAGATCGGCGATGATCTTGCCGAACTTCTCGATCAGCGTCGGCTTGGTGACGCCGGTGTCTTCCAGCACATCGTGCAGCAAGGCGGCGGCGAGACCCTGCACGTCCAGCCGCCACTCGGCCAGCATGCCGGCCACCGCCAGCGGATGGGTGATGTAGGGCTCGCCGCTCTTGCGGGTCTGCCCTTCATGGGCGGCGCGGCTGACCTCGAAAGCCTGCCGCAACAGCTGGACGTCTTCCGGCTTGAGATAACGCGCGACCGACTCGAAGAACGCTTGCGCTTCGCTGTCGATCAGGGCGTCGTAGTCGATTTCATCCTCAATGCCGGTTGCCATAACCCACCACCCACTTGCTATCAGGCTTTGCCGCGGCTCAGAACTTCCTTGCCGACGTGGCCGGCGGCGATTTCACGCAGCGCGACGACGGTGGGCTTGTGGCGGCCGGCTTCAACGAAGGGGCTGGCGCCGGAAGCAACCTGGCGCGCGCGGTAGGCGGCGGCCAGGGTCAGGTCGAAACGGTTCTGGATGCGGTCCAGGCAATCGTCAACAGTAATACGGGCCATGTGTTTTCTTTCCAATCAAGTTGCCAAGGGCGTTGTCGGTCGCCATGCTCGCGGCCGCAGCAACGCCCAGAGGGATCACTATATCTAAATTTTAGCCGACTCACCAACAGCGGCACAGGTCGGGGGCGAACTAGCGTTCAGCCGCCCTGCCCCATGCGCGCCAGCATGGTCGCCAGCTTGCGGCACTGAATGGCGCTGCGCAGGCGGTTGGCGCGCACGATGCTGATCAAGTCGAGCCGGGCACGTTCGAAATCGTCATTGACCACGATGTAGTCGTACTCGGCGATCTTGTCGATCTCGGCGCGGGCGGAAGCCAGCCGGCGACGGATCACTTCCTCGCTGTCGGTGGCGCGGCCGCGCAGACGGCGCTCCAGTTCTTCGATCGACGGCGGCGCGATGAAGATGCCGATCGCGTCCGGGAAGGTCTTGCGCACCTGCTCGGCGCCCTGCCAGTCTATCTCCAGCAGAATGTCCTGCCCCACGTCCAGGCGGCTGCGTATCCACGGCGCGCTGGTGCCATAGTAGTTGCCGTAGACTTCGGCGTGCTCGAGGAAATCGCCACGGTCTATCATGGACTTGAAGACCGCCTGATCGACGAAGTGATAATGCTTGCCGTCCACCTCTCCCGTGCGCGGCGGGCGCGTGCTATAGGAAATGGACAGTTCCACCGTAGGCTCGGCGGCTAGCAGCGCCGCCACCAGCGAGGTTTTCCCCGCGCCGGACGGAGCGACCACGATAAAGATATTACCGGTTGGCTGGCTCATGAGAAGGTGTTTTCCTGCCAAATGAGTAATTCTCCAGAATACCACAAGCCGCCATCCGCTGTTAATCGCCAAGTTATTTTCACGTCAAGATTTAGGTAAATCTCTTCAGGCTGAATAAAATGGCACGTTTTTTCTATCCCTATCGCCCCTGGAGCGCGTTTCGCCATGCAATTCCTTGACAGCTTCTTCAAGCTGAAAGAAAACGGCACCACGGTGAAGACGGAAGTCATCGCCGGCTTTACCACCTTCCTGACCATGGCCTACATCATCCTGGTCAATCCCTTGATCCTGTCCAGCACCGGCATGGACCTGAACGCGGTCTTCGTCGCCACCTGTCTGGCGGCCGCGCTGGGCACCGCCATCATGGGCCTGGTGGCCAATTACCCGATCGCGCTGGCACCAGGCATGGGCCTGAACGCCTACTTCACCTTCAGCGTGGTCAAGGGCATGGGGCTGTCGTGGGAAACCGCGCTGGGCGCGGTCTTCATCTCCGGCATCGTGTTCCTGGCGGTCAGCCTGTTCCGCGTGCGCGAGGCCATCGTCAACGCGATCCCGCAGTCGCTGAAATTCGCCATCTCAGCCGGCGTCGGCATGTTCCTAGCCATCATCGCGCTGAAGAACGCCGGCGTGATCGCGCCGCATCCGGAAACCTATCTGACCCTGGGCGACATCCACAAGCCCACCACCCTGCTGGCCATCCTGGGTTTCTTCCTGATCGTGGCGCTGGAATACCGCAAGGTGCCGGGCTCCATCATCATCGGCATCCTGGTGGTGACGGTGCTGTCCATCGCCATGGGCCTGTCTCCGTTCAAGGGCGTGGTGGCGCCGGTGCCCAGCATGGCGCCGACCTTCATGCAGATGGACATCGCCGGCGCGCTGCAAGCCGGCCTGATCGGCGTGATCTTTGTCTTCTTCTTCGTTGACCTGTTCGACACCACCGGCACCCTGGTCGGCGTATCGCATCGCGCCGGCCTGCTGGACAAGGATGGCAAGCTGCCGCGCCTGAAGCGCGCGCTGCTGGCCGACTCGGTCGCCATCACCGCCGGCGCGGTGATGGGCACTTCGTCCACCACCGCCTATGTGGAGTCCGCCGCCGGCACCGCCGTCGGCGGCCGCACCGGCCTGACCGCCATGGTGGTGGCGCTGCTGTTCCTGGCTTCGCTGTGGCTGTCGCCGCTGGCAGCCACCGTGCCCGCCTACGCCACCGCTCCGGCTCTGTGCTATGTGGCGGTGCTGATGGCGCGCGGCCTGGCCGAGATCGACTGGAGCGATCTGACCGAGTCCGCGCCGGCGGTGATGACCGCGCTGGCGATGCCGTTCACTTTCTCCATCGCCGACGGCATCGCCTTCGGCTTCATCAGCTACGCGGTGATCAAGATCCTAGCCGGCCGCTTCGCCGACCTCAAGCCGCCGGTGCTGATCATTGCCGCGCTGTGGGTATTCAAGCTGGCTTTCTTCCACTGAAACATCAATAATTGATGCGGACCCCAAGCCTGCCGCGCCGCGCGGCGGGCTTTTTCTTGCGGGCCGCGCCGCGACTCTCTTCATTTCGAAGTACAATTAGGCCATGGAAAACCTTAGCAATCTCGACTACTCCAGCTATCTGAAG
Organism: Chromobacterium sp. LK1; assembly: GCF_001043555.1. Taxonomy (NCBI): domain Bacteria; kingdom Pseudomonadati; phylum Pseudomonadota; class Betaproteobacteria; order Neisseriales; family Chromobacteriaceae; genus Chromobacterium; species Chromobacterium sp. LK1. Next base: position 333,057 of record NZ_LDUI01000018.1, on the reverse strand, counting down.
GGCTGGATTCGCACTGTGCCCAACTGGCCGCAACAAGGCGTGATGTTCCGCGACATCACCCCGCTGCTGCAGAACCCCAAAACCTTCCGCATGCTGATCGACATCTATGTGCACCGCTACATGATGGAGAAGGTGGACCTGGTGGCGGGCCTGGACGCGCGCGGCTTCATCATCGGCTCGGTGCTGGCCTATGAGCTGAACGTCGGTTTCGTGCCGATCCGCAAGCGCGGCAAGCTGCCCTTCACCACGGTGGAAGAGGAATACGAGCTGGAATACGGCAATGCCGCGGTGGAAATGCACACCGACGCCTGCAAGCCCGGCGACCGCGTGATCCTGATCGACGATCTGGTCGCCACCGGCGGCACCATGATGGCCGGCTACAAGCTGCTCAAGCGCATGGGCGCCGATGTGTTGGAAGCGGCCGCCATCATTGAGTTGCCGGAGCTAGGCGGCGGCAAGCTGGTGCGCGATGGCGGCCTGGAGCTGTTCACCGTCTGCGCTTACTAAGCATCCGCTAGCGCCATGTGAAAACGGAGCCTCAGGGCTCCGTTTCGCTTTGATCCCAGCCTGCCTCAGTCGGCCACCACCTCTACCTTCAAGGCCTGGCCGCGCGCGTTCAGTTTGAGCGGCGCGCCCGCGGTGCTGGGCAGCTTGCTGTCCACCGCCGACGCGGTGCCGCGCACCTCGTATTGCAGGCTGGCGGATTTCGGCAACGACAGCTTCAAGGAGCCCGAGGTCGCGTCCAGCGCCAAGGTGCCGCTGGGCTTGGGATCGGTCAGTTTCAACTCCGCCTTCACCGCCTGGCCGTCCAGGCTGAGTTCGCGGCTGCGGCCTTCAAAGCCCAGTTTCAACGCCTGCCCCTTCAACACCAGCTTGTCGTAAGCGCCCTTGGCCTGCGCCTTGATCGCGCTGCCGGCCAAAGTCAGATTACCGGCCTTGCCGGCCAGCTCCAACTCCAGCGCCTGGCTGTCCACGCTGACCGCCTTGTATTCGCCGTTGATCGAACCCTTGACCGCGTTAAGGCTGACTTCCAGCAGCTTGCCCGGCTTTAGATTACCGGCGATTTCCAAGCGGCAACTCTTACCCAGCAGCTTGTCATTGAGCTTGACCGTGATGGTGACCACGCCGCCCTCCTGCCGTGCCTGGGCGCTGCACTTGCCCTCGTCCCAGCCGCTCTTGTTCAGGTCCAGCCGGTAGGGCTTCTGCGCATCCGTGCTCAGCTTCAGCACCGCCGCGTCACCCTTGATCACCAGCTTGTCTATCGTCCCCTCGGCGGCCAGCGCCGCTCCGGTCCACAACAGGCCCGCCAGCGCCAGCATCGTTTCCCTCTTCATCACGCATCTCCTTTTTTTAGTGTCGAAGCCGCCGGCAGAACCGGCGGCGCTTGTCCATCATTGCAGAAACAGCCAATACATCGCCACTACGCCGCAGGCGGCGGCCATCCCACCCAGCGCGTGGCGAGCCAGGCGCGCGCACTGGGCGCGCAGCAGACGCCGCCGGGCAAAGGCCGCAACCGCCAACTGCCGGGAATCCGCCAATGCGGCGATCAGCCGGCCCTCATTGCGTGGGTCCGCCACCGCATCGCGGATGTAGTCGCGGTATTCATCCAGGATCTTGCGCAGCTCCGCTTCCGGCAAGCGCACCATGGTCAGTTGCAACTGTTGAATGCATGCATCGTGTTTCATGTTTCTCTCCCAAATTCCGTTCAGATCCAGCGAGTCAAACCACGTTACCGCCCACCCCTTTACCTGCCACCAAGTCCATTTGATAGCGCACATAATTCACCAGGCCACGCCAGGTCAGCCGCGTCAGCCACAGGCAGAACATCAGCCCCAGCGCGCCTATCACCAACAGGATGAAGCCGCTTACCGCCGCTGAACTCCGCAGGGACAAGCCCGGGATGCCGTCGATCTCGAAATGCCCGTCGCCATCGTTCAACGACAGCCGGTTGTCGCGGATCACCAGCGAGCTGTCGCCATCGCGCAGCACCAGATTGGTCGGCTTGCTGGCCTCCCCCATGCTGGTGGCAGCCTCCGCCGAAATCATCCGCCAACGCAGCGACTCCCCGTCACCGCCCTGCACCAACTCCATGCGATCGCCGTCACCCGACACCAGCACCAGCGATTTCAGTTCCGCGCGCTCCACGCTGACCGCGTGCTCGCCCTCCTGCTGGATCAAGCGCCGCGCCGCCGGAGCGCTGGCATCCACTCTCAGTTCGCCGTCGTCGTAGCTGACGGCAACCGGATCGCCGGCGCGGGTGCGCAGGCTGGCGCTCTCATCCGGGTCCAGGTTCAGCACCACCCGGCCCTGTCTCAAGGTGACGCCATGCACCAGTTCGCCGGCCGGACGCACTTGCAACTCAAAGTCGCCACCCTTGGGCGACAAGCTGGGCTCCAGCTCCGGCCAGCCAAACAAGGTGTTGCCGCCCCAGGCCGCCACCACCACCACGCCAGCGATCAGCAAGCTGCCGGACACCATGTAGCCGATGGACAGGCATAGCAGATAGAGCATGAAGGGCAGCGCCAGGAAGAAGTTCAACACCCCCAAGCCTGCCACCGCCGCGACCACCCGCATCAGGTTGCCGATGGAGCGATGGTTCTCCCATTGACGGTAACGCGCCTGCGCCTTCAACTCCTTGGCCAGTTTCTGCGGGCTGCCCAGCGCGGCCACCACTTCGTCCTCTTCGCGACCAGCCTCCAGCGCGTCATGGAAATACTCTTGGTAGTCGGCGAGGATTTCGCCGATTTCCTCGGCCGGCATGCCCGCCAGCGCCTGTTCCAGCTGGCTCAAGAATGTCTTGCGGTTCATGATTATTGTTCTCCCGACTGGTCTGCCACCGGCAGACGACTCAATACGCTGTTCACTTCATTGACGAATTCCCGCCACTCGCCCCGCATCACTTCAAGTTCCCGTCTGCCCGTCTCGCTCAGCGTGTAGTACTTGCGCGATGGTCCGGATGCCGACTCGACCAGATAGGTGCTGACCCAGGATTCATTCTGCAGCCGGCGCATCAGCGGATAGATCGTGCCTTCGCTGATTTCCATCGTTTGCGACAATTTGCTGACCAGTTCGTAGGCATAGCTGTCGGACTGGGCCAAAACCGCCAATACGCACATGTCCAGAGTCCCCTTCTTCAACTGGGTTTTCATTTCGTCCTTCCTTGAAACCGCCCGGTCCGGCTACCCGTCACTATCTTGCATTACACGATAGCTAATCGGACCAAGGCATCAATCTGCTAGTGATTGCACTATACGAACCACTACCTTGCAGCGCAAGGTATCTTTCATTGCTCAATGACAAACAGTTGAGTAGTGCATCTTTCTTGCAACAATAGTTTCCATCACATCCCATGCCATATTGCATTGCGGAATGCCGGCCAGCATCCATAATTCAAGCATGGCAATGACATGAAACTGCGTCGCGAACGCATCGTCAACGCATGGCGCAGCAGCGGCGACTCACCACGGGGATCTTCATGGCAATAGCAAACAAGCCCAGCATCGCGCTGGTATTGGGCGGTGGCGCCCCAAATGCAACCCTGATGGCCGGCGCGCTGGTGGCGCTGACCGAGGCTGGCGTCGAATTCGACATCATCTCCGCCTCCGGCGCCGGCGCCATCGTCGGCCTCTTGTACGCGGCGCCGCGCAAGGGCACGCCGCTGGACAATTTGCGCCGCTTGTCCGATCTGGGCGTGTCCGACCCCATCTACCAACTGCTGCCGGTCAACTACAAGGTGTTCAACAAGCCGGGCCCCGCCGCCGAGTTGTGGCGCAGCTGGCAGAGCCAGAATCCGCTGCTGCAGAGCATTCAGCAACAGGCCGACCAGGGACCATGGCAACGGCTGCTGGCCGACTGGACTTCGCTGCTGCTGGCCACGCTGTGCCCCAGCGATCTGACGCCGTCCAGCCAGGGGCTGTGCGCGCATGTGCCCTTCATCGAACAAGTGGTGGATTTTGAACGCCTGCGCCAGATTGCGCCGCAGTTCTATCTGAACGCCTACAATATCAGCCACGGCGAGATGCGCTGCTGGGACAAGAGCGAGATCAGCCACGAACACTTCCTGGCCGCGCTGTCCTTCCCCTTCATCTACCCGCCATACCGCCTGGACGACGGCGATTACATCGAGGGCGCCGCCATCGACACGCTGAACTTCAAGCAACTGTTCCGCGATCATCACCACATCGACTACACCCTGGTGTTCGACGTGCTGGGCAGCGATCGCTTGCTGCACCCGCCGCGCAATCTCTACGATGCCTGGGTACAGTCCATCATCACCCCGCTGACCGAAATCGCGCGCGACGACCTGAAGTTGTTCGAAGCGCTGCACAACAAGGACGAGCACGGCCGGCCGCGCACCGAGGTATTGAAGATCCAGTTCGACGCGCTGATCGATCCCGAGCGCCAGCAGCAGGAACTGGACTGGTCCTACTCCAATCTGTCCCAGCTATACCAGATCGGCTACCAGGCCGGGCAGGACTTCATCCGCCTGCATCGCGCCAAGCTGCTGGGCTGAGATAAAAAAAGGGCTGCCTAACGGCAGCCCTTGACGCTTGGCTAAGCACTCGCGATTCAGTACCAGCTGATGCCGGCCTTCTCGGTGGAGATCACCGTGCCGGCCTCACCCTTGACGATCTTCTCGATGTCTTCCAGCGCGCCGATCACCGCTTTCTTGCCGGTCAGGCGGGCGAACTCGCAAGCGGCTTCCACTTTCGGGCCCATCGAGCCGGCGGCGAAACCCAGCTTGTCCATTTCGTCCGGATGCGCCTGCTTGATGGCCTTGGCTTCCGGCGTGCCCCAGCCAACGAACACGCTTTTCACGTCGGTGGCGATCACAAAGTAATCAGCGTCGATTTCACGCGCCAGCAAGGCCGAGGCCAGATCCTTGTCGATCACCGCTTCCACGCCCACCAGCTTGTCGCCCTCGTACATGGTGGGAATGCCGCCGCCGCCGGCCGCGATCACGACCACGCCTTTTTCGATCAGCCATTTGATCGGGCGCATTTCGAAGATGCGCTTCGGTTTCGGGCTGGGCACCACGCGACGGAAGTATTCGCCGTCGGCCTTCACGGTCCAGCCTTTTTCCGCCGCCAGCTTGTCGGCTTCTTCCTTGCTGTAGACCGGGCCGACGAATTTGGTCGGGTTCTTGAACGCAGGGTCCTTAGCATCCACTTCGGTCTGGGTCAGGATGGTGGCGATCGGCACTTCGAACGGCAGCACATTGCCGAGCTCCTGCTCGACCATGTAACCGATCATGCCTTCGGTCTGCGCGCCCAGCACGTCCAGCGGATAGGGCGTCACTTTTTCGTCCACGTGGCGGGCGTAGGCATCGTTCTGCAGGCCCAGCAGGCCCACTTGCGGCCCGTTGCCGTGGCACATCACCAGGTTGTGGCCCAAGCGGGTCACGCCGGCCAGTTGTTCGGCGGCCACTTTGACGTTGGCGCGCTGGTTGTCGGCGGTCATGGCCTCGCCGCGACGTTGCAGGGCATTGCCGCCCAGAGCTACGACGACTCGCATATTCTGTTCCTTTTTTACTGCCGCGCCCGCCATTTGCAACGGCGAGCCGCGTTCTTGATGTGAAACCGGCCAAGGTTCCCGGTCAGGGAAGCCTTGGCCGGCAAAAGTGCAGCTAGGGATGCCTAGGGCCGAATCAATCGCCCAGCGTGGCCACCAGGATGGCCTTGATGGTGTGCATGCGGTTCTCGGCCTGCTCGAAGGCGATGCAAGCTTCGGACTCGAATACATCCTCGGTCACTTCGATGCCGTTGGCCAGGTCCGGGTATTGCGCGGCGATTTCCTTGCCCACCTTGGTTTCGCTGTTGTGGTAGGCCGGCAGGCAGTGCATGAACTTCACTTGCAGGTTTTCGGCGGCGGCCATCAGCGCGGCGTTCACTTGGTAAGGCTTCAGCAGCTTGATGCGTTCGGCCCAGACTTCGGCCGGCTCGCCCATGGACACCCATACGTCCGTGTGGATGAAGTCGGTGCCCTTGACCGCGGCCTTGGCATCTTCGGTCAAGGTGATGCGCGCGCCGGTCTTGGCGGCGATTTCACGGCACTGAGCAACCAGTTCGTCGGTCGGCCACAGGTGCTTGGGCGCGCCGATGCGCACGTCCATGCCCAGCTTGGCGCCGATCACCAGCAGGGAGTTGCCCATATTGTTGCGGGCGTCGCCCAGGTAGGTGTAGCTGATCTGGGAGATGGGCTTGTCGCTGTTTTCCCACATGGTCAGCACGTCGGCCAGCATCTGGGTCGGGTGCCATTCATCGGTCAGGCCGTTGTATACCGGCACGCCGGCGAACTTGGCCAGCTCGGTTTCCACCATGTGCTGGTCGAAGCCGCGGTATTCGATCGCGTCGTACATGCGGCCCAACACGCGGGCGGTGTCCTTCATCGATTCCTTGATGCCGATTTGCGAACCGGACGGCCCAAGGTAAGTCACGTTGGCGCCCTGGTCGTAGCAGGCCACTTCAAACGCGCAACGGGTGCGGGTAGAGGTTTTTTCAAAGATCAGGGCGATGTTCTTGCCCTTCAGGTGCTGCTGTTCGGTGCCGGTGTACTTGGCGCGCTTCAGGTCGCGGGCCAGGTCGAGCATGTAGCGGATTTCGCGCGGGGTGAAGTCCAGCATGCGGAGGAAGTTACGGTTGCGCAGATTGAAAGCCATGATATTGCTCCTGATTAGAGTCTGGGCAAGCCGGCCGTCGTTTCCGGGGAAACCGGCGGTCAACCTGTCTTTTTGCACATGAATCTTGGGTTTTCCTCCCGGCCGCGCCCGCGGCCGGGACACTACAGCTGAATTACAGTTTCACTTCGTCGCGAGTGATCGGGCAGGTCATGCAGTGACCGCCGCCGCGGCCGCGGCCCAGCTCGGAAGCCGGAATCTCGATCACCTCCACGCCATGCTCGCGCATCAGGCGGTTGGTGTAGGTGTTGCGGTCATAAGCCACCACCACGCGGCGATCCAGCGCCACCACGTTGTTGCCGTCGTCCCACTGCTCGCGTTCGCGCTGGTAGGCGTCGCCGCCAGTCTGGATCACGCGGATTTCCTTGAGACCCAGCGCCTGGCGCACTACTTCCACCAGGTGCACGCCTTCGTGGCGTTCGAAACGGATTTCACCTTCACGATCACCGGCGTACATGCTGGTGCAAGTGATGTCGTCCACCACGTCCGGGAACAGCGACAGCAGGTCGATGTCGAGGAAGCTGAACACGGTGTCCAGGTGCATCGCCGCGCGGGACTTAGGCATCTGGCAAGCGATCACGCGAGTGGCGCCGCCTTCCTTGCCCAGCACGCGCTTGGCCACTTGCACCACGGCCTGCGGGCTGGTGCGTTCGCCCATGCCGATCAGCACCACGCCGTTGCCGATAGGCATCACGTCGCCGCCTTCCAGCGTGGCCGGGCCGTGTTCCTGGTCGCAGTCGCCCCACCATACTTTCACCTTGCCGGCGAACATCGGATGGAATTTGTAGATGGATTGCAGGATCAGGGTTTCCTGACGACGAGCCGGCCAGTACATCGGGTTCAGCGTCACGCCTTCATAGATCCAGCAAGACGGGTCGCGCTGGAACAGGCTGTTCGGCACCGGCGGCAGCACGAACTCGGACTGGTCCAGATAGCCGCCGAACAGGCCTTTCGGGTCGAATGGCAATTCGAACTTGGCGATACCGCCCACCATGTGCTCGGCCAGTTGCGAAGACGGCATTTCATCCAGCCAGCTGCGCAGATCGTGCAGCATGCCGATACCTACGTTGTCGGCCTTGACCTTGCGATCCAGGATCCAGGCGCGGGAAGCCTTGTCATCCAATACCTTGGCCAGCGCCTCATGCACTTCCACCACTTCGATGCCGCGGGAGCGCATTTGCTCGACCATGTAAGCATGGTCTTTTTGTGCGCGTTCCACCCAGATCACGTCATCGAACAACAGGCCGTGGCAGTTGTCCGGGGTCAGGCGCTTATGCGCCAGGCCAGGACGGCACACCATCACAGTTCGCAACTTGCCGCACTCGGAATGAACACCAAACTTGGTCATGACAAACTCCTTAATGATATTGGGGGAGCTGGTGGAGGCCCGTGGATCTCGCGCGCCTCCGGTAATCTGCTACAGGGTTCCGGCTTAGAGCGTCAGCGCTCCGGTAGCCAGTTCATAGGCGGCGAACAAGCCCGCCACTACTATCAGTGCCGCCAGTACCGCTTCGGCGCCGGTGAATGCTTTCTCGCCGCGTTCCTTGCGAGCCCACAGGTAGAACAGCAGGCCCGGGGCGTACAGCACCATGGACAGGAACAGATACTTCAGGCCGGCGGCGTAGATCAGCCAGATGCCGTAGACCGAGGCGATGGCGGCGATACTGAACTCTTTGCCGCTGGACTCGCCCTGGGCGTAGCCTTCACCACGCTTGGCCACCAGCAAGGCGTAACCGGCGCACAACAGGTAGGGAATCAGAATCATCGAGGTGGCCAGCGACAGCAGCGCCAGGTAGCCCGCGGAGCTGAACAGCGTGATGATCAGGAACAGTTGGATCAGGCCGTTGGTCAGCCACAGCGAGGCGGCCGGGGAGCCATTGGCATTGGTGGTGCCGAACACTTTGGGCATCACGCCGTCCTTGCCCGCCAGGTAGGGCGCTTCGGAAGCCAGCAGCGTCCAGGCCAGCAGCGCGCCGCCCACCGAAATCACCAGACCCGCGTTCATCAGGTTGGCGCCCCAGGGACCGATGGCTTTTTCCAGCACATAAGCGGTGGACGGGTTCTTCAGCGCGGCCAATTCAGTCTGGGACATCACGCCCAGCGACAGCACCGATACCGCAACCAGCAGGGCGATGGTCAGCAGGAAGCCGATCACGGTGGCCTTGCCCACTTCTTTCATGTTTTCCGCACGGCTGGAGAACATCGACGCGCCTTCGATGCCGATGAACACCCACACCGTCACCAGCATGGTGCTCTTGACCTGATCAACGACCGAGCCGAGTTTGGCCGAACCCCAGAAGTCCAGATTAAAGGTCTCCACCTTGAAGGCGAAAATGACCAGCAGGATGAACAGCGCCAGCGGCACCAGCTTGGCCACGGTGGTAATGGTGTTGATGAAGGCCGCGCCATGCACGCCACGCAGCACCAGGAAGTGCAAGGCCCACAACAGGATGGACGCGCAGACGATGGCGGTGGTGGTATTGCCCTCGCCGAACACCGGGAACCAGAAGGCCAGCGCCGAGAACATCACCACAAAGTAGGACACATTGCCGATCCAGGCCGAAATCCAGTAACCCCAGGCCGAGTTGAAGCCCATGTAGTTACCGAAGCCCGCCTTGGCGTAGCCATACACGCCGCCTTCCACTTCCGGCTTGCGATTGGCCAACATCTGGAAGGCGAATGCCAGGGTCAGCATCCCGAAGAAGGTGATGACCCAACCGATCAGGATGGCGCCGGCTCCGGCGCCCGCGGCCATGTTCTGCGGCAATGAGAAGATACCGCCGCCGATCATGGAGCCCACCACCAGAGCGGTCAGCGCGCCAAGCTTGAGCTTGGGAGCGCCGCCGCCTTGGGTTTCAGTTTCCGTAGACATTTTCGTTCTCCGTGAGAGTACATTAACCTGCAAATCTGTTGTTATATAATTAAATTCTTATCATCTGAGACAATGGTATACCCCGGATTTAGTCATCGCCAGAACAGTCGAACATCCGTTTGACCTGCGTCAAATAGCGCTGTTACATCGCATCCGCCCCATACGGACAATAGAACAAAAGCTTTATAAAAGCCCTGCTCCCAAATGGCAGGGCAATCCATGTTGCTGTGCACAAAATAGTTAATTAACTATGAATTTAATTTTTCTTATAAATAAAACGCAATATCAGCCGGCAATGGAATCATCAAAACGGAAAAAGCACGCTTGGTGTCGGAGGGGGAATCAGCCAGCAGCCAGCCGATATTTGGAACAAGGCAAGAAAAGCGGCAAGTGCAGGCAAAGCATGGATGCTGAGCGACGGAGCAAAAAAAAGTGGATGCGGCCCACCACCGCATCCACCAACACACACATCAAGAGGATTGATTAAAGACTGTCCAGGTGGACGCCCTATTCCGGCTTTTTCACATTCTTGAAAATCGCCACCAAAGCGCCCAACACCACCAGCGTGGTCACCACAATGGTCACCAGGCTCAAAATACCGACGTCGTCGGAGAGAAGCAGAGTCAGAAGTTCCATCGCTACTCCTTAATCCGGGGCCATGCCCCATGTAGGTTTCTTGACCCTCATCTTAGCCAGTCCTGCCTGGAATCCATTGACCCAAATCAAACGGCATTATTCGGAAATTTGATGCAAGACAAATAACAAAGCCCTTGGCTATCGCCAAGGGCTCTTTTCTGAAAAATCAGTAATTTAGATCATTACAGTTTTAAATTCAGCAATACAGTTCGCGACGCCGGCACATAAAAAAACGTCCGCTGTCATTCCCTTACTTGCTGCCGCTCATGTCCTTGGACAGGAAGAAGGCGTCGGAGAAGAACTCATCTTCCGGCAAGCCACACTCGCGGGTGAAGCTGCCATGCGCCGCCTCCACCATGACCGGCGCGCCGCAGGCATAGACCTGGTAACCGGACAGATCGGCGAAGTCTTCCAGCACCGCCTGGTGAACAAAGCCGACGCGGCCCGCCCACTCGTCGCCAGGCAGCGCGTCGGACAGCACCGGGATGAAGGTGATGTTGGGGTTCTGTGCCTGCCAGCCACCGGCCAGTTCGGCCATATAAAGGTCGGCCTTGGCGCGCGCGCCCCAGTAGAACACCATCTCGCGTTGGATGCCGCTGTGGATCGCGTGTTCGATAATGCCTTTGACCGGCGCGAAACCGGTGCCGCTGGCAACGAAGATGATGGGCTTGTCGGAATCCTCGCGCAGGAAGAAGGAACCCAGCGGTCCCTTGAAGCGCATGATCTCGCGCTCCTTCATCTGGCTGAACACATAATCGGAGAAGGAACCACCGGGCTGGTGACGGATATGCAGTTCCAGAAACGCGTCGTCGTGCGGCGCATTGGCGATGGAGAAGCTACGCTTCTTGCCATCCTTCATCAGGATGTCGATGTATTGACCCGCCTTGAACTGCAGGCGCTCCGACACCGGCAGCTTGAGCTTGAGCACCGCCACGTCGTGGATCTTCTCTATCTTCTCGACGCGGCACGGCAGGGTCTTGATCTGGATATCGCCGGCGCCGGCCACTTCGCGCGCCTCGATGGTGATGTCGCCCTGCGGCCGGGAACAACAGAACAGCGCCATGCCTTGAGCGCGCTCGGCCTCGGTCAAGGCTTTTTCCTGGTAACCGTCCTGGCTCACTTCGCCTTCCAGCACTTTACCCTTGCAAGCGCCGCAGGCGCCGTCACGGCAGCCGTAGGGCAGGCCCACGCCCTGGCGCAGCGCCGCCTCCAATACAGTTTCATGCGGCTCGACGCCAAATGTGTGCCCACTGGGGAGCACTTTCACCTGCGCTGTCATCTATTTCCTCTACTCGATATCTGGCTACAATGCGCACTATGCGAACCTTGCTGATCATCGGCGCCGGCGATGTCGCGCGCCGCGCCCTGCCTGAACTGGTCCGCCACTGGCGGGTACTGGCGCTATGCCGCTCCAGCGCCGCGGCGGCGGAACTGCGCCGTCAGGGCGTCACGCCCATCCGCGGCGACCTGGACCATCCCGCCTCTTTGCGCCGGCTGGCCGGCCTGGCCGACGATCTATTGCTGACCGCTCCCCCCCAGGAAACCGGCCGCAAGGACTTGCGCATGCGCAAGTTGTTGTCTGCGTTGGCAAAAGGTTGCAGGATACCACAGCGCTTGGTCTACATCAGCACCAGCGGCGTGTACGGCGACGCCGGTGGCGCCTGGCTGAACGAAAGCGCCCGCCCCCGTCCGCGCAACGACCGCGCCTGGCGTCGGCTGGACGCCGAGACCCAGCTGCGCCGCTTCGCCGCCGCCCACGGCAGCCAGCTCGTGGTGTTGCGCGCGCCGGGCATTTACGCTGACGAGCGCCTGCCGCTGAGCCGCTTCGCCACCCAGGCCCCGCTGATCGTTCCCGAGGAAGACAGTTGGAGCAACCACATCCACGCCGACGACCTCGCCGCCGCCTGCGTGGCGGCGCTGCAACAATGCCGCGGCGGAAGCCGCGTCTACAATGCCTGCGACGATCAACCGCTGCAAGTCAGCGCCTGGTATCGCCAACTATCCGCCACTCTGACGCTGCCACTGCCGCCGCTGCTGCCCCGCGACGCCGTCCGTAGCCAGCTCTCCGCGGGTCTATGGTCTTATCTGGCGGAATCGCGGCGGCTGGACAACCGGCGCCTGCGCAGCGAATTGCTGCCCCGGCTGCGCTGGCCAAGCACCGCCGACTATCTGGCCGCGCTGGCCCAAGCGCCGGAACGCATCACTGCCGTGCTCGCCTCGACGGCCAAGATTCGGTAACATCGCGGTTTTTTTGAGTTTTCAGCAGGCTTCACTCTATGGAAAATCCGGCATTTCAACGCGCCATCCGCAGCTTTGTACTACGTCAAGGCCACCTGTCTCCCGGCCAACAGCGCGCGATGGATGAAGGCATGCCGCGCTGGGGCATCGCATACCGCCCCGAGCGCGTCGACCTGGAACAGGCCTTCGGTCGCGCGGCGCCCAAGATTCTGGAGATCGGCTTCGGCATGGGCGGCGCCACCGCCGAAATCGCCGCGGCCAATCCGGACAAGGACTATCTTGGCGTGGAAGTGCACTCGCCCGGCGTCGGCAATCTGTGCAAGCTGATCGCGGAAAAGGAATTGAGCAATCTGCGCATCATCCGCCACGACGCGGTGGAGGTGCTGGACCATATGCTGGCCGACGGTAGCCTGGACGGCGTGCACATATTCTTCCCCGACCCGTGGCACAAGAAACGCCATAACAAGCGCCGCCTGATCCAGGCGCCGCTGGTGGAAAAGCTGATCACCAAGCTCAAACCCGGTGGCTACCTGCACGCCGCCACCGACTGGGAAGACTACGCGCTGCAGATCATGGAAGTCTTCAGCGCCCAGCCGCAGCTGGCCAACAACGCCGACGGTTACGCGCCGCGCCCGGACTACCGCCCGCTGACCAAGTTTGAAGCCCGCGGCATCAAGCTGGGCCACGGCGTGTGGGATGTGATTTTCCGCCGGCGCTGATGCCCGCTCGGACCCGCCGCCAGCGGCGGGTCTCAGTCCTCTCTAGGCAGCAAGGCCTTGATATCCTCCAGCAGTTCATGCGGCTCCACCGCCGGCTCGTAACGCTTGAGCACCCTGCCCTTGCCATCGATCAGGAATTTGGTGAAGTTCCATTTCACCGGATGCGGATGGGTGGAATCGGCCTGAGTCAGCCAGCGCCATAGCGGGTGCGCTCGCGGCCCGTTGACGTCCAGCTTGGCGAACAAGGGAAAACTCACCTCGAAGCGTGTCCGGCAAAAACGCTCGATCTCGGCTTCGCCTCCCGGCTCCTGACCGCCGAACTGATTGCAAGGAAAGCCCAGCACCACCAGTCCGCGGTCGCCCAGGCTTTGCTGCAAGTCCTGCAAGCCAGCGTATTGCCGGGTATAACCGCACTCGCTGGCGGTATTCACCACCAGGACGACTTGGCCGGTGTACGCCGACAGCGGCTGCTCGCTGCCGTCTATGCGCGCGGCGGAGAAATCGTAAAGCGTGGTCATGGCCACCTCCGTCTCGTATAATAAGGGCTCCCGAGAATCCACTCAGGCACTATCCGAATGTTGTTCAATCCCAGCCGGCAAGACGCCCGGCGCTTCTTTTTCGACACCTGGCAGAAATCCAAATCCGGCGCGGACTTGTCCGATCTGGAAAAGATGGTGCTTCCCATTCTTATAGACCACCCGGAGTATCACGCCATTCTGGATCGTCCGGAACAGTATATGGAACAGGAGTGGACGCCGGAAATGGGCCAGAGCAACCCCTTCCTGCATCTGGGCCTGCATGTGGCGATAGAGGAACAACGCTCCATCGACCAACCCTTCGGCATCCGTTCCTTGTATGCGCAGCTAGCCTTGCGCCACGGCAGCGAGCACCAGGCACAACACTCAATGATGGACTGTCTGGGCGAAATGATCTGGCATGCGCAGCGCCACGGCGGCGGTCCGGACGTGAACCGTTATATCGGCTGCATCCGCGGCAAGCTGGGCATGGGCGCGGAGGAGCAAGCGCGCGTCAATCCCAATGAAATCCCGGACTGAAGCGAAGCCGGTCCCCAGCCTCACCCACACGCCCGGCCCTGCCGGGCGTGTCGCATTGGCGCGAGCTTCAGGCAAAAAAAGAGCCGTGGGGGGAAACCCTCCACGGCGATCAAGCGGGGCAGCTCATACTGGCAGAGCCAGAAGAGCAACATCATCCTATTCTCATATTAAACATAATGCAAATTGTTTTTAAATAGTTAACAACAAATAAATTATAAAATCATTTATATAAACTATACGTTTAAAATATCGCCCATAAAAAAGCCGGCATGACGCCGACTCTTTCACCCCGCTCCACCTCAAACCAGGCGGTTGCGCGACTCCCCGGCCACGAAGGCGCCGATATTCTCCACCAATTGCGCGGCCAGCCGCTCCATCGCCTGCCGGCTGGCCCAGCTGATGTGCGGCGTGACGATCAGATTGGGCAAACGGGTCTTCAGCAAGGGATTGCCGTTCACCGGCGGCTCCTCACTGAGCACGTCAACACCCGCGCCACCCAGTTGCCCGTATTTCAGCGCGGCCACCAGATCCGCCTCGTTGACCAGCCCCCCGCGAGCGGTATTGATCAATAGAGCACCGGGTTTCATCACAATCAACTCCGGCTGCGCGATCAAATCGCGCGTTTCCTCGCTCAGCGGGCAATGCAGGGAAATCACGTCGGCCTGCGCCAGCACCGCTGCGAAAGCCGCATAGCCGGGTCTGACTTCGCTGGCGCCCTTGCGCTCGGCGAACAAGACCCGCATGCCCAGCGCGGCGGCCAGCTCACCCAAGCGCCGTCCGATGCCACCCGCGCCGATGATGCCCAGCGTCGCCCCGCGCAAATCGCGGATCGGCGCGCCAAAGTGGCAGAACTGCCGCGATTGCTGCCAGATGCCGGCGGCGACGTCGCGCTGATAAGCCGGCAAGTTCTTGGCCAGCGCCAGCATCAGCGTCAGCGCGTGCTCGGCCACGGTGTCATCGCCATAGTTGCGGATATTGCATACCGCGATGCCCAGTTCGCGACAGGCGTCCAGATCGACATGGTTGTAACCGGTGGCGGCGATGGCCACCAGTTTCAGGCCCGGCAACTGTTCCAGCGTGTCGCGGCGCAGTGGTACCTTATTGCTGATGACGATGTCGGCGCCCGAGCAATTCATCGCCGCGTCTTCGACGCTGGTGGACGGGAATTCATGGTACTCGGCCGGGAACGGCAGAAGCGGAACCGGGACAGGCAAGCTGTCCCGGTCAAGAAATACGACGGAGTGGGTCATCAGCTATTCAGTCATCTCTCGAAGGTGATCAAGTCGCGGTAAGCATGCCAGCTGGCCAGCGCCAACACCGGCATGATGATGATCAGACCGAGAAAATAGGTCACGAAGCCCACCGCGCTCAGCGCCACAATGATAGCCGCCCATATCCCCATCGTCAGCACATTCTTCAGCACCGCCTGCACGCTGGCGATCATCGCGGTGACGGTATCGACTTCCTTGTCCAGCATCAGCGGGATGGACACCACGCTGACCGAAAACACCACTTGGGCAAACAGAAAGCCGACCGCGAAATAGGCGACCAGGAAGACGATATTATCCGGGTTGAACGCATTGACGACGATATCGTTCAAGGATGGCAGCGCGGCGGTGTCGTAGAACAGCGCGAACATCAGCAAGGACACGCGGAACCAGCCGAACACCAGCACCGCCAGCAAGGCAGCGTACAAGGTGAAGGCCGGCAGGTTCACTCGCCAGGCGGACATGCTGTGCGCCAGCTTGACCCGGCCGTGGCCGTCGAAGGCCTCCATCTGCTTGGCGATATCGTACAAGCCTATCGCCAGGAAGGGGCCGGCCAGCAGGAAGATGGTGGCGAAGGTGATGATCAATTCCGGCGAATGCTCGGAATACAAGGTCAGCAGATAGCCCATCAGCACGAACACCGCGCCGTAGAACAGGCAGTCGGCCGGCGCTTTCTGGAAATCGCGGAAGCCTTTTTTCAGCCACTGCAGCGGCCGCAGGGTTTCCACTTTGCGCGCAACCGGGCGGTCGCGCGGGATATCGTGAGTCACGTCCATGGCAAGTCCCCCTCAGGTATGGTGCGAGCAGCCCCGCATCCTTTCCGTTATACCCCACGCGATGCAAAACACAAGCTGGCCATCCGGCTGCTATAATCCGCCGATTAGCACGGGGCCGCGCCCGGCCGCCTTGGCCCGACCCCATCCCGCGCATCCGCGAAAGGAATTCCAATGAGCGAACTGATTATTGAAGAACTGGCAATCGGCGACGGCGCGGAAGCCGTCAGCGGCCAGGAAGTCACCGTGCATTACACCGGCTGGCTGACCGACGGCACCAAGTTCGACTCCAGCAAGGACCGCTTCCAGCCGTTCAGCTTCCCGCTGGGCGCCGGCTATGTGATCAAGGGCTGGGACCAGGGCGTGCTCGGCATGAAGGTGGGCGGCAAGCGCAAGCTGACCATCCCGGCCGAACTGGGCTATGGCGCGCGTGGCGCCGGCGGCGTGATTCCGCCCAATGCCACTCTGGTATTCGAAGTGGAACTGCTGCAAGTGGGTTGAACCCCAACCACGCAAGGATGTAAAAAAAGCTTCCCCTGGGAAGCTTTTTTCATTGGTGGCGCTGGCTTATTTCTTCACGCACTGATGCTGGCGCCGGCGGCGCATCCAGGCAAAGGCCACGCCCAGCAGCAAGGCCGCCACCACCGCCAGGATGCCGGCCTGGCCGCGATGCACCATGGTCATCAGCCACTCGCGGTTGGCGGCGCCGTAATAGCCTAGATACACCCATACCGGCACCGAGATCAACGCGGCGAAACCGTCCATCACCAGGAAACGCCAGTAGGACACCCGCCGTGTCATGCCGGCGGTGATGAAGATGGGGGAACGCAGGCCCGGCAGGAAGCGGGCGACGAACAACACCCAATTGCCGTACTTCTCGAACTTCTCCTGCACCGCCTCGAAGCGCTCCTGAGTCAGGATGCGCGCGATGGGCCGGAATTTCAGCACTCGGTTGCCGAACACCCGCCCGGCGGTGAACATGATGCCGTCGCCGGCCAGCACGCCGGCCATGCCGACCACGAACATCCAATGCACATTGGTATAGCCTAGGCCGGAGATGATGCCTCCGGCCACCAGGGTGATGTCTTCCGGAATCGGCACGCCGAAACCGCATACCAGCAACACAGTGAACACGGCGAAATAGCCGTAGCCAGTGAAAAAATCGAGAAGTATTTGCAGAGTGTCCATTTTATTCCGCTTGCCGCCATGTCTCCGTTCAGGACGATCCTGGCGCGGCTGCGTTATCGGGGTACATCACCAGGGGCTTATAATAGCACACCTCCAACGCAGACTTTCTTGACATGACTCGCCCTATCCAGGTGGAAATCCACCGCTCCGCCATCCGCCACAACTACCTGCTGTCCCGTGCCCAGGCGCCGCAATCCAAGGCTTACGCCGTGCTCAAGGCCAATGCCTACGGCCATGGCCTGCTCGACGCGGTCCAGGCCTTGGCCGATGTCGCCGACGGCTTCGCCCTGCTCAATATCGAGGATGCCATCCGCCTGCGCGAAGCCGGCGTCCAGCAGGACATCGTGCTGCTGGAAGGCGCTTTCGACGCCGAGGAAGCCGCGGCGATGGCGCATTACCGGCTGGGCGGCGCGGTACATTCCCAACAACAGATAAGCTGGCTGGCCAAAGGTTCCGCCCAACAGCCGGTTTCTTGCTGGCTCAAGATCAATAGCGGCATGAATCGGCTGGGTTTCACGCCGGCCGAAGCCGCCGCCGCGCTGGCGCAATTGCGCGCGCAGCCCGGCGCTCGCGTCGACGCCCTGATGACTCACTTCGCCAGCGCCGACGACGACTACGGCGTCGCCGAACAATGGGGCCGCTTCCAGCCGCTGATCGCGCCCAGCGGTCTGCCGGTCAGCGCCGCCAACTCCGCCGCGCTGTTCCGCCACCCGCATACCCACGGCGCCATCGTGCGCCCCGGCATCGTGCTCTACGGCAGTTCGCCGTTTGCCGACACCGATGCCGCCGGCCTGGGCCTGCGTCCGGCGATGACGCTGAGCAGCCGCGTCATCGCGGTGCAAAAGGTGCCGGCCGGCGATGCCGTCGGCTACGGCCGCCGCCTGGTGGCCGAAGGCGAGATGCGCATCGGCATCGTCGCCTGCGGCTATGCCGACGGCTATCCGCGCATCGCCGCCAACGGCACGCCGGTCGCGGTGGACGGCCACCCGACGGGCACGGTCGGCCGGGTATCGATGGACATGCTGGCGGTGGATTTGAGCAAGCTGCCGCAGGCCGGCATCGGCAGCCGGGTCGAGCTGTGGGGCCCGCAAGTGCCGATAGAACGCGTCGCGGCTGGCGCCGACACCCTGGGCTATGAGCTGATGTGCGCGGTGGCGCCGCGGGTGCCGCGCCTCGTCCATAACTGAAGCCAGCCGCAAGCGGCCAGCAAACCCAAGGCGGCGCCGCTCCA
Source organism: Chromobacterium sp. LK1 (assembly GCF_001043555.1). Taxonomy (NCBI): domain Bacteria; kingdom Pseudomonadati; phylum Pseudomonadota; class Betaproteobacteria; order Neisseriales; family Chromobacteriaceae; genus Chromobacterium; species Chromobacterium sp. LK1. The sequence continues at coordinate 314,401 of NZ_LDUI01000018.1, read as the reverse complement.
GTGCGCCGATGCCAATACCGGTTCTCCGCCGCTCCAGCTGAGCGGGAACAGGCTCTGCCACGCCAGCCGCCCCAGCAAGACGGCCAGCCACATGCCGCGCCAGCGCGGCTGGGTCAGCGCCAGCGCCGCCCACCAGCAATAGACCAGGCCGGAGGCGCCGACGAAGGCCTGCGGCGTCGGCCACAGCCATTGCATCGCGGCGATGGCCGGCGGCGCCGCCAAGGCCAGCGTCAGCAGCAGCGGCGCTCTATCCCGCCCCAGCCATGCCAGCAAGGCCAGCGCCGCGCTATTGAGGCAGGCGTGGCGCGCGTCGGCGTGCACCCAGCCCCCACTCAGCAACCGCCACCACTCCGCGGCGTTCCACGGCTCGAAGCGCCATGACAGCGCCGCCGCGCCCCAGGGCGCGGCCAGCGGCAGCATGACGACGACGAGCAGCCATGGCCAGCCGTCGATGCTCCCTGGTTTCAGCGCTTGCGGCGCCACGCCGCCATCGCTGCCACCGCGCCAAGGCCCAGCAGCATGAGCAGCCCACCCTCGTCCGCCGCCGCCACCGCGTTGCCGCGGCGCGCCACATCGACGTACAAGGGATCATGGTCGGAGGAACGATAGGCATCCGCCGCATAGTACTTCTGCTGCTGTTCCGCGCTCTTGAACTCGCTGCTGTACTCCAGCGCCGTCGGCTCGTCGGCGTTGATGTGCCACTCCCCGGCCGCCAGCACCATGGAACTCAGCGCCTTGTCGGCCAAGGCGTGGTCCAGATTGCCGGACTCGCCGTTGAACACATAGGAATAGGCGTCGCGGCTCCAGCGCGCCAGCAGATTGTTGAAGCCGGCGCTTTCAAACGCGCGGATCGGATCTTCCTTGGCGTAGGAATTCATATCTCCCAGCAGCAGCATGCCATCGTTGGGGCCGGGCTGCGGCCGGGTGGCGTACCAGGCCATCAGATCGCGCACTGCTTGCACCCGGGTCAGATTGCAATTGCCCTGGCCGTCGCCCTTGTCCACGTCGGACTGGCCGTCCACCACCTGGTCGGCGCAGCTGCTGCCCTTGGACTTCAGGTGATTGACCGCCACGGTGACCCGGCTCTTGCTCTTGGCGTCGAGCACAAAGGTCTGCAGCAATGCCGGCCGGTTCTTCTGCGGATTGCCTATCACCCTCACCTCGGCCTTGCCCTCCGCCGTCACCGTGGCCGGACGGTAGATCAGGCCGGTGGTGATCGCGTCGCTGCCCACCTGCGGCAGGCCGGGGTTGGCGAAACGGTATTGCTTGGGCTGCGGCTGGCCCTGGTTCAAGGCGTTGACCAGGTCCTGGATCGCCGAATAGCGGTCGAAGCCGTCATTCTCGATTTCCATCAGTCCGACCACATCGGCGTCCAACTGACGAATCGCCGCCACGATCTTGGCGCGCTGACGCTCGAAATCCTGCTGGGTCTTGGCGCCGCGCGGCGTCGGGAAGCCCTTGCCCTGGCCATCGCCATTGAAGAAATTGAGCACATTGAAGCTGGCGAAACGCACGCTTTCCGGCAGGCGCTTGGGCGCGCCGGGACGCGGATTGCTGGCCACCGCGCGCGGCGCAGCCAGCGGCTGCAGACGGTATTTGCCGAAGGCGTAGCTGACCACGCCGGTCACGCCATCCAGACGATCGCCGCTGCGCAAGGTCTGGCTGGCGGACAAGCCGCCGGGCGCCGGCAGCCAGGCATTGGCGTTCTGGATCTGCAGGCCGTCGTCCAGCGTCAGCTTATCCAGTTGATTGGCCTCGCTCAGCGCCTTGGCCTCGGCGCTGCCGGGCAGGAAACGCTGGGTCGCGGTCCACAACCGCGGCTGGCTGGACAGCGTCAATTCACCATAGCGGCCGTAGTCGTAATTGGCGGCGACATAGACCGGGCCTTCCAGCCGCACCGCCATGCCGGCCAACGCTTCCAGCTGGGCGCTGGATTGCAGCGGCAGGCGCAGGCTGGCGTAGGTCAGCGGCTCGCGGTAGGCGCACTGCTCCACCGCGGCGATGCTGGCCGGAGTGATCTGAGTTTCGCTGGCGGCGTCGCCCTTGCGGCTGTACTCGGACACCTTGCCGGTGACGCGCACCACGTCGCCGGGTTTAAGCGTCGGCGCGGCCAGATTGCCGAGAAACACGAAGATGCCTTCCGAGGTGGCCGGGTCCGCATCCTGGTCCCGCGCCTCTTCTTGCAGATAGAAGCCACGCAATTGGCCGGTTCCGGTGAAGGCGCCACTGACCACGCCCTCCACGGTCACGGTCTTGCCTTGTAGCGGGCTGCCGACGACGCGGCCCTGCACATCATGGATCAGGGTGGCGCCGGCGGCGCCACAGGCGGCCTGGGCCAAGGCCGGAACCGCCAGCGCCACTGCCATGGCGACCGGGCTCAAGGCCTTGAATGCTTTTGCTGTTTTCATGGTCTGGTTTCATCACGAGCGTAAGGAGCGCTGATTCTAACCAGAGCGCAATGACAAAAAGATGTCATTAGATACAGTTGCACGCAAAGTCACTATCTGTATGTTTCGCTTAAAAACAATAAGCGCCATTTCTTTCCAAATTCAGGCAATAAAAAACGCCAAACAGAAATTGTTTGGCGTTTTCATGCTGATGCCGACAGCCGCCGGCTGTCGCGCTCAAGCGACTTGCCGAATCGCCTCCGCAATCGTCTGCGCCCATTGATCGGCGAGGATCTTGTCGTCGGCCTCCACCATCACCCGCACCACCGGCTCGGTGCCGGACGGGCGCAACACCACGCGGCCGCGGCCTTGCAAGGCCTGCTCGGCGGCGGCCAGCTGCGCCGCCGACGCGCTCTTCCAGTCGCAGCCATTATGACGGACATTGATCAGCGTCTGCGGATAAGGCTGCCAGTCGCTGCAGGCATCGGCCAGGCTCATGCCCAGATCGGTCAGGCTAGCCAGCACTTGCAGGCTGGAGATGATGCCGTCGCCGGTGGAATGGCAATCCAGGCACAGGATGTGGCCGGAAGCTTCGCCGCCCACCTGCCAGCCCTGGCCGTGCAGCATTTCCAACACATAGCGGTCGCCGACCTTGGCGCGGCCGAAGGCCACGCCCTGCTTGTTCAACGCCAGCTCCATCGCCAGATTGGTCATCACCGTGCCCACCACGCCGCCCTTGAGCTTGCCGGCCGCCGCGCGCGCCTTGGCGATCACGTAGATCAGCTGGTCGCCATCATAGACAGTGCCGTCGCGGTCCACCATGATCAGGCGGTCGCCGTCGCCGTCCAGCGCGATGCCGTAATCGGCGTGATGCTCCAGCACCGCCACTTGCAGGGTCTTGGGATAGGTGGCGCCCACCTTCTCGTTGATATTGTAGCCGTCCGGCTCGCCGCCTATGGTCACCACCTCGGCGCCCAATTCGTGGAACACCTTGGGCGCCACGTGATAGGTGGCGCCGTGGGCGCAATCCACCACCAGCTTCAAGCCCTTGAGATCGCGGTCGTTGGGGAAGCTGCTCTTGCAGAATTCGATGTAGCGCTCCACCGCGCCCTCGATGCGACGCACCCGGCCCAATTGCTCGGAGGGATTGGTCACCATCGGCTGCTCCAGCATCGCCTCGATTTCCAGTTCGACCGCATCATCCAGCTTCTTGCCGCCTTCGGCGAAGAACTTGATGCCGTTATCCTGGAAGGGATTGTGCGAGGCGGAAATCATCACTCCGGCCTCAAGGCGCAGCGCGCGGGTCAGGTAGGCGATGCCCGGCGTCGGCAGCGGGCCGGTCAACAGCACATTGACGCCGGCGGCGGAAAAGCCGGCTTGCAGCGCGGCTTCCAGCATATAGCCGGAAATCCGGGTGTCCTTGCCTATCAGCACCGTCGGACGATGCCCCTTGTCGTGGTCCACCAGCACCCGGCCGGCGGCATAGCCCAGTTTCATCACGAATTCCGGCGTGATCGGGAACTGGCCGACCTCGCCGCGCACGCCATCGGTGCCAAAGTATTTACGGCTCATGTTTTTCTCTCGAATCCGGCCGGCTTCTGGCCAACCGCGGTAATCGCTACGCCGGCTATTGTGCGCCAGGCGTACCCCTTAGTTCAATCCTTCCAAAGCGGCCAGCACTTGCAGCGCCTGCTGCGTGGCCTTCACATCGTGCACGCGGATGATGCGCGCGCCGCGCCGCGCCGATTCCAGCGCCACCGCCACGCTGGCGCCCAGCCGCTCCGCCGGCACCGCTTCGCCGGTGATCGCGCCCAGCATGGATTTGCGGCTCAAGCCCACCAGCAGCGGCGTGCCTGCCGCGCGCTCGATCTCGGGGAGGCCGCGCAGCAGCGCCAGATTGTGTTCCAGCGTCTTGCCGAAACCGAAACCGGGATCGGCCAGCAAGCGTTCGCGTGCGATGCCGGCGTCCAGGCACAGCTGGACGCGCCGCGCCAGGTAGCCGGCCACTTCGGCCACCACGTCAGCGTACTCCGGACGATCCTGCATGGTGTCCGGATTGCCCTGCTTGTGCATCAGGCAGATCGCCGCGTCCGCGCCCGCCACCAATTCCAGCGCGCCCGCGTCTTCCAGCGCCGACACATCGTTGACCAGGTCCACCGCGCCCAAGGCCAGCGCCTCGCGCATCACCGCCGTGCGGCGCGTGTCCAGCGACAGCGGCGCGCCCAGCTCGCGCAGGCGCTCCAGCACCGGCAGCACCCGCTCCATTTCCTGTTCCGGGCTGACATGGGGCGCATTGGGCCGCGTGGATTCGCCGCCGATGTCGAGGACAGCCGCGCCTTCGGCCAGCATCCGCTCGGCATGCCGTAAAGCCTGGTCCAAGGCGTTGAAGCGGCCGCCATCGGAAAAGGAGTCCGGGGTGACGTTCAGAATGCCCATCACCAGCGGACGAGACAGATCGAGCGTGAAGCGCCCGCATTGCAAAGAGGGTTTCATGATCTGACTACGCTCATGGATGGGTATGAATTGTCGCAAAAAAACCGGGCAAGCCCATCAAGGCTTGCCCGGCTTCTTCACTTAAGGTCTCAGACTTCCTGGGCCGGATCGGCGCTGACCTCCGCCGCCGGCGGCGTCGGCTTGTCTTCCTGCGGCTTGGCCGCGAAACCGGCGCCCGGCTTGGGCGGACGCGGCGGCTTGCCGTCCATCAGATCGTTGATCTGATCCGCGTCGATGGTTTCCCATTCCAGCAGCGCGGCAGTCATCGCTTCCACCTTGTCGCGGTTCTCTTCCAGCAGGCGGCGCGCCAGCGCGTACTGCTCGTCGATGATGCGGCGGATTTCAGCGTCCACCTGCTGCATGGTGGCTTCGGACAGGTTCTTGTGGGTGGTGATGGAGCGGCCGAGGAAGACTTCGCCCTCGTTCTCGCCGTACACCATCGGGCCCAGCTTGTCGCTCATGCCGTAGCGGGTCACCATGTCGCGCGCCATTTGCGTGGCGCGCTCGAAGTCATTGGAAGCGCCGGTGGTCATCTGGTTCATGAACAGCTCTTCCGCGATGCGGCCGCCAAACAGAATGGCGATGCGGTCCAGCAGATAGCCGCGATCATAGGCGAAGCGATCCTGTTCCGGCAGCTGCATGGTCACGCCCAGCGCGCGACCGCGCGGGATGATGGTGACCTTGTGCACCGGATCGGCCTTGGGCAACAGCTTGGCGACGACGGCGTGGCCGGACTCGTGATAAGCGGTGTTGCGCTTCTCTTCCTCGGTCATCACCATGCTGCGGCGCTCGGCGCCCATCATGATCTTGTCCTTGGCGGACTCCAGGTCCTCCATGTCCACCAGGCGCTTGTTGCGGCGCGCGGCGAACAAGGCGGCTTCGTTGATCAGGTTGGCAAGGTCGGCACCGGAGAAGCCCGGCGTACCGCGCGCGATCACCTCGGCGTTGACGTCGGCGGCGATAGGCACCTTGCGCATGTGCACGCCCAGGATCTGTTCACGGCCGCGGATGTCCGGCAACGGCACCACCACCTGGCGGTCGAAACGGCCAGGACGCTGCAGCGCCGGGTCCAGCACGTCCGGACGGTTGGTCGCGGCGATCACGATCACGGTGGAATTGGTGTCGAAACCGTCCATTTCCACCAACAGTTGGTTCAGCGTCTGTTCGCGCTCGTCGTTGCCACCGCCGAGACCGGCGCCGCGCTGACGACCGACCGCGTCGATCTCGTCGATGAAGATGATGCACGGCGAGTTCTTCTTGGCTTGCTCGAACATGTCGCGCACGCGGGCCGCGCCCACGCCGACGAACATTTCAACGAAGTCGGAGCCGGAGATGCTGAAGAACGGCACCTTGGCCTCGCCGGCGATGGCCTTGGCCAGCAAGGTCTTGCCGGTACCGGGCGAGCCGGCCAGCAGGATGCCGCGCGGAATGCGGCCGCCCAGGCTCTGGTAGCGGGAAGGATCGCGCAGGTAATCGACGATCTCCTTCACCTCTTCCTTGGCCTCGTCGCAGCCGGCGACATCGGCGAAGGTGACGGTGTTGGCGTCCTGGTCCAGCATCCTGGCCTTGCTCTTGCCGAAGGAGAACGCGCCGCCCTTGCCGCCGCCCTGCATCTGGCGCATGAAGAACACCCAGACGCCGATCAGCAACAACATCGGGAACCAGCTGATGAAAATATTCATCAGCATGGACGGCTCTTCTTCCGGCTTGGCGGAGAAGCGGACGTTGTTCTTGATCAGGTCGTCGACCAGTTGCGGATCGTAGGGCGCGTAGGTGCTGAACGCGGAGCCGTCGGTCAGCTTGCCTTTCAGCCATTGCCCGCGCAGCGGGTGGCCTTCTATGGTCAGGGACTGGACCTTGCCGGACTCGACATCGCTGATGAACTGCGAATATTCAAGCTGATTCTGGGTATCCTGACGCTTGTTGAACTGATTGAATACCGTCATCAGTACCAAACCGATGATGACCCATATCGCGATGTTTTTGCCGATATTGTTCACGAGTAGCGGACTCCTCTGTGCCCTGACTTTTTGGTTGCTTGTCTAGATATTTGCTTTGATTGTACGCCGCGAGCCACTTTATGTCAGCGTCGGCCTTTGCCCAGCAGGTAAATTTCGCTGGAACGGTCGCGCGACGCTTTCGGCTTGCGGGTGACTACCTCGTCGAACAGCTCGCGCATGGACTTGAGATAGGCTTGGAAATCGCTGCCCTGGAACACTTTGACGAGAAAATGGCCGCCAGGTTTCAAATGATCCCGCGCAAATTCCAGCGCCAGCTCGCATAACAGGAAACTCCTGGCCTGGTCCATGGCGCTCATGCCTGACATATTGGGCGCCATATCGGAAATTACAAGGTCCAATTCGCGGCCGCCGAGCAATTGCACGAATTGCGCCAGCACTTCTTCCTCGCGGAAGTCGCCCTGGATGAAGTCGACGCCGGGCACCGGATCCATGTCCAGGATGTCGAGCGCGAACACCTTGCCGCTGTCGCCGACGATGCGCGCCGCCACCTGCGACCAGCTGCCGGGCGTGGAGCCGAGGTCGGCCAGCACCGTGCCGGGACGGATCAGCTTGTCCTTGTCGTTGATTTCCAGCAGCTTGTAAGCGGCGCGCGCGCGATAGCCGTCTTTCTGCGCCTGGTTGACGTAGGGGTCGTTGACATGTTCCTGCAGCCAGCCATTGCTGCTCTTGCTTCTAGCCATTGCGCTAGCTCCGTTGGTGGGACAACAGGCCAGCCGCGCTATCCTGTTGTTTTTCAGTTATTTTAGGCGCGGACTTTGGGAAAGCGCGCAAATTCGAGTAGAATCCGCTTTTGCTTTGTAAATCCGTATTTCCATGAAAATTGAACTCAAGCCGTTCCAGCGCAAACATTTGCAGGGACTGGCGCACGGCCTCAACCCGGTGGTGATGATAGGCAATAACGGCCTGACCGACGCGGTGATCCGCGAAATCGCCATCAATCTGGACGCGCACGAACTGATCAAGGTCCGCGTGCTGGGCGACGACCGCGAAGCGCGCGTCGCCATGTTCGAGCAGATCTGCGAAGACCTGGGCGCCGCCCCGGTTCAGCATATCGGCAAGCTGCTGGTGCTGTGGCGCCCCAGCGATAAGGAACGCATCGTTCTGCCCAAGAACAAGCAAGCGCTGAAGGGCTGAACGCCGCTCGCGGCGATCGCGCTTCGTAGAAAAGCGGTGGCATGCCACCGCTTTTGTTTTGTCCGCTCCCAAGGGAGCGCTACGGCGAGCCGTAGCTTAATCGTTGCGCCAGACGTAGACCAAGCCCATCAGGCTCTGCACCAGATAGATCAGGCTGGAAATCGCGTGCCAGGTGGCGAAGCCGCCGCCGAACAGGCCTTCGGCCGCATGATTCATCTGCGCCTTGAGATTGGCGATGATGGGGGTAACGGCGAAGTGATTGATCAGCGTGCAGGCCAGCATGCCCATCACCAGCCAGAAGCCGCTTTCCTTGACCCCGGCCGCGCCGTTGCGGCGGATATGGTCGACCAGCAGGATCACCCCGCACACCAACCCCACCCAGGCGATGCTGGCGAACAGCTTGCCGGCCACCATGCCGGCGGTGACCCGGTCCAGCATGGCGAACAGCACCGGCGCCACGATGATGCCTATCACCCACAAGCCGCCAATCCAGAAGGTCTTGGCGATGGAACGCAATCCATCCATGTCTCAGTCCTCTCCCGCGCCGCGCCGAGCGCCAGGCCTAGGCCCGCGCCCCGCCGCCATCAGATGTATTTGACGTCGAGCACTTCGTATTCGCGGATGCCGCCCGGAGCCACCACTTCGGCCACGTCGCCGGCTTCCTTGCCGATCAGCGCGCGCGCGATCGGGGAGTTCACCGATACCTTGCACACCTTGATGTCGGCTTCGTCGTCGCCGACGATCTGGTAGGTGACGTTTTCCTCGCTCTCCAGATCCATCAGTTCGACGGTGGCGCCGAACACCACGCGGCCATCGGCATCCAGCTCGGCCGGGTTCACGATCAGCGCATTGGAAATCTTGCCTTCCAGTTCCGCGATGCGGCCTTCGACAAAGCCCTGGCGTTCCTTGGCCGCGTCGTATTCGGCGTTCTCGGACAAGTCGCCATGCGAGCGGGCTTCGGCAATCGCCTCGATCACCGACGGACGTTCCACGCTCTTGAGGCGTTGCAGCTCTTCTTTCAGAAGTTCGGCACCGCGCACGGTCAACGGGACTTTGATCATTTCAGAATTCTCTCCAGAGGCGGCACTCCGCCTTCATCAAAAGCACAAGCCGCCGTACTGGACGGCGGCTTGAAGTAGCGGGTTATGGGGGGATTGTAACGGCAAACCGCTCCCGCTTCCAAGCCCCCACGGACTAAGCCGCCGTCAGTCTCAACCCTGGATCTGGCTGTGCAGCTCTTGCACGCTGTAGACGTCGAACTCCTCGGCGTGGGCCATGCCCACGCACACCGCCTTGGCGCCGGCCAGGGTGGTGTATTGCGGAATCCGCGCCTGCAAGGCCGAGCGGCGGATGGAGTGGCTGTCCTGAATCGCCTGGCGCTTCTCGTCCACGGTATTGATCAGCAGATCGATTTCCGAGTTCTTGATCATGTCGACGATGTGCGGACGGCCTTCATTGACCTTGTTGACCACCTGCACCACGATGCCGGCGGCGGACAAGTGCTTGGCGGTGCCGCGCGTCGCGCAGACGCCGAAGCCCAGGCGCTGCAGTTCGCGCGCCACTTCCACCGCGCCGTTCTTGTCGCTGTCGCGCACCGACAGGAACACCTTGCCGGTCTTGGGCAGGCGGTCGCCGGCGCCCAGCTGGCCCTTGACGTAGGCTTCGGCGAAGGTCTTGCCCACGCCCATCACTTCGCCGGTGGACTTCATTTCCGGCCCCAGGATGGTGTCGACGCCGGGGAACTTGATGAAGGGGAAGACCGCTTCCTTCACCGCGTAGAACGGCGGGATCACTTCCTTGGTGAAGCCTTGCTCGACGAGACCGATGCCGGCCATCGCGCGCGCGGCGATCTTGGCCAGCGGCGCGGAAGTCACTTTGGAGACAAAGGGCACGGTGCGGCTGGCGCGCGGATTCACCTCCAGCACGTAGATGGTGTCGCCCTGGATGGCGAACTGTACATTCATCAGGCCGACCACGTTCAGCGCGCGGGCCATGGCCACGGTCTGGCGGCGGATTTCGTCCTGCACCGCCGGGAACAGGCTGTAGGGCGGCAGCGAGCAAGCGGAGTCGCCGGAGTGGACGCCGGCCTGCTCCACGTGCTGCATGATGCCGCCGATCACCACGCTGTCGCCGTCGGACACGCAATCGACATCGACTTCGATCGCATCATTGAGGAAGCGGTCCAGCAGCACCGGGCTGTCGTTGGACACCTTCACCGCCTCGCGCATATAGCGTTCCAGGTCGGCCGGCTCATGGACGATTTCCATCGCGCGGCCGCCCAGCACGTAGGACGGGCGCACCACCAGCGGGTAACCGATTTCCTCGGCCAGCTTCATCGCTTCGGCCGGCGCGCGCGCGGTGCGGTTGGGCGGCTGCTTCAGGCCCAGCTCGTTCAGCAGCTTCTGGAAGCGCTCGCGGTCCTCGGCGGCGTCTATCATGTCCGGCGTGGTGCCGATGATGGGCACGCCGTTGGCTTCCAGCGCGCGCGCCAGTTTCAGCGGAGTCTGGCCGCCGTACTGGACGATGACGCCGAACGGTTTTTCGATGCGGCAGATTTCCAGCACGTCTTCCAGCGTCAGCGGCTCGAAATACAGACGGTCCGAGGTGTCGTAGTCGGTGGACACGGTTTCCGGGTTGCAGTTGACCATGATGGTCTCGAAGCCGGATTCACGCAACGCCAGCGCCGCGTGCACGCAGCAGTAGTCGAACTCGATGCCCTGGCCGATGCGGTTGGGCCCGCCGCCCAGCACCATCACCTTCTTGCGGTCGGACGGATTGGATTCGCACTCTTCCTCATAGCTCGAGTACATATAGGCGGTATTGGTGGCGAACTCGGCGGCGCAGGTGTCGACGCGCTTGTACACCGGGTGCAGGTTCAAGCTCCAGCGCTTGGCGCGCACCGCGGCCTGGTCCGAGCCCAACAGTTCGCCCAGACGGCGGTCGGAGAAGCCCTTGCGCTTCAGGCGACGCAATTCGGCGTAGTCCAGTTCTTCCACCTTGCGGCCGGCCAGCGCTTGTTCTTCGCCGATCAGGTCTTCGATCTGAGCCAGGAACCAGGGGTCGATCTTGCTGACCGCGTGGATGTCGTCGCGGCTCATGCCGATGCGGAAGGCGTCGGCCACGTACAGGATGCGCTCCGGTCCCGGCGTGCCCAGTTCGTGGCGGATCGCCGCTTCGTCGCTGGTCACCGGATCGAAGCCGGCCAGGCCGGTTTCCAGGCCGCGCAGCGCTTTCTGCATCGATTCCTGCAAGGTGCGGCCCATCGCCATCACTTCGCCCACCGATTTCATCTGGGTGGTCAGACGGTCGTCGGCCTGCGGGAATTTCTCGAAGGCGAAACGCGGGATCTTGGTGACCACGTAGTCGATGGACGGCTCGAAGGAGGCCGGGGTCGCGCCGCCGGTGATGTCGTTCTTCAACTCATCCAGCGTGAAACCCACCGCCAGCTTGGCGGCGATCTTGGCGATGGGGAAACCGGTGGCCTTGGACGCCAGCGCCGAGGAGCGGCTGACGCGCGGGTTCATTTCGATGACGATCATCTCGCCGGTGGCCGGATTGGTGGCGAACTGCACATTGGAGCCGCCGGTGTCCACGCCGATCTCGCGCAGCACCGCCAGGCTGGCGTTGCGCATGATCTGGTATTCCTTGTCGGTCAGCGTCTGCGCCGGCGCCACGGTGATGGAGTCGCCGGTGTGCACGCCCATCGGATCGAAGTTCTCGATCGAGCAGATGATGATGCAGTTGTCGTTCTTGTCGCGCACCACCTCCATCTCGTACTCTTTCCAGCCCAGCACCGATTGTTCGATCAGCAGCTCATGGGTGGGCGAGGCTTCGAAGCCGCGCTCGCAGATGGCCAGGAATTCTTCGCGGTTGTAGGCGATGCCGCCGCCGGAGCCGCCCATGGTGAAGGACGGGCGGATCAGCGTCGGGAAGCCCACCTTGGCCTGCGCTTCCAGCGACGCTTCCATGGTGTGGCAGACGAAGGACAGCGGGCAGGACAGGCCGATCTTGGCCATCGCCTCCTTGAAGCGGCCGCGGTCCTCGGCCTTGTCGATCGCGTCCTCGGTGGCGCCGATCAGCTCCACCTTGTATTTTTCCAGCACCCCGTTCTTGGCCAGGTCCAGCGCGCAGTTGAGCGCGGTCTGCCCGCCCATGGTCGGCAGGATGGCGTCCGGACGCTCCTTGGCGATGATCTTTTCCACCACCTTCCAGGTGATGGGCTCGATGTAGGTGACATCGGCCATGTCCGGGTCGGTCATGATGGTGGCCGGGTTGGAGTTCACCAGGATGACTTTGTAGCCCTCTTCGCGCAGGGCCTTGCACGCTTGCGCGCCGGAGTAGTCGAATTCGCAGGCCTGGCCGATGACGATGGGGCCGGCTCCGATGATCAGAATGCTTTTGAGGTCGCTACGCTTTGGCATGGTTCTACTCTTTATGATTGCATTTTGTTTGCCGCGAAGCCCGGGCGCCTGGGACGCCCGGCGGCTTCTTGGCGAATATTAAATCTTGGTCTTACAGGCTGGCCGCCGCCAGCTTGGCGCCGAAGCCGACGAACAGCGCGCCCACCGAGCCGCCCAGCGCCGCGCTCAGCCTGCGGCGGCGGCGGAAGGCCTGGGCCAGCCGGTGGCCGGCGACGATCAGCGCGGTCAGGTACAGCGTGCTGCACACTTCCACGATCAGCCCCAGCGCGACGAAGGTCAGCGCCGGATGCGGGTAGGCGGGATCGACGAACTGGACGAAGAAGGACACGAAAAACAGGATGGCCTTCGGATTCATCAGGCTGATCAGCAAGGCCTTGACGAAGGGATTTTCCTCTCCCACCAGCACCGACTTGGCCTCGGCGGCTTCGCCGCGGGCGGCGCGGCGCCAGGCCGTCAGCGCGCCGCGCAGCATATTGAAGCCCAGCCAGGCCAGGTAGCCGCCGCCCAGATACTTGACCACGGCGAACAGCGCCGGATTGGCCTTCAGCAGGCCGGCCGCGCCGGTGGCCGCCAGCGTCATCAGGATGAAGTCGCCGATGATGATGCCGCCGGCGCCGGCAAAGCCGGCGCGAGTGCCGCGCTGCGCCGCCACCGACAGCACATACATGGAGTTGGGCCCCGGCAGCAGCACGATGACGATGGCGCCCAGCAGATAGGTGGTGAGATCGGTAATCCCCAGCATGTCCCCGCTCCCCGCTTAAACGCGTTCCGCCATCGAGGCGATGAAGCGGTCGAACAGATAGGCGACGTCTTCCGGACCCGGACTGGCTTCCGGATGGCCCTGGAAGGAGAAGGCCGGACGGTCGGTCAGCGCGATGCCCTGCACCGTGCCGTCGAACAGCGAGCGATGAGTGACGCGCACATTGGCCGGCAAGCTGGTTTCATCCACCTGGAAACCGTGGTTCTGGCTGGTGATCATCACCCGGCCGCTGTCCAGATCTTGCACCGGGTGGTTGGCGCCGTGGTGGCCGAACTTCATCTTGGACGTCTTGCCGCCGCTGGCCAGGCCCAGCAGTTGATGACCCAGGCAGATGCCGAACACCGGCAGCTTGGCGTCCAGGATGTCGCGAATGGCGGCGATGGCGTAATCACACGGTTCCGGATCGCCGGGACCGTTGGACAGGAACACGCCGTGCGGATTCAGCGCCAGCACATCGGCGGCCGGAGCCTTGGCCGGCACCACGGTCAGCTGACAGCCGCGCTCGGCCAGCATGCGCAGGATGTTGTGCTTGACGCCGAAGTCATAGGCAACCACGTGGAAACGAGTGGACGCCTGCACCTGATAGCCGGCGCCCAGCTTCCACTCGCGCTCGGTCCAGGCGTAAGGCTTGTCGCAGCTGACCACTTGGGCCAGATCCTGGCCGGCCATGGAGCCGAAACCGCGCGCCAGTTCCAGCGCGCGCGCCTCATCGATGTCCCCGGCCATCACGCAGCCGGCCTGGGCCCCCTTCTCGCGCAGGATGCGGGTCAGGCGGCGGGTGTCGATGTCGGCGATGGCGACGACATTGTGTCGCTTCAGATAAGCGGACAAGGAGTCTTCGGCGCGGAAGTTGCTGTGCAGCAGCGGCAGATCGCGAATGATCAGGCCGGATGCAAAAACGGCGCGAGATTCGGTGTCTTCCGAATTCGCGCCGACGTTGCCGATATGGGGATAAGTCAGGGTGACGATCTGTTTGGTATAGGAGGGGTCGGTCAAAATCTCCTGATAGCCGGTGATGGCGGTATTGAAAACCACCTCGCCCACCGTATGTCCGGCGGCCCCGATAGCACTGCCCTTGAACACGGTGCCATCGGCCAAGACAAGGATTGCGGGTACGGTTGACACAAGCTGCTCCTATTGCGTTTGCGGCGGGTAAGGAAAAACCGGCTGCGCCGGTTTTTGTTTGACCCCGTCCGCCGGCCCGGCCGCCTCGCTCGCGCAAGGCCTCCGCCGCGACAGATGGGATCTGTCCCTACCCTAAGTTTTCGAATTGCTTTATGTGAAGAACGGGACTCGATGCCTGGCGCATCAGTCCCGTTTGGTTAAACCTTTCTATAGTACCGCCGTGAAGAAAAAATCACAAGAAAATTCGATGACATGACAAATGAGCGGCGCTCAGACGCCTGGATGGATTTGCCACTGCACGCTGTTCGGCCCGCTCGGCTTGCCCAGCATCAGCATCAGCGGCTTCAAGGCGTCGTATTTTTCCGGCGGGCTGTCGGCGCTGCCGGCCAGCGCGAACGCGGCGCCCGGCTGCCACTGCCCCTGGCCGCTCAGATTCAACGGTCCGTCCAGCGTCGTCACGTTCAAACTCACCCCGGCGCCGGCGCCGTTGACTTCCAATTGATAGGAACCAAACGGCGACAACGGACTCAAGGGCGAGGCCGCGCCCAGCCAGCTGACATGCAGATTGCCGTTCAATTGACCGCCCTTGCGGCTGAACTGCCCGATCTTGACCTGCAGATCCCCGCCAAGGCGCGCCGCCTGCCAGGTCTTGGACAGATTCGCCAGCGCCGCCACCGGCAAGGTCAGGTTGACGCCGTTCACTTCCACGCCGCCCCAGCCCCACTCCAGCTTGCCGTCCTGGCCGTCGCTCTCCAGCAACCAGATCGCCCGTCCCGACAGCAAGGCCTTGGGCTGGAAATGCCAGCCTATCCGGCTCATCGGCAGCACTTCTCCCTTGTCGCCGACATAGACCAACTGCGTCTTGCCCTGCCACACCGTGCCTTGCGCGCCGCTGAACTGCCAGCGCTCGCCGGTGGCGCGCAGCAAGGGCAGCGACAGCAAGCTAGCCGGCAGCGCGGCGATCAGGCCGGCCAGGAACAAGACGCTCAGTAGCGCGCCCATCAGTATCTTCCGTTTCATGCGCCGCCTCCCGCATGGCCGAACAAGGCCTTGATATGCACCTGCCCCGGCATGGGCTGCGCCTCGGTCTGCACGCTGAGCACACGCACCTGGTGCTGAGCCGCCAACACGCCGGCCAGCTTGACCCAGGCATCGAAGGCCAGCACGCCTTCCAGCGCCACGCCGGACTCGCCCTCCGGACTCAGCCGCCAGCCGGCCTCGTTCAATCCCTGGCTTTGCGCCACCTGTCGGATCACCGGCATCAATTCCTTGGCCGGCAAGGCCGCCTGCGCCGGCTGCCGCTTCAGTTGCTCGGCTTCGCGCGCCAGGGACCCCACATAGCTCAGTTCGGCTTGCAAGCGCCCGACAGCGGCGCGGTTGCGCTCCACCGATTTGGCCGCAGGCTCCCACACCGCGGCGTAGAGCAGGCCGACGCCGAGCACCAGCGCCATTGCCGCCAGCAGCCCTTGTTCGCGGCGGCTGCGCTGCCGCCAGTAGACGGCGAATTGTTCACGGTATTGCTTCATTTCAAGGTTCTCGCGACAGGCTGAGTTCTTTGGTGCCCTGTTGGGTGGTGGCCACGTCCAGGCGGATCTGCTGGGCGGCCAATTGGCTGCGCCAGCGCTGCAGCGTGTCCGCCGGCACTTCCGCCACCTGCAGCTTGAGCCGGCCGCTGTCATAGCTGAGCGAACGGGTTTGCAGTTCGCGGCCGCTGAGCGCGGCCAGCGCGCCCATCAGTTCCAAGGCGTCGTCGCGCGCCGGCAGGCCGTGGCTCAGCCGCAATTTGTCCACCGCGCGCGTCATCGCCAACGCGCTGCTGCCCGGCATCGCCTGACCGCCGATCCAGGGCTTGGCGGCGGCGCGGATGTCCGCCGACAAGCTTTGTTTCTGCCAGGCGTACCAGCCGGCCTGGCCCAGGGTCAGCGCCAGCTGCGCCGCCAGCAGGCCACCCAGCGCCAAGCCGCTGCGCCGCAGCGCCGGTCCCCAGTCGCGCCAGCGGCGATTGGCCGCCAAATCGCCGTTGGCGAAGTCAAACGCTTGCTGTGCCTGGCCGCTGCGCCAATCATGGGCGGCCAATAGCCTGGGTTCGCCCTGCCATGCCGGCAGGCGCGCGCCGACCAGGGCGGCGTCGGCGCCGCACACGCTCAGGCTGGCTGGCGGCCACTCCGCCGCCAGCCGAGCGAACAGCAGTTGCTCGGCCAACTCGCCGCAATACGGCAGGCGGATGGCGCGCGCCGCGCTCAGCCGCAACAGCCAGCCGTCGGCGCCGCGCGCCACGCTCCAGCCATCGCGCGCCGGCAGCGGCAGCAGACTTTCCTCCGGCAGGATGCGATCGCACAAGCGCCCGGCGCTCTTGAGCATGGCCACCGCGCGCCGCACCGGGAAGGCTTCCGTCACCGCCACCGCGCGGCGGCCATCCGGCAAGACCGCGCCGACGGCGTAGAGATTGGCGGCCGGATCGTTGATCAGCCCTTCTTCCAGCGCGAAGCCCAGCACCGCCGCCGTCGGCTGCTTGACCGCGTCCGGCAGCCGCGCCTGGGTGAACAGGGTGCGACCGGCCGGCAGGATCAGCTCGCAGCGGTCGGCGCGCGGCCATCCGGCCGGCGCGCCGTCGCCCTGGGCGCTGACTTCGCCACGCGCGCCCAGCAAGGCCCAGGGCAGGCCCGGCTCGCTATCGGGCCAGCCAGCCCGCAAATACAATCTAAGCGTTGTCATTCTGGTTTCCGTTTCCCCTGGCCGGCTGCGGCCGCCCGGCGCCGTCTTGCCGCCACAGCGCCTTCACCACGTTCATATTGCTGTAGATCAGCGCCCGCATGTCCAGGCGCGCGCGTTCCAGCCGCGCCGAGCTGTCCAGCATGAAATAATTCGAGGCCGCCGCGATATCGGTGTCGGCGATGATGCCGGGCGCCGGCAGCCGCGCCTTGAAATCATTGGCGTCCTTGTAATAATTGACCTTGCGCTGGTTGAGCAGCACCAGCAGATTGCCGTCGCCGACCCCCGGCAACAGCGTTTTCATCACCGCCGGCGTGGCGGTGTTGATATTGATCTGACTGACTTCCGCCGGCAGCGCCGCAACATGCGGCAGCAGCTTGTCCAACACCTCCGGGGTATAGCCCGGCACCCAGCGCAGCATTTCCACTCGCAGCAGCGGATGGCCCGGCGCCGCCGCGCCCGGCTCCGGCAGCCGGCTTTCGCCTGCGGGCTGGCTGGCCTCGTCCTGGTCCTTGCCGCCGCGCAACTGCTTGACCAGCGGATCGGACAAACGGGTGGGCAGGCCCAGCGTGGTCAGCAGCCGCTTGTAGAACACCAGCTGCCGCGCATTGGGCTGGCCGTTCTGCACCAGCGAATTCAGATTGAAGCGCCCTTGCAGATCGCTCAACTGCCCGGCCACGGTCACGCCCTGGGCCTCGGTCTGCGGCAGCGGCTGCGCCCACAGCTGGGACAAGGCCACCACGCCGTTGCCGGCCGCGCCGTTGTTGAAGCGCAGGATTTCCATCGCCCAGCCCAGACCGGCGTCGGCCACCAGCCGCAGCTGGGCGCGATTGCGGTCGTTGTCGAGCTGATGCCACCACAGGCCTTGCTGCCACAACACCAGCGAGGCGGCGGTGGTGGCCAGCGCCACGATCAACAAGGCCATGATCACCGCCATGCCTTGTTGCTTCCCGCGCGGCCCCGACTTCATGGCAATGCCCATATCCGTTTCGCCCATTCATTGCCCGGCATGCGGATGCGCATTTCCAGCGCGCGCGGGCTGCGCGAGGGGCTGGCCTCGCGCGGCGGCCAGTTGTCCAGCCAATTGCCGTCGTCCAGCAGCACGCGCCAACGCACCGCGGCATCCTTGCCCAGCAGCGTGTACGCGGTCGGCGCCGCGCCCTGGGCGTCGCCGGCGGCCCAACTGAGCCCTTGCGCGCCGGCGCGGTAGCTGATGCGCTCCTCGCCGCCGGGATAGCGAGCGGAAAAATTCTGCAAGGTCAGCGTCTGGCCGTCGCCGTCGCTTTGCAGCAACAGTTGGCTGCCGCCCAAGCTCGGCCCCTGCCCTTGCGTCGGCGCCGGTACCTGGCCGCTCAGATCGCCTTCCAGCCGCCGGAACGCGCGCGCCGCGTCCACCCATTGCTGGCTGGTCTGCATCAGGCGTTCGCGCGAAATCAGCAAGGAGCCGAAGGCCTTGTAGCCGAGCACCGACAGGATGGCGAGCAAGCTCATCGCCACCAGGATCTCGATCAAGGTCATCCCGTCCTGCCGGCCGCGCATCACGAGCCGCCTCCGGCGTTCATGCGCAGATAACCGGTCATCTCGGCCAGCACGTAACGGCTGTCGCTCTGGGCCAGCACCCGTACCACCACTTTGCGGAAATTGGGGTTCGGAGTCTGGCTGATCACACGCTGCCAACGCCAGCGCGCACCATCGTCTTCCAGCTCTCCCGCCTGCTCGCCCACTTCCGGCCATTCCCGGCGCGCCTGCATCAGCGCGATCATGTTCTGCGCTTCCCAGGCCGCCTGCATCCGGCGCTTCATGCCTTCGCCATTGTCGGCGGCCAAGCCGGTGGCGCGCAGCAGCGCGCCCAAGGCCACGGCGATGATGGCCAGCGCCACCAGTACCTCAAACAGCGTAAACCCGCGCGCGCGTCTCATTGGCCTTCGTCCACCTGGCTGCGTCCCAACGGCGACAGTGTCACCGCCAGCCGGCGAGTGTCGGTCTTGATTTCCAGCGCCAGCGCGTTGGCGCGGCCGTCCTGCCACAGCGGCAGCGGCCGACCCACCGGCCAGGGCTGGCCGTCCAGCAGCAGGGCCCCGCCATGGATGCCTTCCGGCCACAAGCGGTCGGCCAACAGTTCGTCGTTGGCGCCACCCCAGTCGCCGTTGTCGCCGCGACG
This sequence comes from Chromobacterium sp. LK1, assembly GCF_001043555.1. Lineage (NCBI taxonomy): Bacteria > Pseudomonadati > Pseudomonadota > Betaproteobacteria > Neisseriales > Chromobacteriaceae > Chromobacterium > Chromobacterium sp. LK1. The sequence goes on along the minus strand of NZ_LDUI01000018.1, from coordinate 295,187 downwards.
GCGAAAGCCGTAGCCCTTGGCGTCGGCCACCAACGCCAGCGGATCGCCCATTTCGGCGGCGTCCGCCGCCTGTTCCAGCACCCGTGCCAGCCGATAGGCCTCGTCCGAGGCCTGGCGATGGGTGTCCGGCCGCATGCTCAGCGTCACCGTGGTGGCCAGCACCCCGATGATCAGCATCACCACCATCACTTCTATCAGGGTGAAGCCGCGCTCCGGCACGGAGGAAGTCATCGGCGAGCCAACCTTACTTGACTACGTCCCAGTTGCCGATATCGGCGTCCACGCCCTCGCCGCCCGGCTCGCCGTCGGCGCCGAAGCTCCAGATGTCGATCTCGCCGTGGGTGCCCGGATTCGCGTACTGGTAGGGATTGCCCCACGGGTCCTTGGGCAGGCGCTCCAGATAACCACCCGGTTTCCAGTTTTTCGGTTCCGGCGCCGAGCTCGGTTTCTGCACCAGCGCCTGCAGGCCCTGGTCGCTACTGGGATAGCGGCCGTTGTCCAGGCGGTACAGCTTCAGGGCCTGGCTCAAGGCGCCCAAGTCCTGCTTGGCGGCGACGGCGCGCGCCTCGTCCGGGCGGCTCATCACCTTGGGCACCACCAGTGCCGCCAGCACGCCGAGGATCACGATCACGACCATGATTTCGATCAGGGTGAAGCCGCGTTGGGCCGCTTGGGAAAGGTGTCGCATATCTGCTCCTACTGCCATATGTTCAGGGTTAAAACAGCGAGGGGCCGTCGCCGGACAGCGCCCACACGCCGGACGGGCCGGCATTGGCCGGCTTCAATTGGCCGAGCTTTCTCAGCTCCGCCGCCGCCCAGCTCATATCGTACTGCCAGGTGTAAAACAATTCGGTGCCTTCCAGCTCGCGCTGATGCGCGTGCCAGATATGCTTGGCCACCGTCAGCCGCTCCGCCTTGCCGCCGTGCGCGGCCAACGCTTCCAACACCCATTGCTGCAAAACCGCCTTGTGAGACATTGCCGTGCTTCTTTCCGCAAAAAATCAATGCACCATCTGGTTCATGTCGATGATGGGCATCATGATGGCCAGCACGATCAACAAGACCATGCCGCCCATGAACAGGATCAGCAGCGGCTCCATCAGCGTGGTGAAGGTGGCGAGCTTGCGCTCGACTTCCTGCTCCTGCTGCTGGGCGGCGCGGTCCAGCATATGGGCCAGCGTGCCGCTGGATTCGCCGCTGCCGATCAGATGAATCAGCACCGGCGGGAATTGGCGGGTGGCGTGCAGCGCGCGCGACAACGCCACGCCCTCGCGCACCTTGGCCATCGCCTCGCTGACCGCGTCCTGCATCGGCAGCAGCGTCATCAGCCCGCGCGCCGTTTCCAGCGCGGTCAGCAGCGGCACGCCGCTGCCCACCAGGATGGACAGGGTACTGGCCATGCGCGCGGTGTTGAGCGCGCGCAGCAGCCGGCCGAACACCGGCAGTTTCAGCAGCCGGGCATGGAAGCGCCGCTTCAGCGCCGGCGCGCGCAGAGCGCGCACGGTCAGGAACAGCGCGGCGACGATGCCGACCAGCAGCGCGACGCCCCACTGGCGCAGAAAATCGCTGGCGGCCACCAGCGCCCGGGTCAGGAAGGGCAAGGTCTGCTTGGTCTGGGCGAACACGCTGACCACCTGCGGCACCACATAGCTCATCAGGCCGGCCACCACCAGGATGGCCACCACGGTGACCACCGCCGGATAGGCCATCGCCAGCATCACTTTCTGCTGGGTGTTCTGGCGCTTGTCCAGGTATTCGGCCAAGCGCGCCATCACGGTGTCGAGATGGCCGGACTGTTCGCCGGCCTGCACCAGCGAGCGATACAGCGGGAAAAACACGCCGGGCGCGGCGGCCAGCGCCTGGGCGAAGCTCTTGCCTTCCAGGATGTCGCTGCGCAAGGCTGCCAGCACGGTGCGGCTGCGCGGATGCTCGCACTGCTCGGTCACCGCGGTCAGCGCCTTTTCCAGCGGCAGGCCGGCGTTGAGCAAGGTGGACAGCTGTTCGGTGATCATCACCAGCTCCGCGCGCGGCAGGCCGCGGCGCAAGGCGATGCTGCCGGCGTCGCCGCTCTTGGCGTTGACGCTTTCCACCTCCACCGGCAGCAGGCCGCGCTCACGTAGCTGGCTGCGCGCGGCGCGCGCGGAATCGGCCTCGAGCAGGCCTTTCTGCTCCTTGCCGGCGGGATTGAGCGCGGTGAAACGGAAGGCGGCCATCAGCTTCTCGTCACCCGCATGATTTCTTCCAGCGAGGTCTCGCCGGCCTTGACCCAGCGCAGGCCGTCGTCGCGCAGCGAGCGCATGCCATGGCGGGCGGCGTGATCGCGCATTTTCTGTTCCGAGGCGCGGTCGTGGATCAGGCGCTGCAGCGCATCGTCGACCAGCAGCAGCTCATAGACGCCGTAGCGCCCCTTGTAGCCAGAATGGCCGCAGACCGGGCAGCCCACCGGCCGGTAATGCGGGGTATCCGCCGAACCTTCCAGCGGCACCGGATGTGGCGCCTTGCACTGCGGGCACAACCTGCGCACCAGGCGCTGCGCCATCACCCCCAGCAGGCTGGACGCCAGCAGGAAGGGTTCGACGCCCATGTCCACCAAGCGCGTCACCGCCGAGGCGGCGTCGTTGGTGTGCAGCGTGGCCAGCACCAGGTGACCGGTCAGCGAGGCCTGCACCGCGATCTGCGCGGTTTCCAGGTCGCGGATCTCGCCTATCATCACCACGTCAGGATCCTGACGCAGAATCGCGCGCAGCGCCTTGGCGAAACTCATGTCGATGCGCGGATTGACCTGGGTCTGACCCACGCCGTCCAGGTGATACTCCACCGGGTCTTCCACCGTCATGATATTGGTGTGCTGGGCGTCCAGGCGGGACAGCGCCGCGTACAAGGTGGTGGTCTTGCCCGAGCCGGTGGGGCCGGTGACCAGCAGAATGCCGTGCGGCTGGCGGATCACCTTGTCCACCGCCTGCAGCGTGTCCGCCGCCATGCCCAGCGTGGCCAGGTCGAGACGAGCGTTTTCCTTGTCCAGCAGGCGCAGCACCACGCGCTCGCCATGGCTGGTGGGCAGGGTGGACACCCGCACATCCACTGGGCGGCCGCCCAGGCGCAGCGAGATACGGCCGTCCTGCGGAATGCGTTTTTCCGCGATGTCGAGATTGGCCATGATCTTGATCCGCGACACCATGGCCGCGTGCAAGGCGCGATGCGGGCTGACCACGTCGCGCAGCGAGCCGTCCAGGCGGAAGCGCACCACCGAGCGGTCTTCGAAGGCCTCGATGTGGATGTCGGAGGCGCCGTCGCGCAGCGCCTGGGTCAGCAAGGCGTTGATCATGCGGATGATGGGCGCGTCGCCCTCGCTTTCCAGCAAATCCTCCACCGTCGGCAAGGACTCCACCATCTGGGTCAGGTCCAGGTCCTGGCCGATATCGTCCACCACCTCGGCCGCCGCGCCGTCGCGGTTGGCGTAGTGCTCGGACAGGCGCTTGTCGAACAGCGCCGCTTCCAGCGTCTCGATGCCGGACAAGCCCTGGCCGTGCAGACGCAACACTTCGGCCCAGGCCTCGGGCCGGCAGTCCTCGCGCAGCAGCAGATGGCGGCCGCTCTCCCCGTCCAGCAGGATCACGCCGTTGGCGCGCGCGAACGGAAAGGCCAGCGTCGGCGACAGCTTGGGCTTGTTCATTTCGGCTGCGCCTTCAGGCTCTGCTCCAGCGTGGAGCGGATGCCGCCCTCCGGCAGCGATTTCAGCGCCGAATCCAGGTTCATCTGCAGCTTTTCCTTCTCGACCTTTTGGCCCTCGCCGATGATGTAGTTGTAACGATCGGTGGCGATGGAACGCGCGCCCAGATCATCGCGAATGATGGTGGGCTTGATGAAGATCATCAGATTGGTCTTGTTGCGCTGCTTGTTGCTGTAGCGGAACAAAGCGCCCAGCCACGGGATGTCGCCCAGCAGCGGCACCTTGCTCTCATTGTCGCTCACCGTTTCCTGCAGCAGGCCGCCGATGGCGATGATGCCGCTGTCGTCGACATTGGCGATGGTCTCGATCAGGCGTTTGTTGGTGGTCGGCCCTTGCGGGTTCTTCTCGGTGCCCGGCACGATGGTGGACGCTTCCTGCAGAATCTTCATGCGGATGGAACCGCCTTCGGAAATCTGCGGCGTGATTTCCAGGTTGAAGCCTATGGTCTTGCGGTCATAGGTCTGGAAGGGATTGACCGCGCCGCCGCTGCTGCCGCCGGTATTGCTGTACTGGCCAGTCAGGATGGGCACTTCCTGGCCGATCTGGATTTTGGCCTTCTCATTGTCCATCGCCATCAAGGACGGGCTGGACAGGACATTGCCGCCCACCTCGGTTTCCATCGCCTTGGCCAGCGCACCCATGTTCAGCACGGTGCCGATGCCGGGAATATTGACCGTGCCCTTGACCCAGCCCACGTTCAGGCCACCGGAGCCGGCCAGGGTGCCCAACGGCGTGGCGGCGGTGCCGCCGGCCAGCGCGCCGCCGGACAAGCCGATGATGCCGGGGCCGCTGTTGCCTGGGAAGTTGGTGCCGCCGAACACGCCGGCGCCGTTGCCATTGAGCGCGCCCAGCGCCTGCCATTGCACGCCCAGCTCCATCGCCCGCTGCGCGGCCACCTCCACCACCAGCGCCTCCACCAGCACTTGGGCTCGGCGTTTGTCGAGCAGGTCGATGACATTGCGCAGATTCTGGTACATCGCGTCCGGCACGTTCAGGATTAGCGCGTTATTGGTGGGATCGGCCTGGATCATGGAGCCGCCGCCGCCGCCGGCGCCGCTGCTGCCGCTGGCCGCGCTGTCGCCGCCCACCGGGCTGGCCGCCTGCGCGGCGCTGGACGAAGACGCGGACGAAGCGCTGGAGCCACTGCTCGAGCTGCTCTGGTTCAACAAGCTGGAACTGGAGCCGCCATTGGTCGACACCGCGGTGCGCCCCTGCAGCGGGCCGGCGTCGCCGGTCATCAAGGCGCGCAGCGTCTGCGCCACCTTGCCTGCCTCGGCGTTCTTCAAATAGACCACGCGCACATTGGCGCCGGCCTGACTGGGCTGATCCAGCAGCTTGAGCAGGCTTTTGACCTTGCCTATCTTGCCGGGGGTATCGGCGCGCACCATCAGCACATTGGCGCGCGCGTCGGGAATAATGGTGGTCTTGCCGCCGTCGGCGCCAGCGCCGCTGTCCTGCAGCAGCTTGTTCAGGCTGCCGGCCAACTCCACCGCGGAGCCGAACAACACCGGTATCACCACGGTATCGCCAGCGGCGGCGCTTTCGATCGAATCAATGATGGACTCGATGCGCTGGATATTGTCGGCGTAGTCGGTAACGATCAGCGCATTGGACTGCGGGTAGGCGGCAATGGTGTTGTTGGGCGACACGATGGGCCGGATCACCGGCACCAACTGATTGGCGTTGCCGTATTTGAGCGTGAACACCTTGGTGATCAGGCGGTCGCCGTCGCCGCGTGGAATGCCCTTGCTGGCCTTGGCGTGCAGCTTGGCGTCGGCCTCCGGCACGATCTTGACCACGCCGCCGCCCTCCACCGCGGAAAAGCCCTGCAAGCGCAGCGATGACAACAAGATTTGGTAGGACAGCGCGCGCGGCACCGGCTTGCTGGACACGATGTTGACCGTGCCTTTCACCCGCGGGTCGATGATGAAGTTCTTGCCGGTGATCTCGCCTATCGCCTTGACCACGGTTTCGATGTCGGCGTTGACGAAGTTGAGCATCACCGCGTCATTCTGCGGCGCGGCGGCCAGGACGGCATTGCAACTGTAGACCAGGGCCAGGATGGCGACGAGTTTGTGGACACGCATATATTCAGTCTTCTTATTGGCGAACCATGCTGGCGGAATCCAGCCCAGGTTGCTGCGGGGTTTCAGGATTCACAGGAACCACGGCGGGAGGAGAAACGGGAGCCTGGGACGGAGGAGCGACCGGGGACGGTATCGGCATGGACGGTGGAGCCACGCCGCCAGCGCCGCCGGAACCGGGGGCGCGTTCGATCAGCGGCACGAACTGCTCGCTGCCGCCGGAGCGCATCACCACGCCGGAAGCGGTGATCCGGGCCAATTCCCAGCCGTCCGGCGTTGTCTTGCCCTGCAGCAAGGCCACCGAGCGGCCATTGTCATCGATCACGGCGAAGCCCGGCACGCCGGAAGCCTGCGGCGCGTACACGCCTATCAGCCGCACCGGCGGCAAGGCAACCGCCTGCTGCGCCACCGGCTCGCCAAACCAATGCGCAATCGCCACCTTGGCGGCGGCGGATTGCGGCGCTGGCTCGCTTAAGCCTCGCCACTGCTTGGCGGCGGGGCCGAACCACGGCGCCACGGCCGTGCCCAGCCACATGGCGGCGCCTGCCAGCGCCAGCCAGGGCAAGGCGGCGACCAGACGCCCCAGCGCCGCCGCCGACGGCACCAACCGCTTCCCCTTTTCACTCCAATGGACCACTTGCTTCATGCATTTGGGCTTCTGTTATATGAGATAAGCAAAGCTCCACAAGGGGAGCCGCACGACACACCAAGCATGCTTGCTCTTGTTAGAACCTGTTCAAAGTCTGCGACGCTTCGGCGCTAGGGCGTTGAAAACATCTTCAGCATGCTCATCTACCGTATGCTTCTTCAGCCGCAACGCCTTGTCTCGCTCTTGCTCGCGAGACTTTGAGCGCGCTCTCAAGAGTCGCCAAAAACCCCAGTGCTGCACCGATTGCCGTCGTCTGATGCGCTATCGGCCTCTGCGCGTCTCGTCTCAAGGTCTCCAAGCCAGCCCGCTCGGCGGACAAACGCGTACGACAGCCTGTTCACCAAAACAGCTTGTTTGAGGCTCTGTGCAGCAAATTATTCGCACGACAAATAGATACAGTCAACGCAAAAAATGACTATATCGCATATCGAATTCAACATCATTAAATTTGTCGCCATCAAGCAATGATTGAGCAATGGCAGCCATATGGCATGCCCATGACGCAATTCCGTCCGCGCGCCTTAATCGGGACAGGATAATGGAAATTCTCGCCCTAATCCTGATGGCCTAGCCTGCGGACTCATCAATATTGCCACGAATCGTAGAGACTACTTACTCTTTATGTAATGAAAATAGAGCGCTACAGACAAGCCGATGCCAAGCAAAAGCAGCAGCAGGATCAGCCAGGGGGGTATTAGCCACCCCGATACTGGACTAACAAGAATAGTCGAAAAGGAAAAATACACGATCAATATTGCGACTCTTTTACCGCCCGCATACATGGAGCCCGCCGCGCCAAGCAAGGCAAGCAGGGCTCCGATAAGCGCGGGCGTAAAAATCAGGCTGGCGACAAAAGCCAATACCGACAAAAACAAGCCAAACCATCCCGCCCACAAGCCCAGCCTCATCCTCCATTTGGGCATCATTGCTTCCTTTCACTCTGGCTTTTGGCCCCTCTTGTAGCATCGCTGCTGATTCTTTCGGCAATCGCCATCGCCTCCTCCCGGTTTATATTCAAAGCGCTGATCGCCCACCCACCCCTCATCTGCCCAACAAGCATTGATCATCTGCTTCCTGTTTGAGCCATACAAGCACTCAAGCATTGCAGTCCTCGTGATGACTCACGCCTATTATCCGCAACACTCGTGCGAGCACTGACTCAAATGACTGCACATCAGCGATACCTCTATATGGCCAACAACACCGTCTCTCCTATCCAAATCCAGATTTACCGGGCCTCCCAGCCCTAAGAGCCTGTTCAAAGTCTCGCGAGCAAGGGCGAGACAAGGCGAAAACGAGCAAAAAAGCGGAATGTACACGTGGTACATGAGCATTTTGAGCTTGTTTTCAACGCCGTATCGCCGAAGCGCAGCAGACTTTGAACAGGTTCTAAGCACACCGGCCAATCACACCTTATACAAGCCGTTCGACTTAGGGCCGCCAATAAAAATCAATTTCACGCCCGAGGCAAATTAGCGGAACGCAGCATTAGGAATTTCATTAGCCACTCTCAAGCATTATTGAAAGAAGAAACGGCCCCAGAAACAGGCAAGGTAAATATCAAAACTGTGATTAGTACAGCCTCTAAATATGAAAAATACTCAACCATATAAGTTCAGGCAGACTCAAACTTTATTGGCCATTTACCTCACGCCGAAAAGCTTGACTATTTAAAATTAAACAAACCACTCTAGTCAACGCAACGAGAGCCCCCATCAAAAACCGCATCATCCGTACCACATCAACATAAAGACAAATTATATTTTTCTCAAAAAATAAATGCATTTAATAAAAAAGCCGCACTTCACAGTGCGGCTTTTACTGACTAGCTATGCAAAATCAGAACCAGGCTTCATCCATCTCCAGCACGCTGTCCGCGCCCGCGACGATGGCCGCGGCCAAGCCTCCCACCTGCGGCAGCAGGTGCTCGCCATAAAAACGCGCGGTGGCCAGCTTGGCCTGCAGGAAGTCCTGATCCACCTCGGCCTCACCCAGCCTGGCCTTGGCGATCAAGGCCGCGCGAGCCATCTGCCAGCCGCCCAGGGTGATGCCCATCAGCTTGAGGAAAGGCACCGAGCCGGCGGCCGCCCGCTGCGGCTGCTCGGCGAAGGTCGCCAGGATAAAATCGACGCAGCCGCGCGCCTGCTTGACCGCCTCATCCAGATTGTCCGCCAGACTTGCCAGCCCGGCCGCGCGCAATTTGGCCACGCAGCCCGTGGCCTCTTCCAGCAAGGCGCGCGCGGTGGCGCCACCATCGCTGGCGGTCTTGCGCCCGATCAGGTCCAGCGCCTGGATGCCGGTGGTGCCTTCGTAAATCGCGGTGATGCGCGCGTCGCGGTAATACTGGGCGACGCCGGTTTCCTCGATATAGCCCATGCCGCCATGCACTTGCAGCGCCAGGCTGGTGATTTCATTGGCCTGCTCGGTGTTCCAGCCCTTGACCACGGGAATCAGGAAATTGACCAATGCCTGGTTGCGCGCCGCTTCGCTGGCCACCGGGTGGCGCGCGGCGCGATCCAGCGCCGCCGCCGCATACAAGGTCAGCGCCCGCTGCGCTTCCACTTGGGCGCGCATGGTCAGCAGCATGCGGCGCACGTCAGGATGGCGGATGATGGCCACGCCGCTGGGATCGGGCGAGCCCACTGCGCGGCTCTGCACCCGCTCGCGCGCGTATTCCACCGCTTTCTGGTAGGCGCGCTCCGACACCGCCATGCCTTCAATGCCCACGCCCAAGCGCGCGTGATTCATCATGGTGAACATATAGTTCAAGCCTTTATTGGCTTCACCGACCAGATAGCCGATCGCGCCGTCCTGGTCGCCGAAGCTCATCACCGCGGTGGGACTGCCGTGGATGCCTAGCTTGTGCTCCAGCGACACGCAACGCACATCGTTGCGCGCGCCCAGGCTGCCATCGGCGTTGACTAGGAATTTGGGCACGATGAACAGCGAAATCCCTTTCACCCCGGCCGGCGCGTCCGGCAGCCGTGCCAGCACCAAGTGGACGATGTTGTCCGCCATATCGTGCTCGCCCCAGGTGATGAAGATTTTCTGGCCGCTGATGCGGTAGCTGCCATCCGCCTGCGGCAGCGCCTTGCTGCGAACCTGTGCCAGGTCGGAGCCGGCCTGCGGCTCGGTCAAATTCATGGTGCCGGTCCATTCACCGCTGGACATGCGCGGCAGATAGATACTCTTGAGTCCGTCCGACGCGTGGTGATGGATGGCCTCGACCGCGCCCAGGGTCAGCAGCGGCGCCAGCGAAAATGCCAGATTGGCCGAGCACCACATCTCCTCGGCCGCGGCCGCCACCAAGGCCGGCATGCCCTGACCGCCATAGGCTTCCGGCGCGCGCAGCCCCACCCAGCCGGCCTCGACATACTGCTGCCAGGCATCCTTGAAACCGGGCGCGGCGCTGACTTCGCCATCGCGCCATGTCGCGCCCTGGTCGCCCTGCTTGTTGATCGGCGCCAGCACGCCTTCGGCGAACTTGGCTCCCTCTTCCAGAATGGCGTCCACCAGTTCCACCGAACATTCGCCATAGCCGGGCAAGCCGCAGATGGCCGGCAGTTCGGCCAGCTCGTTGAGCGCGAATTGAATGTCCTTGATCGGTGCTTGATAAATCATCGCCTTCTCCTCGTGTTTGGATGGCTGGGACCGCCGGTTCGGCCGGCAATCGGTTTCTATTTGCAGACATGGAAAAGCCGGCAAGCGCCGCGACGGGTCCGGACCGCATCGGGCCGATGACTGCGCGCGGGCGTTGCCGGCTGAATATTATTGTTCCGACGGCCGTGCGGCACGCCGAACCCTGTCCACGCCGTCGAGAAACTCGCGGCGCGGATCCGGGATTATTTGGACAACTCGGCCATCAACTCCGGCACCACGGTGAACAGGTCGCCGACGATGCCGTAATCCGCCACCTGGAAGATGGGCGCTTCCTCGTCCTTGTTGATGGCAACGATCACCTTGGAGTCCTTCATGCCGGCCAGGTGCTGGATCGCGCCGGAGATGCCGACCGCGAAGTACAGCTGCGGCGCCACTACTTTTCCGGTCTGACCCACCTGGTAGTCGTTCGGCGCATAGCCGGCGTCCACCGCGGCGCGGGAAGCGCCGACAGCGGCGGAGAGCTTGTCCGCCAGCGGATCAATCACCGCCTTGAACTGCTCTTCGGAGCCCAAGGCGCGGCCGCCGGAAACGATGACCTTGGCCGAGCCCAGTTCCGGACGATCGGACTTGGTCAGCTCCTGGCCGACAAAGCTGGACAGCTGCGCGTCGGCGGCCGCGGCCACGGTTTCCACCGCGGCGGAACCACCCTGGCCCGCCGCGTCGAAGGCAGTGGTGCGCACGGTGATGACCTTGATCGGGTCGACGGATTGCACGGTGGCCAGCACATTGCCGGCGTAGATGGGCCGCACGAAGGTGTCGGCGGATTCGACGGCGACGATCTCGGAGATCTGCGCCACGTCCAGCAAGGCGGCCACGCGCGGCAGCAGGTTCTTGCCGAAGGAGGACGCAGGCGCCAGCACATGGCTGTAGCTCTTGGCCAGACCGGACACCAGCGCGCCCAAGTTTTCAGCCAAGCCGTGCGCGTAGTGCGCGGCGTCGGCCAGCAGCACCTTGGCGACGCCGGCCACGCTCTTGGCGGCCTCGGCGGCGGCGGCGGCGTTGTGGCCGGCCACCAGCACATGCACTTCGCCCAACTTGGCGGCGGCGGTTACGGTGTTCAGGGTGCCTGCTTTCAGGCTCTGGTTGTCGTGTTCAGCGATAACGAGAATGGCCATGGCTTACAGCACCTTTGCTTCGGTTTTCAGTTTGGCGACCAGCTCAGCGGCATTGGCCACCTTGATGCCGGCGCTGCGCTTGGAGGGCTCGGCGACCTTCAGCGTCTTCAGACGCGGCGCCGGGTCCACGCCCAACTCAGCCGGCGTGGTCTTGTCCAGCGGCTTTTTCTTGGCGGCCATGATATTGGGCAGCTTGATGAAGCGCGGCTCGTTCAGGCGCAGGTCGGAGGTGACCACCGCCGGCAGACGCAGCTTGACGGTTTCCAGGCCGCCGTCGATCTCACGGGTGACATCCACGGTTTCAGCGCTCAAATCCACCTTGGACGCGAACGTGCCCTGGCCCCAACCCAGCAGCGCCGACACCATCTGACCGGTCTGGTTGGCATCGTCGTCGATCGCCTGCTTGCCGACGATCAAGAGCTGCGGCTGTTCCTTGTCCGCCACCGCTTTCAGCAGCTTGGCCACCGCCAGCGGCTGCAGCTCGGCATCGGTTTCCACCAGGATGGCACGATCCGCGCCCATCGCCAGCGCGGTGCGCAGCGTTTCCTCGCATTGCTTGACGCCCAGCGACACCGCGACGATTTCGCTGACCTTGCCGGCTTCCTTGAGGCGCACCGCCTCTTCCACCGCGATTTCATCAAACGGGTTCATCGACATCTTGACGTTGGCGATATCCACGTCAGTGCCGTCGGCCTTGACCCGAACCTTCACGTTGTAATCCACAACGCGTTTCACAGCGACTAGAACTTTCATATTCCTCCAACAAACCTCTGGACATCTCTTAAAGAAACCTGGGGCGGCCTGGCGCCGCCGCCGCGCCATCATTGGGCGGCCGTTTCAGAAATGCCGCCGTCTGGATTGATCGAACGCGGAAGCAGCAATTGCCGAAGCAAGCTTGATTATGCCTCAAGCACAAATTCAAACGAGCGTTTGGTTGACATGCATTGCATGCGGCGTGGCAAAAACGCAACTTGCCGCCGATAGTACGTGATTTCTCGGCAATTTGCATTTCAGCCCAAAGCTGTCACAATGCAGTGCAGCATTTTCCCGTCATAATCAAGTCAGGAGCGGTCATGACTGTCTGGTTTGAAGATCTTCAGCTCGGCGATTCCGCCGAATTCGGCAAGACCATTACCGAAGCCGACGTGCTGATGTTCGCCGCCGTATCCGGCGACAACAACCCGGTGCACATCAATCAGGAATACGCGGAGCAAACACCGTTCGAGACTCGCATCGCGCACGGCATGCTGACGGCCAGCCTGATTTCCACGGTTGTTGGCACCCAGCTACCCGGCCACGGCACCATCTACCTGTCGCAATCCACCCGCTTCAAGGCCCCGGTGCGCATCGGCGACACCGTGATTGCCCGCGCCACCGTGATCGAGCTGAATCCGGACAAGCACTTCGTCAAACTGGCGACGCAGTGCACGGTCCGCGGCAAGGTGGTGCTGGAAGGCGAATCCCTGGTCAAGGCGCCCAGCAAAAACTGAGTGTCACCCCATGACGCCGTGCCGAGCCAGCGCCCAGCGCACCGGCTCGGCCACCATCTCGTCGGGAAAATCCAAGCGCGCGCGCAGCCCCGCCACCACATCCGGCGTGGTGGGCGCGTTGCCCAGGCCCACCGCCAAATTGGACAGCCATTTTACATAGCCGATGCGGTAGATCGGGCTGCCAGCCATCTTCTGCTTGAACTCGGCCTCGCTCCAAGCGAACAACTCTAGCAAGCTCACGTCGTCCAGACCATGACGCACCGCAAAATCGGCCTCGGCGCTGTCCACCGCGAAACGGTTCCAAGGACAGAACAGCTGGCAATCATCGCAGCCGTAAACGCGGTTGCCGATCAAGGGCCGCATCTCCTCCGGAATCGCCCGCTTCAGTTCTATCGTCAGATAGGAAATGCAGCGGCGCGCGTCCACGGTATACGGCGCGACGATGGCCGCGGTGGGACAGACATCGATGCAGCGGGTGCAGCGGCCGCAATGGCCGTCTTCCGCCTCGTCCTCGGGCAAGGGCAGATCGGTGAACAACTCGCCCAGGAAGAACAGCGAGCCCTGATTCTTGGTCAACAGCAGGGTGTGCTTGCCGCGCCAGCCCAGGCCGGCCTGGGCCGCCAGCGCCACTTCGGCCACCGGCGCGCTATCGGTGAACACCCGGTAGCCGAAATCGCCGATCTCCCGCTTGATCCGGTCCGCCAGCGCCTGCAGCCGGTTGCGCAGCACCTTGTGATAGTCGCGCCCCAGCGCGTAGCGCGATAGATAGGCGCGTCCGCCATCGGCCAGCACCTCGGCGGGATCGCGGGCTTGCGGCCAGTAATGCATGCGCAGCGACACGATGGACAAGGTGCCGGGCACCAGATCGGCTGGTTTGACCCGCAGCGCGCCGTGGCGGGCCATATAGTCCATTTCGCCGTGATAGCCGGCGGCAAGCCAGGCATCCAGCTTCTGCTCGGCCTCCGGCGGCAGGCTGGCGCGACCGATTCTGGCATCGGCAAACCCCAATTCTCGCGCCCAGGCTTTGATTTGGCGCGCCAATTCGGGATAATCCGGTTTTTGTAAAGAGTTTTCGGTCATGGCCATGGATGATACCAGCGTTCGCTGCGGCTACCTGGAAGATGAAACCGCCACCCTGGCGCTGGGCAAAGCTTTCGCCGAGGCGGCGCAAGCCGGCCTCGTCGTATACCTGCTTGGCGATCTGGGCGCTGGCAAAACCACCTTCACGCGCGGCCTGCTGACCGCGCTCGGCCATGCCGGCAAGGTGAAAAGCCCCACCTATACTTTGGTGGAAAGCTATCCGCTTTCTCACTATAGCGTGCACCATTTCGACCTGTACCGCTTCGCCGATCCGGAAGAATGGGAGGATGCCGGCTTTCGCGAACACTTCGGTCAGGACAGCCTGTGCTTGGTCGAATGGCCAGACAAGGCAGCGGATTTGCTGCCGCGCGCCGACATCGTGCTGGAACTAGCCGTGGCCGGAAACGGTCGCAATTATCGTTTACTCGCCCACTCTGAAACCGGACAGTCATGCCTGATTCGACTTTCGATCCCTTCCGCCGCCGTCTGATCGGCGCGGCCGCAGCCACCTTCATGCTGTCGGTGAGCCGCATCGGCTTTGCCGCCAGCAGCCAGATCGTCGCCCTGCGCATCTGGCCGGCGTCCACTTACACCCGCATCACGCTGGAAGCCAGCGAGGCAATCCAGTACAAGCAATTCACCATCGCCAACCCGAACCGGCTGGTGATAGACCTGCAAGGCGTGCAACTCAATAGCGTGCTCAAGGACATCGGCGGTCAGATTTCCGCCGCCGACCCCTATATCAAGACCGCTCGCGCCGGCCAGTTCGATCCGGAAACCGTGCGCCTGGTGCTGGAACTGAAAGCCGACGTCAAGCCGCAGGCTTTCACGCTGGCACCAGTGGCCGAGTACAAGCACCGACTGGTGGTGGACCTCTACCCAGCCGGGGGCCAGCAGGACGATCCCTTGCTGGCGCTGCTGCAGGACTACAACAAAGGCAAGCTGGAACAACCGGCGCCGCAGATCAAGCCCAAGAAAAAAGACAGCGGCCGCCCCATCATCGTGATGCTGGACCCTGGTCATGGCGGCGAAGACCCCGGCGCCGTCGGTCTGAATGGCACGCGTGAAAAGGACGTGGTGCTGCGCATCGGCAAGCAGTTGAAACGGCTGATCGATGCGGAAAGCAATATGAAAGCCTATATGACCCGCGAGGAAGACGTGTTCATCCCGCTGGGCGTGCGGGTGGCCAAGGCGCGCAAGCTGAACGCGGATCTATTCGTCTCCATTCACGCCGATGCCGCGCCCAACCGCGCCGCGCGCGGCTCTTCGGTGTTCGCCTTGTCTGAAAAAGGCGCCACCAGCGCTTTCGCCAAGGCCCTGGCGCAAAGCCAGAACGACGCCGACCTGATTGGCGGCGTCAAGATAGGCAGCAAGGACAAATACCTGGCCCACACTCTGCTGGACCTGACTCAAACCGCTACCATCAATGACAGCCTGAAGTTGGGCAAGACCGTGCTGGGCCATTTGGGCGGCCTCAACAAGCTACACAAGAGCGCGGTGGAGCAAGCCGGCTTCGCGGTGCTGAAGGCGCCGGACATTCCGTCCATCCTGGTGGAAACCGCCTTCATCTCCAATCCGGAGGAGGAGCAGCGCCTGCTCAGCAGCGATTTCCAGCAGCAAATGGCCAACGCCATTTTCACCGGCATGAAGGGCTATTTCTCGCAGGGCGCGGCGCTGGCCGCCCGAGCCTGAGTCCAAGCCAAAAACAAACAGGTCCCTGACGGGACCTGTTTGTTTATCGGCTCTCCGGTGCTCACTCGCCGCGGCTCGCCTCGCTCGGCGACTCTTCCTGCGCCGGCACCCGATAGCTTTCCGTCGCCCACTCGCCCAAATCGATCAGACGGCAGCGCTTGCTGCAGAACGGGCGGAACTGGCTTTGCGGTTCCCAGCGCACCGGGGCGCGGCAGGTGGGACAGGCGACAACGCGAACGGAATCAGACATGGCTTCTCAAAACTTGGCTACAGATCGGCAAAAGCCGGTCAGAACTTGCAATTGGTCAGGTGAAATTCGACATCCTGCTCGGTCTGACGCGGCCGGGACTCCCCGGTCACCGCGCTGACGAAGCGGATATTGAGTGCGTATTTGTTGGCGGACAGCTCGGGCAGCAACTCCAGGCCGCCATCATAGGCGACGCGGATCAGTTGCACCACCTTCCCTCCCGACATCTGCTGGAACACGCCGCGACGCGCCACATAGTGGTGAGTCTTGCCGCTGTCGCGCAGCAAGGTCAGCAGGATGCCCGCGGCCTCCGCGGTCGGCATCAGCGGCGTGGCCCAGCGTTTGATGTCCTGACGCCGCACCTCCGCCGTTTTTTGCTGCCATAGGTGGTAGGACGGTAGATCGAACTGGCAGGTGCCTCCGGGAATGCCCGCGCGCTGCTTGATCGCCATCAGCCATTCATTCTCGCGCAGGTGCTGGCCGAACTTTCCGGTCAAGGCCAACAACCGGCTGGACGCGTGCTCGATATCTTCCAGCACGCCTTCCAAAGTTTCCTCCGCTACCTGCGGATTCTCGCGCAGCGCTTCCAACATCTGCTTCTGCCGCTCCAGCTCCTGCAACAGATCCGCCTTCAAGTCGGCGCGCGAGGCGGTTTCCATCAGCTCGAACAACACCAGCAGCGCTGCATGATGGTCATAGGGATGGTCCTTGCCAATGAAATGCCCCAGGCGTGCGTAGAGATGCTCCAGGCGGAGCAGGATGCGGGTTCGCTCGGTGACGGGAAACTCAAAACTGATCACGGCGCATCGGCCCTTCTGCTTGGCTCGCGAGAGCCCGGTTATGGTCTATCGGCTAGGCTGGCAAGATAATAATCGTGTTTGGCGTCGACTTGAAGCCTCAATGCAGCCAAGCTGTCATTATTACAAATTATATCGTCGGCTTGCGCGCGCCGCTGCGCGCGCGAGCATTGCGCCGCCATGATCGCGCGCACCGCGGCCTCATCCAGGCCATTACGCTGCATCACCCGCTCAATCTGGATGGCTTCATCGCAATCCACCAATAAAGTACGCGCCAGCAAGGGCAGATAATGCCCGGACTCGAACAGCAAGGGCACCACCAGCACGCTATAGGCGCCGTGCGCCGCCGCGAGCCGCGCAATGCTTTCCTGGCGGATCATAGGATGCAGCACACCCTCCAGGCGCTGGCGGCTATCGGCATCGGCAAATACCCGCTCGCGCATCCAAGCGCGATCCAAAGCGCCGTCGGCGCGCATCACGCCGGCACCGAACTCCGCCACCAAGGCCGGCATTGCCGCGCCTTGCGGCCCAGTCAGCTCATGCGCGATGCGGTCGGTATCGATCACGGGCACGCCCAGTTCGGCGAAACGGTCTGCCGCGGCGCTCTTGCCGGAACCGATGCCTCCGGTCAGTCCCACAACTTTAATAGCCATGCAAATACCAATTCACTATGCCCGGCCCCCAGATCAGCGCGACCCAGCCGGCGACGGCAAGATAGGGGCCAAACGGCAAGGGTTGGCCACGACCGTGCTTGGCCAGCAGGATCAAGCCTACGCCCACCAACGCCCCCACCAACGACGACAGCAGGATCACCAATGGCAGCAAGGTCCATCCCAGCCATGCGCCCAGCGCCGCCAGCAGCTTGAAATCGCCGTAACCCATGCCCTCCTTGCCGGTGGCCAGCTTGAAGCCGTGAAACAACAGCCACAAACTCAAATAGCCCGCCATCGCGCCTATCACCGCTTCCGCCAGCGGAACGGTGCCGGTCAGCAGATTGAACAGCAAGCCGCCCCATAGCAGGGGCAGGGTCAGATTATCCGGCAACAGCTGCGTGTCCGCGTCGATAAAGGCCAAGGCCAGCAACACCGCGCTCAACGCCATATAGGCCGGCAATTGCGCGGACCAGCCGTAGCGCCAGGCCAGGAAGGCGAATACCAACCCGGTCAACAACTCCACCGCCGGATAACGCCAGCTGATCTTGGCCTGGCAACCGCCACAGCGTCCGCTCAACAGCACGAAGCTCAACAAGGGGATGTTCTGCCACGGCCGCACTTCGGCCCGGCACTGCGGACAATGCGAAGCCGGCCTCAGTAAATTGTAAGCCTCGGCCTCCTCCGCCTCTCCCTGTTGCAAGCAATCGACGCAATTCCTGTGCCACTCGGCCTCCAACATCTTGGGCAAGCGATGAATGACTACGTTCAGAAAACTGCCCAGCAACAAACCCAACACCAGCACCACGCCGGCAAACGCCAAGGGATACGCGCCGGCAATCCAGCGCCACTCATCTATCATCCAACCACCTGCCCCATCTTGAAAATCGGCATATACATCGCAATGATCAAGCCGCCGATCAACACCCCCAGAATCACCATGATGGCCGGTTCCAGCAAGCTGGACAGCGCGGCCACCGCATTGTCGACTTCTTCTTCGTAGAAATCCGCCACCTTGTCCAGCATCTGGTCCAGCGAGCCGGACTCCTCGCCGATCGAAGTCATTTGCAACACCATATTGGGGAACAGATCCGTGCGCTGCATCGAATAATTCAGGCTGGAGCCGGCGCTGACATCGCTTTGAATGCGCTTGGTGGCGTCAGCGTAAACCTGATTGCCGGAAGCGCCGCCCACAGAATCCAGCGCCTCCACCAAGGGCACGCCGGCGGCGAACAAGGTGGACAGGGTGCGCGCCCAGCGCGCGATGGTGGCCTTGCGGATAATGTCGCCGATCACCGGCAGCCGCAATAGCACGCGATCCAGCTTTTCCTGCAGCTTGGGCGTGCGCTTGAACGCATACAGAAAACCGAACAGGCCACCGAAAATCACCCCGAAAATCAACCACCAGTAATGGACGAAGCCATCCGATAGCCAGATCACGAATAGCGTCGGCGCCGGCAGATTGGCACCAAAGCTGGAGAACAGATCCTTGAAGGCCGGAATCACGTAAATCATGATGACGGCGGTGATGATCAAGGCGGTGCCGACAATGGCCGACGGATAAATCAACGCCGACTTGATCTTGCCCTTGATCGCCATCACCTTTTCCTTATAGGTGGCCAGCTTTTCCAGCAAGGAGTCCAGCACCCCGCCGGTTTCACCGGCGGCGATGATGTTGCAGAACAGCTTGTCGAAGTACAGCGGACGCTTGCGGAAAGCCTCCGCCAACGACAAGCCGGTTTCCACATCCGCGCGCACCTCCAGCAACATCTTGGTCACCGCTGGATTGCTATGCCCCTTGGCGGCGATGTCAAATGCCTGCAGCAGCGGCACGCCGGCGCGCATCATGGTCGCCAGCTGCCGCGTGAACAAGGTGATGTCCTTCTCCGTGATGCGCTTGCCAAAACCGGCGCGCCGACGCTTGATCTTGACGACGTTGATGCCCTGACGCCGCAGCTGGGTCTTGGCCACCGCCTCGGACTCCGCCCGCAATTCCCCGCGTATCGCCTTGCCCGCCCTGTCCTTGCCTTCCCATTCCCAGACAAAGCCCGGCGTCGCTTTTTTCGCTACCGTGACTGCCATTCCATGGCCTCTTTCTTATTCCAAGCTTTCAGAGCCGCCGATCAAGCGCGGCTGGATCCCTAATCTCATGCTTATTCATTGGTCACCGCCTCGATCTCGGTCAGCGAGGTCAACCCGGCCTTGACCTTGAGCAGGCCGGCGTGGCGCAGATCCACCATGCCCTCCTGCCGCGCCAAGTCGGCGATGTCGATGGCGGTGCCATTCTGCATGATCAGCCGCGTCATCGCATCGGTGATCGGCATCACTTCGTAGATGCCGGTACGGCCGCGATAACCGGTATTGCGGCACTCTTCGCAGCCCACCGGCGCATACGGCTTCCAGCTGCCATCCAGCTCTTCTTTCTTGAAGCCGGCGCGCAGCAGCGCTGCCTCGGGGATGTCCGCCGGCTTCTTGCAATGCGCACACAGGCGTCGCGCCAGGCGCTGCGCCATGATCAACAACACCGAGCTGGCGATATTGAACGGCGCCACCCCCATGTTCAACATCCGCGTCAGCGTGGCCGGCGCATTATTGGTGTGCAGGGTGGAGAACACCATGTGGCCGGTCTGCGCCGCCTTGATCGCGATGTCGGCGGTTTCGAAATCCCGGATCTCCCCCACCATGATCACGTCCGGATCCTGGCGTAGAAAGGCTTTCAAGGCCGAGGCGAAAGTCAGGCCGGCCCTTTCGTTGACGTTGACCTGGTTGATGCCCGGCAAGTTGATTTCCACCGGGTCCTCGGCGGTGGCGATATTGATATCCGGCTTGTTCAGCAGATTGAGGCAGGTGTACAAGGACACTGTTTTACCGCTGCCGGTAGGCCCGGTGACCAGCACCATGCCATAGGGGCGCGCAATCGCGTCCAGCAGCAAGCGCTTCTGTTCCGGTTCGAAGCCCAGTTGCTCGATGTCCAGGTTCGCCGCCGACGAATCCAGGATACGCATCACGATCTTCTCGCCATACAAGGTGGGCAAAGTGCTGACCCGGAAGTCGATCGCGCGCGCCTTGGAGATCACCAACTTCATCCGGCCATCCTGCGGCACCCGCTTTTCCGAGATGTCCAGCTTGGAAATGACCTTGATCCGCGAGGCGATCTTTTCCTTCAACACCAGGGGCGGCTGCGATACCTCTTTCAGCACGCCATCCACCCGATAGCGGATGCGATAGAACTTCTCGTACGGTTCGAAATGAATATCGGATGCGCCACCATTGATCGCGTCCAGCAATACCTTGTGGATGAACTTGACCACTGGCGCATCATCCACGTCCGGCTGCGCGCCACTCTCTGCCGGCGCGTCAGGATCGGCAAACTCGAGATCGCCGAAATCCTCGTTCTCCAATGCCTTGATCGCGGCGGTGGCGTCCTCGTTGTACTTGCCGAGCATCTTGCCCAGCTTGTCGTCCTCCACCACCACCACTTCCACCGTCATGCCGGTTTTGAAGGTGATCGCGTGATAGGCCGAGGTCTGGGTAGGGTCCGAGGTACCGACGTAGAGCTTGTTGCCGCGCTTGAGCAAGGGCAACAACCGTCGGCTGGCGATCAATTCATCATCTACCAAGCCCTTGGGCAGTTGCTCCAGGTCGACGGCGGACATGTCCAGCAAGGGATAGCCGAAGGTCTTGGACGCGAACATCGCAATTTCCTGGGCATTCATCTTCTTGCTCTGGATCAGCTGCTCGACAAAGCTGATATGCGATGCCAGCGACTGCCGCAGAATCGCGTCGGCATCCTGCTGCAGCAACATATTGTTTTGCACCAGGGCTCGACCCAAGCCGGAAATTCCCGCCGAAGCTTCCATACGCTTGCAACCTACCTAAAGGACAGAATTGACGATGCGGCGACCGAAACGGAGCCAGAACCCAGCCCCCTCAAGACAACAAAGCCGCCGTTACAACATTATATGCAAAATGTGGGGGGCACTTTGACTTAAATCCCGGAGCAGGACAATTCAAAGCTTCGTTGCGCCAAAATAAAAAAGGACTGCCGTAGCAGTCCTTTCAAGATCAAACTCAGGCTGACTTAGAAGCGATGCACCAAGCCCAGGCCGAAGCTGTTTTCCCTAGCCAGCGCGCCATCTTTCCACTTCACATTACCATAGGAAGTGTAGACGTCGGTCCGCTTGGACAAGGAGTAATCCAGCGCCAACACGAACTGATCATAGCCCGAGTTCGAGAAGTTATTACCGCCAACGCTGACATCATAACCTTTGACATAGGAGAAATACGGGGTCAGAGAGCCAAAGGTATAGCCCACAGTCAAAGCGGCTTCCTTGGTTTTGATTCGCTGAGTCGTATCAAAAGAAGCTGCGGTTATTTGCGCATTGGCAGACTTGGCGTAAGCATTCAAAGCATTTACGTTGTAAACCACACCAGCATCATCCGTGAACGTCGTTACACCACCAGTTGTGGAGGTGGCCAGGTAGCCCTCAATCTGTTGATAGCCCAAAGCCACATACAGATTATTGGCGTTGTAACCAGCCTCCAAGCGATGCCAATTCTTAACTCCGCCACGCTTGTCTGCATCACCCCAGTTCTGGTAGTTGTACTTGCCGAAGAAGCCGGAGTTTTCGTAGCTCAGACCCAAGTTCCAGGTCTGATTGTTGGTGCGCGAACCGCTATTCGGGTCAATCTTGCGATTTTCATCTGCACCGTACAGGAAGGCAAAGCTGAAGCCATACCAATTTGGACTGTCGTAACGGATCGAGTTGTTTTGACGACCATCCAACCGGGTGAACATACCCAGACCGCCGACACTCTCATCACTGTAGAAGCCAGGATCCACTTGTTCCATCATGTCGTTGGCGTAGTTGGACAAGCGCCCCAAACGGACTTTACCCCAATTGTCGCCGGCCAAGCCGATGAAGCTATCGCGGGTGGCGAAGCTATCACTGGAGCTACCATTCTTGTTGCCGTTGGTGCCGTCGATATGCACGCGGTTTTCCACCTGCCAGATCGCCTTCAGGCCATTGCCCAGATCTTCATTGCCCTTGAAGCCGATGCGGGAAGTCCAGTCGTTGATCTGGGAGGTGCCTTGCGGCTTGCCATTGGCATCAACCCCAGCACTGGAATTGTAGGTCTTGTTGTACTCGTAACCGCCACGGATTTCACCGTAGATGGTAACGTCGGCCATCGCGGCAGCGGCCGGCATCAGGGCGGCGATTGCAAGAGCGATATGCGTCTTGTTCATTGCAGTTCCTTTCAAGTCAGTTGATATTGTCCTGTTGATTTCGCTAGTTCTAAGGCCAGAGAATCCGGACATTTATGTGTCACCGATATGCTCCGGTGATTGCTAGCCTCAATATAAGACCAGCGTTGCGAAAAAACAAAAACAGCATGCGCTTTCGACAAAAAACCAAGCAAAAAAACAACACACAGTGGCTAACACATTGTTTCACATAGCCTACAAAGCACAGCCGGACGGCTTGCAAGATGCAAATACACAACACAAGCCAAAGTTTATTGCAAAAAAACAACAGATCATCGCAAATAAAATGGACCATTCATTGTCAGACAATCACACCGCACCATCCACAACCATGAGCAAGTCCTCACTTTATTGGTTCCGACGCGATTTGCGGTTGGAAGACAACCATGCCCTGCAACAAGCCCTGGCCGCAGGCCATCCTGTGCAATGCGTTTTCATTTTCGACACCAATATCCTGGCCTCCCTTCCCTCTTCGGACCGACGTCTAGGCTTCATCTGGCACTCCTTGCTAGAAATTCGCGACCTACTGCGCGCGGTAGGCGGTGATTTGTGGTGCGAGACCGGAGAACCGCAAGCCATCATTCCCAGGCTCGCCATGCAGTTGGACGCCGATACGGTTTACGCCAATGAGGACTACGAGCCTTATGCGCGCCAGCGCGACCAGGGTATCGCGGCCATCCTCAGCGCTCAGGGCAAGGAGTTGCGCCAATGCAAAGACCAAGTCATCTTCGCCAAAGACGAATTGCTCACCGGCGGCGGCAAGCCTTTCACCGTGTTCACGCCCTATTGCAATGCCTGGCTGAAAAGGTTGACGCCCTACCATAGCCAGTCACGGGAGGTGCCGCCGCTGGCCGGGAGGCTGCGCGCACCGGCGGGCGTTCCAATCATGCCCAGCCTGAGCGAGCTGGGCTTTACCCAGGTCGAACCCTGCCTATTGAAGCCTGGCATGTCCGGTGCGGCGGAGTTGCTCGCCGATTTCTGCCAACAGCGCATTCAGCGCTACCATGAGCAAAGGGACTATCCCGCAGTAAAGGGAGTGTCCTATCTGTCCACTCACTTGCGCTTCGGAACGGTGTCGATACGCCAACTGGTTCAGTTCGCCTGCTTTGACGGCAGCGAAGGCGCGGCTTGCTGGCTGAAGGAATTGATCTGGCGGGAATTCTATCAACAACTGCTCTGGCACTTTCCCGAGGTCGCAGAACACAGTTTCAAGCCGCAATATCGCAACCTTGCTTATCCTAATCGCCAAGATTGGCTGGAAAGCTGGCAGAAAGGACTAAGCGGCTATCCGCTGATTGATGCGGCGATGAGACAGTTGAATCAAACCGGCTATATGCACAACCGGCTGCGGATGGTCGCTGCCAGTTTCCTAGTCAAGGATTTGCTGATCGACTGGCGTCTGGGTGAACGCTATTTCGCGGAAAAGCTGCTGGACTTCGATCTGGCGTCGAACAATGGCGGCTGGCAATGGGCGGCCTCCACCGGCTGCGATGCCCAGCCCTACTTCCGGATTTTCAACCCGGTGGCCCAATCGCAAAAATTCGACCCCGCAGGCCGCTTCATCCGGCGCTATCTGCCTGAGCTGGCGCAACTGGATGATCAGGCGATCCACGCGCCCTGGCTGGCGAAACAATTACCGGACGGCTTTGTGCTTGGGCGCGACTATCCTACTCCCATCGTTGACCATGCCGTCCAACGGCAACAAGCGCTGGCCTTGTTTGGCAGGCAATGAAAAACGCCCGCAAGCGCGGGCGTTTTTCAGCAGGGACAGCCAGGATAAATGGCTCAGGACTTCTTCTTGGCCGCCGGCTTGGAGGCTTCTTTCTTTGCTGTGGCCGGCTTGGCCGCAGCCGGCTTGGCCGCAGGAGCCGCCGCGGGCTTGGCCGCCGCTTTCGGCGCCGCACTGGAAGCGCCGCTAATCGCGATCTCGCTGCGCAACTTTTCCAGGGTCTTATCGCCGATGCCGCTGACGTTCTTCAAATCATCGACGCTCTTGAACGGCCCATTCTTGGCGCGATAATCCACAATCGCCTTGGCTTTGACCGGACCTATGCCTTTCAGTGCTTCCAGTTCCTGCTGACTGGCGGTATTGATGTTGACCGCGGCGAAAGCGGTACTGCAAATCAACATCAGGGCGGCAAACAGGGCAAACAGTTTTTTCATCATCGATCTCCTTGTATGAGGCAAGACTCGGCAACCTCAACTGCGTTGCAGGATCAATTCTATGACGACCTTGCTACCGATGTAAGCCAGCGCCAAGGACAGGAAACCGGCCAAAGTCCAACGAATCGCCACTCGGCCGCGCCAGCCTTGCAGTTTGCGGCCGATCAGCAAGCCGCCGAACAGCAGCCAGGACACGACGGCAAAAACCGTTTTGTGCGTCAGCGCCGCCGCATGGCCAAGCACTTCTTCGGAAAACACCACCCCCGTCAGCAGGGACACCGTCAGTAGCAGGAAGCCGACGCCAATGACCTGGAACATCATTTTTTCCAAGGACAGCAAGGGCGGCAGCTGCTTGACCAGCGGCGATGCCCGCTTATCGTGCAAGGCCTTTTCCAGAAACAACATCAGAATGGCGATCAAGGCGCCGATGGCGAACAGGCTGTAGGCGAACAAGGACACCAGAATATGCAGCACGAAGGCGGGGTTGCTCAGGTCTTGCACCACATGCTGACCAGGAAACAACAAGGCGAAGCCCAGCGCGGCCATGGCCAGCGGCATCATGAACAGCTGCAAGCCCTCAACTCGATAAAAGAAGCTGCAAGTCCAGTAGATCAACAACATGATCCACACCATCACCGATAGGGCGCGCCCCACTCCCAGAGAAAGCAACGGCCCCTGGGTCAGCGGCATCAGCACGGCGATAGCCTGCAGCAGCAGCAGCACGCCCAATAGGCTGTGCTCCAGCCGCGGCTTGCGCGGCCAGCAGGCCAGGCCACGCCAATTGGCGAAGTAGTGCCAGGTGAAAACCCCGTAAGAGAGGATCAGCGCAATAGAAAGTGCGAGCAGGAAGCTGGTCATGGCAGGTGTTTTATCAAAACCGGGTGCAGCCCGGCGGCTCGTGGTAAAATCAATGGTTTGAGAGTCTACACCAACCGGCAAGCCGTTGGCAGAAGTAAGGACGCACCATGCTAGACAACCTGACCAGCCGCCTGTCCGGCGTGATGAAAAATCTGCGCGGCAATGCGCGCTTGACCGAAGCCAATATCCAGGACGCGATGCGCGAAGTGCGCATGGCCTTGCTGGAGGCCGACGTCGCCCTGCCCGTGGTTCGCACCTTTATCGCACAGGTAAAGGAACGCGCGCTAGGCCAAGACGTGGTCGGCAGCCTGACCCCGGGCCAAGCCCTAGTGGGCGTGGTCAATGAAGAATTGACCAAATTGATGGGCGACAAGAACGACGCCCTGAACCTGGCTGCAGTGCCGCCAGCCATTGTGCTGATGGCCGGCCTGCAGGGCGCGGGTAAAACCACCACCGTGGGCAAGCTCGCCAAGCTGCTGAAAGAGACCCAGAAGAAAAAGGTGCTGGTCGTCTCCGCCGACGTCTACCGCCCCGCCGCGATCGAGCAGCTCAAATTGCTGGCCGAACAGGTCGGCGTCGAGTGGTTCCCGTCTTCCGGCGAACAGAATCCGATCGACATCGCCCGCGCGGCGGTGGATCACGCCAAGCGCCACTTCTTCGACGTGCTGATGGTGGACACCGCCGGCCGCCTGGCCATCGACGAAGCGATGATGGCCGAGATCAAGGCGCTGCACGCGGCGCTGAATCCGGTGGAAACCCTGTTCGTCGTTGACGCGATGCAGGGCCAGGACGCCGTCAATACCGCCCAGGCCTTCAATGAAGCCTTGCCGCTGACTGGTGTCATCCTGACCAAGATGGATGGCGATTCCCGCGGCGGCGCGGCGCTGTCGGTGCGCCACATCACTGGCAAGCCAATCAAATTCATCGGCGTCGGCGAAAAAGTGTCCGGCCTCGAACCCTTCCATCCGGACCGGATCGCCAGCCGCATCCTGGGCATGGGCGATGTGCTGTCGCTGATCGAGGAAGTGCAAAAAGGCATCGATCACGACGAGGCCGCCGCCATGGCCAAGAAGTTGAAGTCCGGCAAGGGCTTCGACCTCGAGGATTTCAAGGCGCAGATGCAGCAAATGAAGAAAATGGGCGGCATGAGCAATCTGCTGGAAAAAATGCCGGGCCAACTGGGCCAGATGGCCAAGGGCGTACAGGGCGCGGAGGCGGAGAAAGCCATGCGTCGCATCGAAGGCATCATCAACTCGATGACGCCGCAGGAGCGCCACAAGCCCGAGCTGCTCAAAGCCAGCCGCAAGCGCCGCATCGCCGCCGGCGCCGGGGTCACGGTGCAGGAAGTCAACAAGCTGCTGAACCAATTCGAGCAGACGCAGAAAATGATGAAGCAGTTCTCCTCCAAGGGAGGCATGATGAAGATGCTTCGCGGCATGAAGGGCATGATGCCCGGCATGTAAGCTAAAACGGGTGCCCAGCACCCGTTTTTCTTGATGTAAAAGGATTTCGATGTCGCTCGATGTTGCCGTTCTGACCGATTCGCGCCTGTTGCAGCCGGACGATGAAGACTGGTACCGCAAGCAGGTCCACCTAGAAGACGAAATGGTGTTGGCGGCACTGCAACGCCAGGGTCTGCGCGCGAGCCGCCTGGCCTGGGACGACCCGGACATGTCCTGGTCGGACACCCGCAGCGCGCTATTTCGCAGCACTTGGGATTACTTCGAGCGCTTGCCGGCGTTTTGCGCCTGGCTGGAGCGCGGAGCCGAGCAAACCCGGCTGTTCAACGATATTTCGCTGATACGCTGGAATTTGGACAAGCGTTACCTGTCCGAACTGCAACAAAACGCTGTCCATACCGTAGACACGCACTACATTGAGAAAGGCGCGCCGCAGACACTGCGCCGGCAACTCGATGCCCAGGGCTGGAATGACGCGATCCTGAAGCCGGCCGTTTCCGGTGCCGCGCGGCACACCTACCGCGTCGATCTTGCCGCGGCCGAATCGCTGGAGTGCGTGTACGCCGAGTTGATCCAACAAGAAGCCATGCTGCTGCAACCGATGCAGCGCAATGTGCTGACTCGCGGCGAGTTGTCGCTGATCGTCATCGATGGCCGCTTCAGTCACGCGATCCGCAAAACACCAAAGGCGGGCGATTTCCGCGTGCAGGACGACCATGGTGGCCAGGTTGCCGCGCATCAGGCCTGCGCTCAGGAAATCGCTTTCGCGGAAGCCGCGGTGCGCGCCGTGCCCTTTGATGTGCTCTATGCGCGCGTCGACGTGATTTACGACAACCATGAACGCCTGGCGATCATGGAACTGGAAATGATTGAACCGGAGCTGTTTTTCCGCTTTCGGCCGCAAGCGGCCGATGAATTGGCCGCGGCGCTCGCGCGCCGCTTGAGCTGAACCAGCCGATTTTGTACTGCAACCCGCCAGAACACCGGCAACCCACGTTTGGAACTACCCAGCATGAACCTGACCACGCTGACCGCCCTAAGCCCCCTGGATGGCCGCTACGCCGGCCAAGTCGAGGCCCTGCGCAATCTGTTTTCCGAATACGGCCTGATGAAGTTCCGCATCAAAGTGGAACTGGAATGGCTGAAAATGCTGGCTGCCGAACCAGGCATAGAAGAAGTGCCCGCCTTCTCCGAAGCGACGATCCGCGAGATTGACGATGTGATCGCCAACTTCACGGTGCAGCACGGCGAGGAAGTCAAAGCCATCGAGGCGCGCACCAACCATGACGTCAAGGCCATCGAGTACTGGCTGAAAGAACGCCTGTCCGGCAACCCGGAAGTGATGGCCGCCAGCGAGTTCATCCACTTCGCCTGCACTTCCGAGGACATCAACAATCTGTCGCACGCGCTGATGCTGAAAACCGCGCGCAACACCGTGGCCCTGCCCGCCATCGACGAGGTCATCCACAAGCTGCAGAAACTGGCGCATGAGCTGGCCGACACCGCGATGATGTGCCGCACCCATGGCCAGCCGGCCACGCCATCCACCATGGGCAAGGAATTGGCCAATGCGGTATACCGCCTGAAGCGCCAACGCGAGCAACTGGTGCACCAGGAAATCCTCGGCAAAATCAACGGCGCGGTGGGCAATTACAATGCGCACCTGGTCGCCTATCCGTCCATAGACTGGGAAAGCCTCTGTGGCCGCTTCGTCACTGGCCTGGGCTTGACCTTCAATCCCTACACCATTCAGATCGAGCCGCACGACTACATGGCCGAGCTGTACCAGGTCCTGGGACGGGTCAACACCATCCTGATCGACCTGAACCGCGACATCTGGGGCTATATCTCGCTGGGTTATTTCAAGCAGAAAGTGAAAAAAGACGAAGTCGGCAGCTCCACCATGCCGCACAAGGTCAACCCCATCGATTTCGAGAACGCGGAAGGCAACTTTGGCATGGCCAACGCCATCCTAGGCCACCTGGCGGAAAAGCTGCCGGTATCGCGCTGGCAGCGCGACCTGACTGATTCCACGGTGCTGCGCAATATGGGCGTGGGCTTCGGCTATACCCTGCTAGGCCTGAAGGCCTGCCTGAAAGGCCTGAACAAGCTGGAAATCAATCAGCAAGCAATCGCCACCGAGTTGGACAACAGCTGGGAACTGCTGGCCGAACCGGTGCAGACCGTGATGCGCCGTCATGGCGTGCCCAATCCGTATGAGCAGTTGAAAGAACTGACTCGCGGCAAGGGCGGCATCACCCGCGAAACCCTGCATGCCTTCATCAAGAACCTGGAGCTGCCGGAAACGGAAAAAGCCCGTCTGCTGGAGTTGACTCCCTCAGCTTATATCGGCAAGGCCGCGGAGCTGGCCAAACGTATTTGAGCACCTTGGCTCGAGCATAAAAAAACCGCCGTCACCCGGCGGTTTTTTTTATTTGCTATCCACAATCAACCTTTGCTCGAACAGCTAGCAAAACTGCGACAACAAAAAACCCAGCTTTCAAAAGAAAGCTGGGTTCTTGAATTTGGTTGCGGGGGCAGGATTTGAACCTACGACCTTCGGGTTATGAGCCCGACGAGCTACCAGACTGCTCCACCCCGCGTCAGAGAGGTTGCATATTAAACGTAGGCCGCCCTGCTGTCAAGATATTTTTATATCAAGCCAGTTCATGCACTCCAATTCACCAAACCCAGCTGCCAGGTGGCCAGGATCACCAAGCCAAAGACAATGCGATACCAGGCAAATACATTGAAATTATGGCTGGACACATAGCGGATCAAACCGCGCACCGCGAAGAAAGCGCTGATGAAAGCGGCGATGAAGCCTACGCCTATCACCGGTACATCGGTGGCGGTGAATTGGTGCCAGTGCTTGTACACGTCGTAGAAAGTCGCCGCGAACATGGTCGGCACAGCCAGGAAAAAGGAAAACTCGGTGGCCACCTTGCGATCCAGGCCGAACAGCATGCCGCCGATAATGGTGGAGCCCGAGCGCGAAGTACCCGGCACCATGGCAAACACCTGGGCGATGCCGACCTTCAGCGCGTCCTGCCAGCTCATATCGTCAACGCTGATCACCCGCGGCACCCGTTGCCGACGCTCAACCAGCAGGATGATCACGCCGCCAACCACCAAGGCCAGCGCCACCGTCACCGGGTTGAACAAGTAATGCTTGATCGCCTTGATCGCGAAGAAGCCAATGACCGCCGCCGGCAAAAAAGCCACCAGCAGATTGCTGATGAAGCGCAGCGATTGCGCATCTCGCTGCAAAGCGCCTTGCGCCACACCGAGAAAGCGCTGGCGATATTCCCAGACCACGGCCAGGATCGCCCCTAGCTGAATCACAACTTCAAATACATCGGCATTGTTCTGGAAATCGATCAGATCCCCCACCACGATCAAATGACCGGTGCTGGAAATCGGGAAAAACTCCGTCAGCCCCTCGACGATGCCCAACAATAAGGCCTTGGCCAGCAACATCACATCCATATCCATCCCCCATCAAGAATTAAGACGCACAAAAGGCAGCCACGGGGCTGCCTTCTTCACGAACCATTACGGTCGATTATTATTTTTTCTCGGCTCGGGCCTTGGCCACCAGCTCATTGATCACCTGTACCATGCGCTCCGGCGCCACCGGCTTCACCACATACTTGCCGTTGACGATGACGGTGGGCGTGCCCTGAATCGCATAGTCGCGGGTCATCTTGGTGGCCCTGGCCACCTGCGCATTCACGCCGAAGGACTTGTAAGCCTGCATCACATTGGCGACATTAACGCCCGGCTGCTGTTTCAGCCAACCATTGAACACCGCTTCATCCGACAGATTGACGCGCGACTTCACGACAGCTTCAAAAGCGGGCCGGTGCAGCTTGTCATAGGTACCGGAGCTCTTGAAGGCGGCAAACATGCGCACAAAGCCTTCCATCGACTTCTGCCATACGATCTGCTCCTTGGTGAAACTCACATCGGCCGGCTTGCTCTTCTCCCAGGCGCTCATCGCCGGCTCAAGGTCCAGGCAATGGATGCAGTGATAGGAGAAAAACTCGATCACTTCCACTTTCTTGGGATCGGCCACTGGCTGCGGCGTCGCCAGCATGGTGTAATCCTTGCCCAGTTCAATCGCAGCGTTCGCCAGGCCGCTGAACAGCATCAAAGAAAGCAATAACCACTTTTTCATTCTCGATTTTCCTAATAGAGGAAGAGTTTATTCCGCCTTGACGACTGTTGCGCCAATACCGTCCTGCTTCAACTGGGCCTTCACCCTATCGACCTCGTCCTGACGGCTGTATGGCCCCACCCGAACCCGGTGCACCAAGCCCTTCTCCGGCACGGTTACCGACTGGATCTTGGCCTCCACGCCCAGCAAGGCCAGTTTCGCCTTGAGGTTATCGGCCTCGTCCTGGTTCTGGAAGGAGCCCAGTTGCAAGTAAACCTTTTTGGCAGCCGGCGGGTTAGAAGGTTCCGTCGCCTTGCCATTCTTGCCCGGCACCGCATCCACCTGCCCTGGCAGTATCTTGTAGAAGTCGAAACGCTGCTCATCCTTGCCCGCATCCTTGGCTGCTGGCGCGGCCGGCTTGACCGGCACCTCGGCCGGCATCGGCGGCGGAGCCGTCGGCTCCTGGGCCGGCTTGACCGCCGGAGCCGGCGTGACCGCGGTTTCCGAGGCAGCATCGGCAATACGCGTGCCGGGCGCCAGCAACTCGGTAGGCGGCGCGGAAGCGCCTGCGGTCTTGCGGTCCAGTTTTTCCAAGTTGCTGAATGGGGTGGAGGATTTATTCAGATACATGGCGAGGCCAACCGCGACGGCGACGCCGACAATCAGCCCGATGACGATGCCAGCCACCATGCCGCCGCCTCCGCTTTTGGCGCCGGAAGACCGGCTGCGGGAACTACGGGAGGAATTTTTTAAATCTCGATTTGCCATGCACCACTTACGCTTTTAGCTAATCAAATAGTTGGTAAAACTATCTGGATTGATCAATTCTTTATTTATTCTAGCCATTGGGCATTGCCGCGCGCCGCAATTGGATCGCTTGCAATACATGCTCCCGCATGACCATAGCCTGACCTTGCAGATCGGCAATGGTTCTGGAAACCCGAAGTATCCGATGATAAGCGCGCGCCGACAAGCCGATCTTGTCCAAAGCCTGGCGCAATAATGCCAATGCATCGGCGTGAAAGCCGCCTATGCCCTCCAATTCCACGCCGCTGAGTTCGGCATTCGCCTTGCCTTGCCGCGCCAATTGCCGGTGATACGCGCATTCCACCCGCTCCCGGACGCGTTCGCTGCTTTCGCCGGCGCTTCCCGCCACCAATTCCTTGGCCGGCAAGGGCGGCACCTCGATATGCAAATCAATGCGATCCAGCAAAGGCCCCGAGATTTTACCCCGATAACGATCTACCTGCTCTGGCGTGCAGCGGCATTTTCCGCTGAAATGCCCAAGATAGCCACATGGGCACGGATTCATCGCCGCAATCAATTGAAACCGTGCAGGGAAGCTGGCCTGGCGCGCAGCGCGTGAAATATGGATGACACCGGCCTCCAGCGGCTCGCGCAAAACCTCCAGCACTTTGCGGTCGAACTCGGGCAACTCGTCCAGAAACAATACCCCATGATGCGCCAAGCTGATTTCCCCTGGCCTCGGATCGCTGCCGCCGCCCACCAGGGCCACGGCGGAAGCGGTGTGGTGCGGAGAGCGAAAGGGCCGAACGCCCCAGCTGTCCAAGGTAAAGCCTCCCGTGGTCAGAGAGCGTACCGCCGCGCTCTCCAAAGCTTCATCATCCGGCATCTCTGGCAAGATACCGGGCAAACGCGCGGCCAACATCGACTTGCCGGTACCGGGCGGCCCCATCAGCAATAGGCTGTGGCGCCCCGCCGCCGCCACTTCCAAGGCATGGCGCGCCAGCGGCTGCCCCTTGATGTCGCACAGATCCGGATAACTTGGCCTAGCCTCGGCATCGCCCGGCTCGGGCCGGCATGGCTGCAAGAGCTGCAAACCGTTGAGAAAGGCGCAGGCCTCAAGCAGAGTGTCCACGCCATACAAGGACATGCCCTCCAGCACCGCGGCTTCCTTGGCACTGGCCTGCGGCAAGATAAAGGCGCGGCCGGCGGCCCGCGTCTTGCAAGCCATGGCCAAGGCGCCGCGCACTGGTCGCAATGCGCCGGTCAATGCCAGTTCGCCGGCTATTTCGTACTCGGACAAGGTGGCGCAACGCACCTGGCCGCTCGCCACCAGAATGCCGATGGCGATGGGCAGGTCGAAGCGGCCTGAATCCTTGGGCAGATCTGCAGGCGCCAGATTGACAGTGATGCGCCGAGCGGGAAATTCGAAACCAGAGGTCAGGATTGCCGCGCGCACTCGCTCACGGCTTTCCTTGACCTCCAAATCCGGCAGGCCGACGATGGTGAATGCGGGCAAGCCGTTGGCCAGGTGCACTTCCACGGCCACTTCGGGCGCGTCCAGGCCGGACAAGGCCCGGCTTGCCACCACGGCCAGCGCCATGGGACTCAGGAGTGGCCTAGCTCGGACTGGGCCTCGGTCTTGGCCGCGGCTTCATCCGGAAAGACTTGCGCTTCCAGACGCGCCAATTGACGTTCCAGCTGCGCCAGTTTCTCGCGGGTGCGCGCCAACACCTCCTGTTGCACGTCAAACTCCTCCCGCGTCACCAGATCCATCTTGGAAAAAGTGGAAGCCATCATCGCCTTGACGTTCTTCTCGATGTCCTTGGCCGGACTGGCGGCGATGGTCTCGCTGATCTTGTTGCCGATTTCTTCGAACAGTTTCTGGCTCAGCATGCTGCGGCTCCTTGATGTGGATAAGTGATAACAGCGCAGAGTGTAGCAAAAAGCCCAAGCCGCCACCTGCTGGAACGCGCGGCGCGCTTGCCTTCGCCACTGTAGCACCAAATCAGTGCGCCACCGCCTCACCGCGTGCACAGTAAAAGTGCCAAAACGGCCAGTACAGGCCGTTTTTGCATTGCAACATGATTCCAGGGTTTTCTTTTGCGCTAAGCAGCGCCTGGCACGATTCATGCGTATTGGTGGTTCAGCAGCGCTCAACCCAAGACACCGGATCATCCGACCCTAAGGAGCAGTCATGAAACTCGTTTCTGCCATCATCAAACCCTTCAAGCTCGATGAAGTCCGCGAGGCCCTGTCCGCCATCGGCGTACAAGGGGTCACCGTCACCGAGGTCAAAGGCTTCGGTCGCCAGAAAGGACACACCGAACTCTACCGCGGCGCGGAATACGTGGTGGACTTCCTGCCCAAGGTCAAGCTGGAGATCGCCATCGACGACTCCTTGCTCGACCAGGTGGTGGAGGCCATAGTGAAATCCGCCCGCACCGGCAAGATCGGCGACGGCAAGATCTTCGTCTACGAACTGGAGCAGGTCGTGCGCATCCGCACCGGCGAAACCGGCGCGGACGCGGTCTGAACCAATCATTAGCAGACAGGGGAAACGATAATGAAAAAACTGCTCGCAATCACTCTGCTCGCCGGCGGTTGCCTGGCGGCTCCGTTGGCGTTCGCCGCCGCTCCGGCCGGTCCGGCCATCGCCGACGCCAAAAGCATCAATGCCGGCGACACCGCCTGGATGCTGATCTCCACCGCGCTGGTGCTGTTCATGACCATTCCCGGCCTCGCCCTGTTCTATGGCGGCATGGTGCGCAAGAAGAACGTGCTGGCCACCTTGATGCAAAGCTTCGCCATCACCGCACTGATCACGGTGTTGTGGGTCGTCATCGGCTACAGTCTGGCCTTCACCGTTGGCTCCCCCTATCTGGGCGACCTGAGCCGCGTGATGCTGGACGGCATGGTCTATCTCAAGGATGCCGGCAAACTGGCGGTGCATCCGCTGGCCGCCACTATTCCGGAATCGGTGTTCATGACCTTCCAGATGACCTTCGCCATTATCACGCCGGCGCTAATCACCGGCGCTTTCGCCGAACGGATGAAGTTTTCCGCCATGCTGGCCTTCATGGCGCTGTGGTCATTGCTGGTTTATGTGCCGGTGGCACACTGGGTCTGGGCGCCAGGAGGCTGGATGGCGGATAAAGGCGTGCTCGATTTCGCAGGCGGCACCGTGGTTCACATCAACGCCGGTATCGCCGGCCTAGTGACCGCCTTGGTGCTGGGTAAGCGCGTCGGCTTCGGCAAGGAAGCGAT
Source organism: Chromobacterium sp. LK1 (assembly GCF_001043555.1). Lineage (NCBI taxonomy): Bacteria > Pseudomonadati > Pseudomonadota > Betaproteobacteria > Neisseriales > Chromobacteriaceae > Chromobacterium > Chromobacterium sp. LK1. Next base: position 260,076 of record NZ_LDUI01000018.1, on the reverse strand, counting down.
GCCACCGCACAACCTGGTATTGACCCTGGTGGGCGCATCCATGCTGTGGGTGGGCTGGTTCGGCTTCAATGCAGGCTCCGCCGGCGCCGCGGATGGCCGCGCCGGCATGGCGATGGTCACCACCCAGCTTGCCACCGCCGCCGCAGCGCTGGCCTGGATGTTCGCCGAGTGGATCACCAAGAAAAAACCCTCGGTGCTCGGCATCGCCTCTGGCGCGGTAGCCGGCCTGGTTGCCATCACTCCGGCGGCCGGCTTCGTCGACGTCAAAGGCGCGCTGATCATTGGCATTGCCGCTGGCGTTGTCTGCTTCTGGGGCGCTACCGGCCTCAAGCATATGCTGGGCTATGACGATTCGCTGGACGCCTTTGGCGTGCACGGCATCGGCGGCATCTTGGGCGCCTTGCTGACCGGTGTGCTGGCGGTGAAAGAAATTGGCGGCGCCGATGGCAGCCTGGCCGCCCAGGCCTTGGGCGTTGGGGTTACCGCGCTGTATTGCGCCATCGTCACCTTCATCCTGTTGAAGCTGATCAATGCGGTGATAGGGCTGCGCGTGGCTGAAGACGAGGAGCGCGAAGGCCTGGACCTTATCCTCCATGGCGAGCGCGTCGAATAAATCAGGTTTTCTTGTTGTGCTAAGGGACTTGGGGCGCCGCTGGCGCCCTTTTTTTCGAGCGGTTAACAAAGCCCTGATGCTGCATTGCGCCGACTTGCCGTACTCGAGTACAAGTTGCGTCGGCGCGCCTTGCCTCAGCCGTGAAACTGATAATATTAGCTGCTCCAAGAACCTGTTTACGATCTGCTGCGCGTCGTCGACGCGTTACACGGTGAGTACGTCTTCGAAATACTCATGTACCGTATGTACACTCCGCTTTCTCAGCCGTTTTCGCCTTGTCTCGCCCTAGCTCGCGAAACCGTAAACAGATTCTTAGCACCATATAAAAAAAGCCGACCTGAGTAGGCCGGCTTTCGATGCTTGGATAGGCGTTATTTGACGATGCGTAGACTGGGACGACCGCTGGGCTTGGCCGGCGCTTCCGCGGCCGGCGTCTCGTCCTGCTTGGCTTCCTCATCGGCGGCAACCGGCTTCAGCGCCGGCGCGGCGGCCTCCTCGGCCCCCAGCTCCACTTCGAAGCCCATGCCTTCGCCTGTCTCCCGGGCGAAAATAGACATTACATTGCCGATAGGCACCCAGATATCGCGGGACACACCACCAAAACGAGCGGAAAACGACAGCCACTCGTTATCGATGCGCAGATTCTTGGTGGCCGACAAGCCGATGTTCAGCACGATCTCGTTGTTCTTCACGTACTCGCGCGGCACATCGGCGCGCTCATTGACCCATACCACCACATAGGGCGTGAAGCCGTTGTCGCCACACCATTCATGCAGCGCGCGGATCATGTAGGGCTTGGTGCTGGAGCTCATTGGCAGTCCTTATTTGCGCATGGCCTTTTCGGACGGCGTCAGCGAATCGATGAAGGACTGACGCTGGAAGATACGCTCGGCGTACTTCAGGATAGGCGCCGAATTCTTGCCCAGATCGATATTGTAATGCTCAAGACGCCACATCAGCGGCGCGATCGCCACGTCAATCATAGAGAAATCATCGCCCAGCATGAACTTCTGCTTGGAGAAAATCGGCGCTATCGTGGTCAGACCGTCGCGGATCGCTTCACGCGCCTTGCTGGCTTCCTTGCCGGTGGCTCCAGCCTCCAGCGCCTTGACGTGAATGAACAGCTCGTTCTCGAAGCGGTACAAGAACAAACGGGCGCGCGCGCGCATCACCGGATCCGCCGGCATCAGCTGCGGGTGCGGGAAGCGCTCGTCGATGTACTCGTTGATGATATTGGATTCGTGCAGGATCAAATCGCGCTCGACCAATACCGGCACCTCATTGTAGGGATTCATCACCGCCAGATCTTCCGGCTTGTTATGGATATCCACATCAATGATTTCGAAATCCATTCCCTTTTCAAAAAGCACGATGCGACAACGCTGGCTGAACGGGCAGGTAATTCCGGAGTAAAGAGTCATCATGGCAGGAGGAAATCCTTAACTAACAATGGGTTGATTCAGCTGAGCATTCTAGCACTTTCCACCTGCCAATTTCCAGCACAGTTACATAAGGCCATGATTAAAAAGAAAAAAGGCGGAATTCTCCGCCTTTTTCACAAACCCGAATCGGGCTTAATGCACGTCGCGCCAGTACTCTTTCTTCAAGAAATACGCCAACGGCAACAGCAGCAGCGACAAGAACATCAACACGACATAACCGATCTGCTGACGCTTCACCTGAGCCGGCTCGCCGATATAGACCAGGAAGTTGGTCAGGTCCGCCATGCGCTTGTCGAACTCCACGGTGTTCGCCTTGCCGTTCTCAAGCTTGGTCAAGGAGCCGGCCTTGATCAGCTCCAGCTTGTGCTCTTCATGGCCTTCCGCGTTCTTCTCGGTCTTCAGCACCTGCTCGCCCTGCCATTCCCAGAAGATGTGCGGCATGCCCACCTTGTCGAACACAGCGTTGTTCCAACCGGTCGGACGGCTGGGATCGCGGTAGAAGCCGCGCAGATAGCCGTACAGATAATCGGCGCCGCGCGAACGAGCGATCAGCGACAGATCCGGCGGCGTAGCGCCGAACCAGGCCTGGGCATCCTTCTTGTTCATCGCCACATTCATCTGCTCGCCGATCTTGGTGCCTTCCGGCAATAGATTGGCCTTGATCTGCTCTTCGGTCAGACCGATATCGGTCAGGCGGTTATAACGCATCGCGCTGGCCGAGTGGCAGGACAGACAATAGTTGGTGAAGATCTGCGCGCCGCGCTGCAAGCTTTCCGTATCCTGGATATCGATCGGCGCCTTGGGCAACTTGGGCCCTTCACCTGCGGCAAGAGCCGTGCCGGCAAACGGCAGAGCCAGCACCATGGCCGCGATCAGGTGGCGGATTTTGCTTTTCATGAGTCCTTTCCCCTTCTTACACGTTCATGGCGAATACGGTTGCGGCCACCACAGTCACCGCCACCAGCACGGCGAACTGGATCTTGCGCTTGGTATTGGTCTCGGTCACCCGCGTCGGCACCGGGATGCTGCCCACATCGTTCTTGGTGTAGAACGGCATGCCCAGGAAGAAGGCGAAGTAGACGAACGAGAGCACCTGTGCGATCACGGTGCGGGCATTGGTGGACGGCAAGGCGCCCAGAATGCCCAGGCCGATGAAGGCCACGATGAACAGGACCAGCATGAACTTGAACTTGGGACCGCGATAACGGATGGATTTCACCGGCGAGCGATCCAGCCACGGCAGGAAGGCGATCAGCACCACCGCCGCGCCCATTGCCAAGACGCCCCATACCTGGGTGCCCAGGAAGGACGGAATGGCGCGCAAGATGGCGTAGAACGGGGTGAAGTACCATACCGGCGCGATATGCGGCGGTGTCTTCAGCGGATCGGCCTGGTCAAAGTTCGGATGCTCCAGGAAGTAACCGCCCATCTCCGGCATGAAGAAGACGATGGCGGAGAACACGATCAGGAACACCACCACGCCCAGGATATCCTTGACGGTGTAGTAAGGATGGAACGGAATGCCGTCCAGCGGAATGCCCTTCTCATCCTTCAACTTCTTGATTTCGACGCCGTCCGGGTTATTGGAACCGACTTCATGCAGCGCGATCAGGTGGGCAACCACCAATGCCAGCAGCACCAGCGGCACCGCGATCACATGCAGCGCGAAGAAGCGGTTCAGCGTGGCGTCAGACACCACGTAGTCGCCACGAATCCACACCGACAGGTCCGGACCGATCACCGGGATGGAGCCGAACAGATTGACGATCACCTGCGCGCCCCAGAACGACATCTGTCCCCATGGCAGCAGATAGCCCATGAAGGCCTCGGCCATCAGGCACAGGAAGATCAGCGTGCCGAACACCCACACCAGTTCACGCGGCTGCTTGTAGGAGCCGTAAATCAGGCCGCGGAACATGTGCAGATACACCACCACGAAGAACATCGACGCGCCGGTGGAGTGCATGTAGCGGATGATCCAGCCACCGGCCACATCGCGCATGATGTATTCGACCGAGGCGAAGGCAACCGGGATGCCGGCACCATTCAAGGTACCGTCCGGCTTGTAGTTCATGGTCAGGAAAATACCGGTGACGATCTGAATCACCAGCACCAGCATGGCCAGCGAACCGAAGAAGTACCAGAAGTTGAAGTTCTTCGGCGCGTAATACTCGGTGACGTGCTCCTTGAGCATCGACGACAGCGGGAAGCGTTCGTCCACCCAATTGAGCAGTTTTTGTCCTTTAGTCATGTAGCCCCCTCAGCTTATTTGTCTTCGCCAATCAGCAGGCGGGTGTCGGACAGATATTTGTGCGGCGGAATTTCCAGGTTCTTAGGTGCCGGCACGCCTTTGTAGACGCGCGCGGCTAGGTCGAACTTGGAACCATGACACGGGCAATAGAAGCCACCCAGCCAGTCCGGGCCCAAATCAGCGGGCGCGATATCCGGACGGTGGGTCGGCGAACAGCCCAAGTGGGTGCAAATACCGACAGCCACCAGCAACTCGGGCTTGATCGAGCGATGCTCGTTCTGGCAGTAAGCCGGCTGCTGTTCCATCTCGGACTTGGGATCGACCAGCTTGTCATCCAGCTTGGGTAGATTTTTCAGCTGCTCCGGCGTGCGGTTCAACACCCACACCGGCTTGCCGCGCCACTCGACGTTGATTTTCTGGCCCGGCTCGATCTTGCCGATATCCACTTCGACGGGAGCGCCAGCGGCCTTTGCCCTCTCGGACGGGAAGAAACTCATCAGAAACGGCGTCGCCACTCCGGCCACCGCCACACCACCAACAGCGCTGGTTGCAACCGTCAGAAAGCGACGGCGCCCCGTATCGACTTGTTGTTCACTCATTACAGTCATCCTCAAACGTGGAAACCGAGCCCAAAACTGCCTGATTTTACCCGATTCCGAGTAGGGACTTGAAGCATCTATGCAAATAAATTGCCCGCGGCCCCATCCTGCCCCCTAAACCGGGTTGGAAATATCGACAAATTCGACACTTATGCCATGGAGCTGGGCCAGATGTTCGCCCAAAGCCTTGACGCCAAACCGCTCGGTGGCGTGGTGACCCGCCGCGATAAACGCAACATCACACTCCATTGCCATATGATGATTTTGCTCCGAGGCCTCGCCGGTGATGAAAGCATCCACCCCCAACGCAATCGCCTCGGCAAAAAAACCCTGCGCTCCGCCGGTGCACCAGGCCACACGCGAAACCTTCTTATCACCACGTCCCAGCAACAAGGCATCCCGGCCCAGGCACGCGGAGACATGAGTGGCAAAGTCCGCTGCGCTGCCGGCGGCCGGCCACTCCCCATGCCACAACAAACCCTGCTCGCCGTCCTGACCTCGGGCCTCCAGCTCCAGCACCTTGCCCAACATCGCGTTATTGCCAAACTCCAGGTGGCCATCCAGCGGCAAGTGGTAGGCCAGCAGACTCAAATCCTGCTGCAGCAAGGTTTTCACACGCTGGCGTTTCATGCCGCAGATAGGCGCGTCCTCGCCTTTCCAGAAATAACCATGATGCACCAACAGCGCATCGGCACCGCGCGCCACCGCGGCATCGATCAAGGCTTGCGAGGCGGTGACCCCCGTCACCACTCGCTTCACCTCCCGCCGCCCCTCCACCTGCAGGCCGTTGGGTGCGTAGTCCTTGTAGCGCCACGGCTCCAGAATCGTATCCAGGCTACTCTGCAATGCCAGCAAATCCATTGCGTACTCCTTAATTTAATATATGCCCCAGCCTTATTTTGCCAGAAGCCGACACCTAAACCGCGCATATAAAGAAAAACCCCGCTTGCGCGGGGTTTCTCAATGCGGACTTGGCGTCAGCTTACATCATGCCGCCCATGCCACCCATGCCGCCCATATCCGGCATGCCGGCCGCCGGCTTGTCTTCCGGCAGTTCAGCGATCATGCAGTCGGTGGTCAGCATCAGGCCAGCTACCGAAGCAGCGTGCTGCAGAGCGGAGCGGGTCACCTTGGCCGGATCCAGCACGCCCATTTCCAGCATATCGCCGTACTCGCCGCTGGCGGCGTTGTAACCGAAGTTGCCCTTGCCTTCCAGCACCTTGTTCACCACGACCGACGGCTCTTCACCGGCGTTCTTGACGATCTGGCGCAGCGGGGCTTCAATCGCCTTCAGCACGATCTTGAGACCAGCGTCCTGATCCGCATTGTCGGTTTTCAGGGTATCCAGGGTGGAGCGCGCGCGCAGCAGCGCTACGCCGCCGCCGGCCACAACGCCTTCTTCCACAGCCGCGCGAGTAGCGTGCAGCGCGTCTTCAACGCGAGCCTTCTTCTCTTTCATTTCCACTTCAGTGGCTGCGCCAACCTTGATCACAGCAACACCGCCGGCCAGCTTGGCCACGCGCTCTTGCAGCTTCTCACGGTCGTAATCGGAAGTGGCTTCTTCCATCTGCTTGCGGATCTCGCCCACGCGGGACTGGATCTCAGCGGCTTGACCGGCGCCATCGATGATGGTCGTGTTTTCCTTGCCCACTTCAACGCGCTTGGCTTGGCCCAGCATTTCCAGCGAGGCTTTTTCCAGAGTCAGGCCCACTTCTTCGGCAATCACGGTGCCGCCGGTCAGGATGGCGATATCCTGCAGCATGGCCTTGCGACGATCGCCAAAGCCCGGGGCTTTAACGGCAACCACTTTCAGAATGCCGCGGATGGTGTTAACCACCAGAGTCGCCAGCGCTTCGCCTTCAACGTCTTCGGCGATGATCAGCAGCGGACGGCCGGACTTGGCCACTTGCTCCAGAACCGGCAGCAGGTCGCGGATGTTGGAGATTTTCTTGTCGAACAGCAGGATGAAGGGATTGTCCAGAGCGGCAATCTGCTTGTCCTGGTTGTTGATGAAGTACGGGGACAGGTAGCCGCGGTCGAACTGCATGCCTTCAACCACGTCCAGCTCGTTGTTCAGGCTCTTGCCGTCTTCAACGGTGATCACGCCTTCCTTGCCCACTTTTTCCATGGCATTGGCGATGATGTCGCCGATGTCGGAATCAGAGTTGGCGGAAATGGAGCCAACCTGAGCGATTTCCTTGGTTGTGGCGCACGGCTTGGCGATCTTGGCGATCTCACCCACCAGCGAGGCAACGGCCTTGTCGATGCCACGCTTCAGATCCATCGGGTTCATGCCGGCGGCAACGTACTTCATGCCTTCCAGTACGATGGCTTGAGCCAGCACGGTGGCGGTGGTGGTGCCGTCGCCGGCCACGTCGGAAGTCTTGGAAGCGACTTCTTTCACCATCTGCGCGCCCATGTTCTCGAACTTGTCCTTCAGTTCGATTTCCTTGGCGACGGATACGCCATCCTTGGTGATGGTCGGCGCGCCGAAGGAGCGATCCAGCACGACATTGCGGCCTTTCGGGCCCAGAGTCACTTTAACGGCATCAGCCAGGATGTTGACGCCGGTTACCATCTTGGCGCGAGCGGAATCACCGAATTTTACGTCTTTAGCAGCCATTCTTTAAATCTCCAGAATTCTGTGTAGGGAAGTTCAGATGCGGGTCGGATTACTCAACGATGCCCATTACATCTTCCTCGCGCATCACGAGGACTTCATCGCCATCAACCTTGACGGTCTGGCCGGAGTACTTGCCGAAGATGACCTTGTCGCCAACCTTCAGCTCCAGCGCACGACGCTCGCCGTTTTCCAAGATCTTGCCGTTGCCTACGGCCAGCACCTGGCCCATGTCCGGCTTCTCAGCGGCTGCACCCGGCAGAACGATGCCGGAAGCGGTTTTTTCTTCAGCCTCGAGGCGCTTGATAACAACACGGTCGTGCAAAGGACGAATTGCCATGGATCTCTCCTGTTACAGTGGCTGTTGAGAGTTGAAACCTGTTTGAGTTGAGGCGAGCGTTAGCACTCACCTGCTACGAGTGCTAATGATAGGGACGAGCGGGAGGGTTTTCAAGAGCCAGGCGGATGCAAATCTCGACTGGCTCAGAAATTTACCGCACTTTCCGAAGAGACTTACGCAACAGCATCCAACGCGGGGAGCGAAAACGAATGATCATCTGATACAGGCGAACGTAGGTAAACATGAACACCAGCGCAAACCCAACCAGCATAGGGGTGCTGTTCCAGAACAGCATGGCAGGCACAACCGACACCGAAGACAAAGCCCACAAGTATGGGGAGGTTAGGCTATTACGCATGGTTTTATGGTCGGCATCCTTTGAGCCCACCATCCAGCGAACCAAGCGCATATAAACCAGTTGATGCAGATGCAGCGCGTCCGGATAGCCCACCCTTCTCCCTTGTAGAAATTTACGACGATAGATCGAAAACAAAGTTTCAAACACTGGGTAGATCACACACAGCAGTGGAAACCAAGGCGAGACTTGTGGATGGCGAGCGACCAACAGCACTGCCACTTCTGCGATCATGAAGCCCACTAAGTAAGCTCCACCATCACCGGCAAAAATCAATCCGCGCGGAAAGTTCCAAAACAAGAATCCGGCAATCGCACCTACCATAGCAAAACAAACCCCCATCAAAGCAGCATCTTGTACCTTGAAAGCAACATATGCCATTGCCAGAAAAATGAAGATGGACACAACCCCAGACAAGCCGTTGTAGCCATCAATGATGTTGACGGCATGCGCTACCCCACCAACGGCGATGATAGTCAACAACATAGACAACACCCAAAAATGCGACAACAAGCCATCCACGAAAGGGACATCCAAACGCTGCAACCCAGCACCGAGCATCAAATAGCCCAAAATCGCTGCAACAAAAGTTGCCAGCAACCGCGGCAACGGCCCAACCTTCTTGGTAACATCTTCAAGCATTCCTGCCGCAAAAGCAGGCAGCGCCACTACCAATAGCAACAACGGCAAAGTATCGCTCTGTAGCCAAGCCAACAAACTGCAGCCGGCCACCAAACCAGCAGCAATTGGCACTCCCCCAATACGCGGCACGGGTCGGGCATGGAATTTTTGCACACCCCCCAAGTCATGATCAGCAGAAAAACGCTCGTGCAGGTGGGCAAAATGGATCAAGCACATACCAACAAGCAATGATAAAAACGTAGCCAGTAATAGAATTTGTAACATTTAGGCGTCTCTTCAATATTTGGCGATGCCGATATATTTAGTACCATCCGAGGACGAGAAAATTGAATTCCTTATTGTAAGGTCCATGCCATTTTCAAGCCACTGCTTTCATGGAACAAAACTCAAGACACCAACATCATGCATTATACATATTTCTGAATTTTCATATAGCTATCCGCATGGCAGGCAGCTCCGGCTTCACAGGTGGCAACTTTGTGCTCAACTGGATGGCTGACAGCAGCAGAGTCATCGCCCTCCCAGATGCTCTCAATCACGCCAGCAGCCTTGCCCCTACCCTAACCTGACGACGTCCTATACCACTTCGTACACAGCCATCCCTGACAGTGGCGCGTCGCTCCCAATTTCCAGTCACAGTTAGAGTCCAAGGCAAATTTACCTAACTTTTCAGAGAGTGACTTGGCATCGGCGGAGAGGGGCCATGGATCAGGACAGTCCCAAGACCTTGTAAATCTAAGATTTCTCTCCTTATTGGTGGGAACGCAGATCACAATACCAGTCGCTTGAGGCGTCTGTTCACGCCTACAAGCCGCTTAAGGGGACGGATTTCGTAGACGTCCATGCCACAATCTCGGCGCACACCTTAGAGGTACCGTGCTTGCGCCACAATTGACAACAGACAAGCCGACGTCGGCTTCGTTGATGCTGGTAATGATCTGCTCATAGGCAAGCAAGATTGTGCTTGTAAGCACCTTGCCCCCTATGCTAACTATTTTTTGTATATTTGGGCGGGGGCAGTAGCATTCTCAAAACTTGCAAATATCATAAACCCATTGACGTAGAGAATACTTTTGCCGAACACTTTCCTGCACATCGACAAAGGGCAACCGTAGAAAATCTTGATCAAGGCGAGGTGTCTTGCGATCAATAATATGAATGTTGCTAGGATTAAAAAAATCATAATCCCTTAAAGCGGTATTAGTCGTTATCATTTTTCGATGACTACCGAGTGCCTCCATTGTGCGCATGGTAGCGCCACGTTGCAAGGGGTGCTCGATATCAAGCACTGTACGTGAGCTAAAAAAAATATCTTGCACATGTTTTTTCCCTAGAGGCTCGAAACTAAACTCTTCGCGTCGTGCATTAGGCAATGTTCCAGTAAATATTCGACGCAAATCAAACACCCACGGTGCCTGCAAGTACAAGTAAACAAATGCCTTTGAATTTAACGGCATTTGCTGCATCAATGACTGAATGATCTTATAACGATCAGAGTGTATTGTTCCAATAAAAGAGAGGTCATAACTAAAACTTGTTGGCAGTGCCCGGTCAAAACCCGGAGAAAAAAATAATGGACGAAAATTCATCCCATACGTCTTCGCGTCCACAGGGTCAAAAGTAGAACAACTGTCGTAATGGGAAAGATTTCGCCTCGAGAACGGCTTATTCTCAATAGAGTCCCAAGTATAAAAAACCATCTTCGCCCGTGGAAATGCGGCGCGTAAAGATGTCAGCGTACGCCCAGTAACACCCTCTCCCTGCACTACAATAATCAACGCATAGTCATCACGGCCGAGTACATTTACTTGTTTGACAAAAAAACGATCTGATATTTGATGCCCCCCCCACTCAGGCCGGAAACGCATGACTGCCTTGAGAAAAGAATTGTTGGAAGGGCGGTCCGGAAGAAAGTCCACTAGCATACCCTGTCGGGTTAACTCAGCCGCAATCTCAAGCTCATAACCAAAGAATCGAGGCGCGATCAGAAGAGTCCGTAGTTGCATAATTACATTGTTATTGATTGATCAATGGTCGGCTCATGTGAACGTTCAGCCTCAGGAGGAAGGTTTTTTGCAGGGATCCCCACTGCAACATAGTTCACCGGCACATCATTAAGCACAACAGAGTTAGCCCCCACAACACAGCCCTGCCCTAGAGTCACCCCCCCCAAGACCTTTGCACCAGAACCGATAACGACGCCATCTTCCACAATAGGGCGCATGGACATTGTATAGGTAAAATCTATATCTTTTGCCCCCAGGGTAACCTGATGATATAGCGTAACGTTCGCACCAATAGTTGCAGCGCCAAGTACAGTTCCCTGAGTATGCATCAGAACAAGTCCAGGGCCGATATGCATACGTGGCGGAACTTCAATACCAAACAATACAAAATTCACAAGTGCCGGTAATTTTGCCAAACGCGGCCAGTTCGCCGCGTGCAAACATTGAGCAGTACGAATTAGTAACACCGGCGCAAAACGAGGTGATAAAACGTGCCGCCAGAGCCTCGGGCGTAGCCCCCCCCCAGAGAGCAAACACAACCGCGCCCAATCCGCATCCAGAAGGTCAGAAAGTACACTCATAGATTGGTCAACCTAAAGGCCCAGAATACGGGCTCGACAAGAAACCCAGCTTCTTTTCTGAAAAGAAAAAAATCAATACCATCAAGCCCCTCCAAAAATTAAAAAACATGCACCACTACATAGTAGTGTGCAGCCATAAAAAAGCCGTTACATTTTCAATATTAACGCAATACAGCACCCCTAAAACTACTTTATAAAAACAACATCAGACAGCTAAAACTTGACCGAAAAACAAACCACAAACTATACATCATAACCATACTCCGCCTTAACCACATCTTCCACACTTTGCCGGCGGACATCCATTAAATAGTATATCTCATTAATTTTTGCATCCACCAGCAGTCGATACCAAAAAGCATGAAGAAAATGGAAAATAAGTCCTTTCCTGCCATCCAGAAAACCAGCTTTCAAAACATAACGATAAATAAAGTACATAAAGGACCGTACTTCGCCAGGAATTCGAGAATAAATTCTATTCTTTAGCTGCCTCTTGACCCGTGCATTCAAACTAGCTCGATACCCATCGCAGCCCTCACCATAACTTCCAGACCGCTCCAAAAGAAGCATATCAATAGCCTCGCGCGTAGCATAGTGATTATGTTTTTCGATCCACCATGATAAATTATTCAGATTAATATCTGCGATATCCTCATTTAGGTGCTCGATATCACCATTCACCACAATATGCTCATCCATCCAGCGGCTCTCACAGACCCCCTTACCAGTTCGCCAAATTCGAAGCTGGCGAACCGGGTAAATGCCACCGTGACGAATAAATTTACCCATAAAATGAAACTGTCGATTAATGGTTATTCCACACACCTCTGGCTTAAGACCCTTTATATAATCAGGCAAGGCCTCTTTCAGCTCTGCAGTAACAACCTCATCGGCATCCAGCCTCATCACCCACTCCGTTTGAATATCCGCATGCTCAAGAGCCCAGTTAAACTGAATGGAATGGTTGATAAATTCATTTTCTAAAAAATTGGCACCACTAGAAATTGCAATTCTCTTTGTTCCATCCGTAGACAAGCTATCAACAACAACAATATCTCGCGCGATCCCTTTAATACTTTCCAAGCATCGAGCCAAGTGCTTCTCTTCATTTTTAGTTAGAATAATCACAGTCAGATCAAGCATTTCCATTAACCCCTTTAAAGCATTGCATAACAATTACTACCCAACAATTTTAAACACAACACTCCAAATTCAAATCCTTTTAGCTTGAATGTGCATTGATTATCCCCAAACACGCATCACACCTCAAATCAGCAAATCACTATACAGCTGAGCATAGCCCGACACTGCAGCACCCCAGCCAAAATCCATAACCCTTTTACCACCCTTGTCAATAAGCTCTTGCCTGACACTACCATTCTGAACATCAATTAATGCCTGCCCCAATGAATCGGGGTCATCCGGATCAAAAAGAATGGCAGCATCACCTACAACCTCAGGTATAGAGGAGCGATTAGAAGCAACAACGGGACAACCAGCAGCCATAGCTTCAAGCGGCGGAATACCAAAACCTTCATACAGAGAGGGGAAAAAGAAAAACTGAGCTTGAGCATAATATCGGGCTAACTCAGCATCGCTGACACGGCCTACATTTACAACACGATCAGTTAGTCCACGCTGTACCAAAAGCCTAGACTCTTCCTCCGAAAATGGCGCCCCAACTACAATACAGTCAAAGTCATTGCCAATGCTTTCAAGAGCATCATAAATAAGATGAAAGCCCTTAAGCTCGCCACGATGCCCTACATATAAGAAATAAGGCCGCACCATGTCGACAACCGGAGCGATCTTGTCCCCTGCGAATGTCAAGGGCTCTACACCGTTGCGAATAACGACCAGCTCCTTGCCCTGGCAAAATGGATAAAAGTCCAGTAAATCTTTTTTTGTGTGCTCGGATACACACACGATCACATCTGAGCACTGTAGTGCTTTTCTTTTTTGATGCTTGTGAATAACAGCGCCAGCCCCCGAAAGAAACTTCTCGTAGATCAAATCATGGACCGTTGTAATATTGATGCAATTACGATCAGCATTGACCCGAAAATAGCTGGAATGAAAGACATATTTCCGCGACTTGAAAAATTTCCGATTGAAATTTAGATAGCGAGCGACACTCAATGGCAGAGCATGGTCCCGCAACAGAGGCGAACTAGTGATTTTCTGCTGGTAGAGATTATTATGGGCGCCAGGATGCTCTATAAAAGCCACATCCAGCCGGGAAAGATGGGGCTCAATAATATTTGCCCAAAAACGGCTCCCTCCTCCTGAACGCTGCAGAGAGAATATGATATTATCAAACACAATAGACATAATTTATCTTTTCCTTGGAATCATGTACTGCAAAAACCAAGCAATAATAAGTAGCTGGATGCAGTATTTCAGGAAAACGCCAAAGTCATTCCTAAAAACAAGAATGAAACTGACATAAAGAAGTGGGGCAGCCGCTATCGGAATACTGACCTGTCCGGCTCTTCTTGCCATTCCATTAAAGTACCCAATCCACACCCCCAGGCCGAGAAAAACAGTAACTGCCGACCAACCAAAATTGGAAAACATCTCCGCAAGTAGCGAAAAGCCACCACCTCGGATATCCGCCAACTCAGATAGCTCTACATAGTAGTCAGACTTTTCAACACTCCAACTAAGTAAATCGCGAATAGGCGAGGGAACAAGCATTTGCAGCGTCGGCATAAAGCTATAACTGGCCATATGAACACTGCCTTGCTCTATTGCAGCTGAAAGAAAATTGTTGAAAATTATTGAGTACTCAAACGAGAACAACCCATCGACCAATTCCTTTAGATCATCTGGCACTCCCAAGCGTCCAAGAACAATCAAATTTGGAACCAAAAGACCTACAAAAACACCAAAGACATACACCAACTTGACACGGTCCCGATTCCATACAACATGAACAAAAACCAGAACAGCAATCACTTCGAAAACGATTGAACGAGCCTGAAAAAGGAGGGCAGAAAGAATATATAAATACAGAAGCTTACGTGTAAGTCTAAATCTAGCCGCCGAAAAGAAATCTTTTAAGCCTAAATTTAGCGTGAATTGCGATAGCAGCAACAAAAAGACTACTCTAAGCTCTAAAACAAATGAATTAACCTCTCGTGCATTCACCATGGCCCCATAATCAAACCCAGTCATAAGCCCAAGAGTAAGCATGTAGCCAATAGAAATGATAGCGAATAAATTCGCAATCCAAATGTGTACACTAGTAGGGGAATAAAGCTGGATCAAAGTGATTGACTGTCGACGAACCAATAAGAGCTGGCTGACCTTGTACCCCACCGCAAACGTGGCGGCACAACTAACCGAGAAAATCAAACTCTCAATAGTCGTTTCCCTGCCGTAAGGATAGGTTAGGGTGAAGTTAAAATAGGGCAGTTCAGAAACACCAAAAAACAGGTTCCTCAACAGAAACTGAATATGAAGAAGAAAAAAGATAATTAGCACAAAAAACAATAGCATTGGGAGAACCCGTCTATACCAAAATGGATCTTTAGCACCTCTGACTAATTATCTATCCGAGTATTGAAATTCTCACTTAAATAGAACTTTTCGGCCAGAATACTTATCTAAGGATAGTTCACCTCTAAAAATTAAGCCCCCCCATTTCATCAGCCAAATCCAAGACCAAGTCTCGAGGGATGTTTACTAAAACCCTTATTGTGCCATGCCCGCTTGTATTGCCACGAATGAATGAGCCATCACCATCCTTGCCGGTCGCGACCATGTTGCTCTCTGCTACTTTCCGATTTTGTTACTCTCCCCCCCATCGAAAATCCAGCACTCACGTCGAGAGCAGCCTTCTCCACATATACGGAGAGCATTCCGCAACACCCTAAAGCAGCAAATAGCATCGCGGGCGTACCAGCAATTGGCGAGGCAGAGCTATCTGCAAAGAGCCCGGCTCACCTAAGTATCACAGAGGGTAGACAAAAACACTTCTACAGATGTATATCAACTCACTCCCACTGGGAAGGTGAATAAAAAGCACAGCCCATCCGCACGGCAGAATTCAGAATAAATTCCGACATTTTTGAAAAATCACAAAACCTTTTAAGAAAGACTAATATACCAAGACACAATCCAATAAAGACAAACCGCCAATCTGTAACTACGTTTGGCGACATTTATTAATCTTGCCCCATCCACTTACACCACAGCCATATCCTCCTTCACGGGGAAGGCCTGTCCTCACAATGATTAATACCACATCTCGCAGCTTCTAAATTTAAAGCCTTAACTTCGCCTTGCCACAAGCCCCTACTGGAAGCGCTCTACAGTTTACACCAAGCAAGCCGCGCAAGTGGATGGGCTAAAGAGTTCGTGGAGGCGAAGTCACCAAACGGTTTTATTCCGACAAAGGATTAAGTGTCAATATACTCGAATCAACCCACTTTTCCAGGGCCACGCAGGATGCCAGCATCAGCCTCCTTTTGTACATCCAACGTGAAGCCTTCACGAATTCCAGCCCAGCCACGTTCTGACAAATTCTTCGGTAGCAGCCCGAGCCTCGGCAATCGAGTCAACAACACGTAAACTAGAGCGACCAGTTTCTGCATGCCACGTAGGTTTTTACGGATGAAGAAAATACGGTTACGATTTGTATAGTACAGAGAAAATGGTGACAATCCGCCTCCCGTTGACGAACTGATTTTATGCAAAACATGCACCCCTGGAGCATAACGGATGCGAAGTCCATGCCGATGCATACGCCAGACGAAGTCCGTATCATCACTGTATACAAAGTAACGCTCATCCATGAAACCAATCTGTTCGAAGACAGCACGCGTGAGAAGCATAAAACAGGTTGGTGCGTAGTGCACGTACTGCTGATGATCCAGCTGGCCCCGGTCAGTTTCCCCGTCACCATAATGTGGCGTGCGCATCAGCCACGCATTAATGTGGCCCCCTCCATACCAGATCAGCCTTTCACCCTCATAGTAATAAATTTTGGGTGTCACCACCTGTTCCCGGCCACCATCCAACATCTTCCAGAGGTCTAGAATCGTTGTCGACTCAAACTCGGTATCATTGTTGGCCAGCAGCACCTGGGTGCAACCATCCCTCAAAGCTAGTTCGATGCCTTGGTTATTCCCCTTGGCAACCCCGACGTTAGCATTATTAAACACGCAAACCGCATCAATATCATATTCTGCGGAGAGAGCCTCTGACAGGCGCGTGCCACTATCCGTTGTACCGTTGTCAATCACATACAGCCGATACTGGATCCCCTCCTGCTTCGCCAAACTGGCGAAGAATCCGGGCAGCACCTCATCACTGTTATACAAAACGGTAACAATGCCAATTTTCTGGGATGCAGGCATGGTCATTTGAAGAGACCCCGTTTCTTCAACGACTCAACGCTTTCTCCATAGGTATCTATTTGAATAGGCTGCTCAAGCACCCATTGCACAAACCGGGTAATACCCTCGCGGAACGGTATGCGGGCCTTGAAGCCCAGCAAACGTTCCGCTTTCGCGATGTCCGCGAAGTTGTGGCGAATATCGCCAACACGATAGGCCCCAGTCACTGTCAACGGCACCTCAATACCGTATAGATCGACAAGTGTCCGCGCGACCGTCATGACGCTTGTGGCTATACCCGTACCGATCCCGAAAGCCTCACCTGTTGCCTCCTCGTTCCTCAGCGCCAGTACCAACGATTCAACGACATCATCAATATATACGAAGTCACGGCTCTCTTCGCCGTCCTCATAAATATCAATACCACGACCATGACGGATACGAGTCGAGAAGATCGACAGTATGCCCGTATATGGATTGGAAAGAGACTGGCCTGGTCCATAGACATTTTGGAAGCGCAACGCTACGGCCCCGATGCCCAAAGCCTTACAGTTCAGCAGGGTCATGTGTTCCTGCGTGTATTTGGTTAAACCATAGATAGAGTTCGGTTGAATACGCGAGCCCTCATCCGTAGCAACAACCTTCAGTTCTCTGCCGGTATCCGGGCAGCGAGGCTCGAATTTACCATGTGACAAATCAGCCTCAAAGCGGCCGGTAGGATAGACGTATTTCTCGTCGAGCTCGTAACGCCCCTCGCCGTAGACCGCGCGTGATGACGCAACGACTACGCGGCGAATAGTGCTCTTGCGAGCGGCGATCGCTTCCAACAGTACAGCAGTGCCTTGCACGTTGGTATGGCAGTAGTGAGCCACTTCATACATCGACTGCCCCGTACCGGTCTCAGCGGCTAGGTGTACCACGGCGTCACACCCCTCCAATGCGGAGTCAACAATAGCTCGGTCGGTTACGTCACCTTGGAGGAACTCGCACTTACCCTCAATCTGGCAGCGTAGCGGTGACTGTGACGGATCCACCCCATGAATCTGAGGAGATAGCGTGTCAAGCACGCGCAGCGAATGACCCTCGGCATGCAGCCGAGTAACTAGGTTGGCGCCAATGAATCCAGCACCGCCGGTGATAAGGATGTTCATGATAATTGTCTTTCGATGATTGTGTCAGGAAGAGCCGGCACGCTCAATTAACTATCCGCGTCGTCCACACGGACCCACTGGCCACTCGCTAAATCTAGGTGTCGTAGCGCGCGTGCAGGCACGCCGGCGAGAATAGTGTATGGAGGGAAACTATGTGTCACTACGCTGTTAGCCCCCACTACGCAATCATGGCCCAGCGTCACTCCACTGGTAATACTGACGTTGGCACCGACCCAACAGCGCTCTCCCAGTACGATAGGGCCCTTGCTGCGAACTGGCGTCGCCAACCGACTCATGCCAGGTTGCTCATAGCCGTGATCGAAGTCGCAGACAAAGACATTAGGACCGAAAGCCACATCGCGACCTACATCGATTCCGAAAGCCGCCGTCAGATTACAGCGTGTATTCAGAAAGACACGGTCACCGAGTCGAATACGCCCAGCATAGCTCTCATTCCCACTACACTTAACCGAATATAGGATGCAGTCCCTCTCAACTCGAACCGCCGAGCCCAGCGTGATGCGCCCCGGCCCATACAGCTGCGCCAAGGGCTTGATCCAGCTACCCGGTCCAATGACTGCGAAGAATCGGGCATACCAGAGCCGCGTCACCCAGCGCGCGCGTAACACACCGAGGAGATTGAGGATGTCGTAGCAATCCTTGTCGCGTAGGCGAACAAGCAGAGACCTACGCGGTGAAGAAGTGTCAGCGGTATCCATAGTTTAGTTCAACGGGTTTCCAAATCCCGCAGCAGCCGATCACGTAGCGCATTGTTGCGTGCCTCAATGTTCAGCGTGTCGAGCTGTTGCTCGTATTCGTAGGACTTCATAGCTAGCAACACCTTATAAAACGCCATCTGCATACCCAGAAACAGACCGGCTCGGCCCGCCTTGCGGCCACCACGCAGATAGTAGTGCCCTAGGAAACCGCGGATCACCCGTAGTACTAGAAGTAGCGGTGACAGCGTAGGCGTGTGCCGGGCTTCTATATCGGTATACCTATCTAGCGACCCCATGTAGCTCTTCGCAGTGTTCGAAATGAAGTGGTGGACAAAATACCGATCCGGGTCAATGTAACAAATATCAGAGTCAGGCACCGTAGCTTTGCCAAAGCTGTGAATAACGTTGCCACGAAAGTCGATAGCGTCTTTCCTGAAGGCGCGATGCTGCGTGTTACGATAAGCATCGTGACAAAACTCGCCATAGTAATAGTTCTTGCGCGCGATATTAATAATCGAGTACTTGCCACTCTCGATAACACCAATCATCTGATCCATAGTGGCACGGTCGACAATCTCATCCGAGAACCCCCAATACAGCCACGGTGTCTGTACCACGGACTTCACAACTGAGGTGGTATGCTCGTCTTCGACCCAGCCTTGATTTTTGTGAAGCAGGACATCTGCCCCAAGAGATTTAGCGATTTCCACAGTTCGGTCGGTGCTATGGTTGTCAACGACCAGCACGCGACCATACGGCAGGAAGTTACGAACGGCTCTTTCAATACGTGCCTCTTCATTGAACATGAAGAGCACGAAGGTGATTTGTTTGGAGAACATCAAGTATTTCTTCTCAGAAGTCGATGAACATAGAAGGCCAAGGCGGGAGTGACTGCGAGTTGAGATACCGCAACTACCAGTCCAAGCGCAAAGGGCGAGGCCGGCGCTTGGAACAGAAGCGCCAGGCAACCGGTCAAGGACAACACTGCACCGCCCAGTTGAAATAAGAACAATACGCCAGCCCGACCGTGCAGCGTAAGATACACACTGTACGCACCAATCACCATATTGCATGCTTCAATCACGATACCCACCCCGATAGCTCCAGCGTAGGGCACGTATTCGGCATGTGTTAAATGCCGCACGATGAAGTTAGAGAATGGCAATACAATAAGCAGCAAACCGATCGTGATAGCAGCCCCTCCCCAGACATACTGGGTAATCGACGCCCCCCGTGACTGGTACAGCCTAGGCAAGAATAGCTGCGAAAAAACCTGTGCACATGCACTCATGGCTACCGCCCCAATATTGGCCGTAACCCCCAACGCCGCGGCTGTATTGCTATGACCCGCAGCTGGAAAAATCACACGATAGGCCTGTAGTTGAACAGTATTTGAGGCAGCCCCTCCTGCCAGTGCCGATGTCGTGCGAAGCACATGAGCCGGTCGATCCAAAGCTTGCATATCGTCCGACAACGGCAGTGAACGACGCGCCTGCCAAAGCAGCAATACGAGTTCAACCGCCAGCGCAAAGATAGACGAGCAAAGCAATGACCGCGCCGATGCCCCGACAGCCCAAACTGCCAGTATAAATGCGAACAGACGTGCCACTGACTCCAGCACTATCATGCTGGCCGCGAAGGTCCCTTGACCACGGATATTGAGCAAGTTACGCAGACTCGAGCAAAGATACAACAACGCTGCGAGTCCATAGAGCAGCGGCACGTCACGTGTAGCCAGCAAGTCCATAGCAATAAATGGCAGACTAAGGGTCACACAAATACCTAAGGCAACCAGCAGCGTAACGCTTGCTAGACGAAGCAGAGCGCGCCATGGCAGAGCCTCAAGAATTGACAAACGAGCCTGCATATACGAGTCAACCGGGACGAAAACCAAGGCATTCAACACATAGCTTAAGGTCCCCAGGTAGAAAAACGCACCAACCTGCTCCAACGACAGAGCGTTGGTGTAGTACTTAACGTAAGCCAAACCCGCCAATACCGACAACAGACGTAGGCATGCAATCAAGGCCACGCGCACGATACCACGACACGGAGTCGCCTCATCACACACATCACTACCTGGCGGCATAGTCTCAACTTGTGAAGTCATAAGATATGAGGACGCAACTCAGGGCAACAGGCCACCGAGGCGGTTCAGCGTCGCCTGGGACCCCACTGTACCGCAGACATCTGGAGTTAGCGCTACCGGCCTCACGACACAACTGATGTCTGGCTGCAACGCCTTTGCCTCCAGCAGCCATGAGCCAAAGCCACCGTCCTGAAGGTGGTCTTCCAGTGTCATAATTTCCGTATAGGCACGAAGAGGTTCAAGCTGAGTTGCCTTATCGGCCATCGACCACAAAGGCATAGAGTAGACCGCACGATCTACATGTTCTTCCCTTACGATCCAATCCATCGCGATCTGCAAACCAGCTCCTGTCGTGAGCATTGCCCGCTGGCTTGTGCCCTCCCTCACCTTCAACCAACATCCAGGCCTAACATCCGGGGGGGACAGATGGAAGTTCGGCTCACCTGCCTTGCCCAGTCTCAAGTACGACGGACTGGGATTTTCGACCAGGAAATGCATACAGGCCCGTACCTCCATCGGATCGCCAGGTGCGGCGATCAGCATATTAGGTAATGTACGCATTAGCGCATAGTCTTGCACCGCATGGTGTGAGTAGCCCAACGCACCATACGCGAGCCCGCCACCTACCGATACCACGGTTACTGGCAGCTTATGGTATGCCACATCGTTGCGGATCTGTTCCGCGCAGCGAAAAGTTGGGAAGTTGGCAATCGAATAGGTGAAAACATGATAGCCCTCCGACGCCATGCCAGCGGCTAGACCAGTCATATTCTGCTCGGCAACACCCGCGTTGATAAAACGATCAGGAAACTCGTCGGCAAAGGGTTCAACGACGGAGTAACCGAGATCACCTACTATCAGTGCGATGTGTGGGTGTCGCCGGGCCAGAGCCACCAGTTCTTGGATGAATGCGTTACGCATGATTTAGCTCCTCCAGCGCGAGAGCAAGTTGCTCTGCCGACGGTGACTTGTAATGCCAATCGACGCTGTTTTCCATGAAGCTAACCCCCTTCCCCTTGGTTGTATGGGCAATCACAAACGAGGGCTTACCCGGCTCCCTGTGCGTAGAGCCCAAGAGCTCCGCCAGCGCCGCGTGATCATGGCCATCGACCTCGCGGACAGCCCAGCCAAAAGCAAGCGCCTTGTCAGCCAGAGGTTCGACACGCAACGTCTTGTCAACCGTCGTCAGACTCTGCAGCTTGTTGTAATCGACTATCGCAATGAGGTTGTCTAAATGATGATGAGCTGCAAACATCATCGCCTCCCAATTGGAGCCTTCTCCCAATTCGCCATCGCTAAGCAGCACGCAGGTTCGCCAGTCCTGCTTCAAACGCTTGGCTGCCAGTGCCTTGCCTGCTCCAAAAGGAAGGCCATGACCAAGCGACCCCGTCGAGAACTCAACACCAGGTACCTTGTGGCTGATGTGGTTCATCAGCACAGAGTGATCCTCACCATACTTGAGAAGATCATTTACTGGAAAAAAGCCTGTCTCAGCCAGCGCCGCATACATCGCGACACAAGCGTGCCCCTTGCTAAGAATGACACGATCGCGCTGCTGTGCTGCAGGCTGCTTCGGGTCCAAACGAAGTACCTGTCCATAAAGCACCGCAACGATGTCGCAGATCGAAAGAGCTGAGCCAATATGGGAAGCTCTAGCTCGGTGCACCATCTGCAACGCCTGGACGCGCATACGCCGGGCAAGATCACGACTGTCTATATGAAGGCTATTCATGTCGATTCAGAGAAGATTGGGCCCAACGGGCCGTACGAAGAATGGCATCATCCAGACTTACAGTCGGGACAGCCCCAAGCTCAGCGGCAATGCGCTCCACCAATGGCACATAAGCCTGTGGAGCAGCCCCTGGACACGGAGTCTGAGCAATGCGAACCTCGCCACGGCCGCCCAGAACTCGGTTAATGCGATGAGCCAACTCACCAATAGACAAACTCTCTGTACCGCCAACGTTATAGGCACGGCCACTTGGTGCGTCGAACAACATCACCCACAACCAGTGCACAAGGTCAGTGGCGTACAGATAGCTTCGCAATGGAGTACCGTCGCCCTGGATCTGAATATCCTCACCGCGCATCGCGGCTCTAATGAAATTACCGATCGCGAAATGTTTATCAAGCGGCAAATACGGGCCGACGAACGCGAAACAACGGGCGATTGCCACCTCAAACCCCGGCCGCTCCGCTGCGGCCATCGCGCAGAGTAACTCGCTCACCCGCTTGCCCTCACCGTAAGCCGACGCAGGGGCCAATGGATTCGGAGCGCCACACCAACTTTCGGGAATCACAGACATCTCGGGCGGTGTGCGGCCGTAAACAGCACCTGAGCTCAACAACAACATGCGCCGCGGGGCCACGCCAGCCATTGCAGCGTCCAACACCCGACGTGTTCCTGTGATACACGTATCCAGAATCTCAGCAGGCTCACTTGTGGCAACAACGTCGGTTGCAGCATGGACGGTGAAACGACAATCGCCAATAGCCTCTGGGGCAAGATCCCGCACATCACCTGCAAGCCACTCAATCTCTGCAGCATCACGCAGCTCGGGAAACTCCTGAAGAAAAGCTTCTGGGCGACGGCTTAGCACAACTACGCGCGCAGCCAGATTCAACTGCCTGTTAGCTTGTAAGAAAGTCGCTAAGAGCCATTTACCGATGAATCCAGTACCACCGGTCAATAACAACCTCTGACCTCGCAACTGCTCCCAGCGGGAGCCGACCATGTCGACAACTCGATCAAGCTCTTCAACCGGCAAGTGCAAAGGGGAATGTGTGCCCTCCATGCTTAGAAACTTACCCCAAAAAACTCTTCCAGTTTTTCCACAATGTAATCCAACTGCTCTTGACCCAACGCTGGGAATGTCCCCAACCAGAAAGTCTGATTCATCACCACATCGGTATTAGTCAAATCACCACTGACACGGAAATTACGGCCTGACATATAAGGTTGCTTCGTCAGATTGCCTGCAAACAGCAAACGCGTACCGATTTTGTTTTCCTCCAGGAAGTTGATCAAATCGGCTCGCTTCACACCAGCACTCACCTTAACAATCAAGGGAAAGCCAAACCAAGACGGCTCACTATTCGGAGTCGCTTCCGGCAAGTGCAGAAACTGCTCGACGCTAGCCAGGCGGTTCTTCAGATACGCGAAGTTAGCCCGACGCTTGGCGATGAACTCCTCGACACGGTCCATCTGCGCTAGAGCACAAGCAGCCTGCATGTCGGAAATCTTCAGGTTGTAACCGAGATGACTGTAGGTGTACTTGTGGTCATAACCATCGGGCAGATCCCCGCCGAGGTCTTTTTTCGTCCAGCAGAAGCGCTTATCGCAGGTATTGTCTTTGCCAGGTGCGCAGTAGCAGTCGCGGCCCCAGTCGCGGAAGGACTCGGCAATCAGTTTCAATTCAGCATTGTTGGTGAACACCGCCCCACCCTCGCCCATTGTGATGTGATGGGCCGGGTAAAAACTTAGAGTACCGATATCACCGAAAGTACCAACCATCTGACCTTTGTAGGTGGCTCCCAAAGCATCACAGCAATCTTCTACCAACCAAAGGTTGTACTTCTTGCAGAGCGCAGTCACCACTTCCAGATTGAAGGGATTGCCCAAACTATGGGCCAGCATGATGGCCTTGGTCTTGGGAGTAATGGCAGCTTCAATCTTGCTGGCGTCAATGTTGTGTGTTGCGAGATCCACATCAACAAACACCGGGACAGCACCGAACTGGAGGATAGGATTGACCGTCGTCGGGAAACCGGCTGCCACGCCGATGACTTCGTCACCTTGCTTGATGGCACGATCGCCCAGCTTGGGGCTGGTCAGTGTCGAGAATGCCACCAGGTTGGCTGAGGAACCAGAGTTCACTGTAATCAGATACTTCACACCCAGAAACTTGGCCAGCCGCTCTTCAAACATGGTATTGAAACGACCGGTCGTCAGCCAACCATCCAGCGAGGCATCCACCATCAGCTGCAGTTCTTTGGCGCCGATGACCTTGCCCGAAACTGGAACAGCGCTTTGGCCGGCTACAAAGGGTTTGGGCGCGTGGGCGATTTCAGCATATTGCTGCACTAGCTCGCTAATTTGCGAGCGGAGTTTATCGAGTTGCGGCTGGAAATTAACGGTAGATGCTGTACTCATTTTTTACTCTGATATTGTGTGATTTGATCAAGGCAACAAGCGCGCATATCTGCGCCGGACAACCAGGCCTGATGCCAGTCAGTAATGTGGGAAAGCGCAGTTTGCAACGACCATCGTGGCGACCAGTGCAGGCGTTGCCGTACTTTGGAAATATCCAACTTAAGGTAGCTGGCCTCATGCGGGTGATCACCCGTCTGCAAAGACCATGTCGCGCCCCGCCCCCAAGTTTCGCAGAGTTGCTCGACTATCCATTGAACGGGACGTGCATCTTCATCGCAGGGACCGAAGTTCCAGCCCTCCGCATCGGCTTGACCATTTTCGTACAGCCGCTCTGCCAGCAGGAGGTAGCCCGATAGCGGTTCCAGCACATGCTGCCAAGGACGAATGGCATGTGGATTGCGAATCTGAACGGCATGCTGTTTTTCCAAAGCACGAAGGATGTCCGGCACCAGCCTATCCAATGCCCAATCGCCACCACCAATGACATTGCCTGCTCGCGCCGTCGCCATGGCAATGCCTTCATTCTTGAGAAAGGACTTTCGATAGGCACTACTCACCAGTTCAGCACAACCCTTGCTATTCGAATACGGATCATAACCGCCCATCGGCTCGTCTTCTCGATAGCCCCAGAGCCATTCCTTGTTCTCGTAGCATTTGTCAGTGGTGACATTGACGATTGCCCGAACACTGCCAGCCTTACGTGCGGCCTCTAAAACATGCACGGTGCCCATAACATTTGTGGCATAGGTTTCAACAGGCTGCTGATACGACAGACGAACCAAAGGTTGTGCTGCCATATGGATCAGAATTTCGGGCTGAAAATCTGCAACTAATGCACAGATTTTTTCATAGTCGCGGATATCTACGACCTGATGATCCATGCCCTCAGCCACTCGGGCTACATCAAACAGTGCAGGTGTCGTGGGCGGCTGAAGCGCGGCACCTCGCAGTTCTGCACCCATAGCCTGAAGCCAGAGAGAGAGCCAACTACCTTTAAAGCCAGTATGCCCCGTCAACAGTACGCGTTTGTTACGCCAGAACTCCGGCCTGGTTTGCTGCGGTATCACTTCGAACCCCATTTTTTCCAGGGGGCCTTGCCACTTATCCAGAGTTCTTCCAGCAAATGCTTGTCCCGCAGCGTATCCATAGGCTGCCAGAAACCCTGGTGTTCATAGGCCATCAGCTGCCCATCCTCAGCCAACTGCATCAGTGGCTCCTGCTCCCAAATAGTGGTGTCGCCTTTAATATATTTCAGTACCTTAGGACTCAAAACAAAGAATCCTCCATTAATCATAGCTCCATCACCTTTCGGCTTTTCCTGAAAGCTCATGACCTGACTGCTCTGGATATCCAGCGCACCAAACCGTCCTGGCGGATAGGTGGCAGTTAAAGTCGCTGCTTTTCCGTGCTGGCGATGGAATTCAATTGTCGCCGAAATATCGATATCACTGACGCCATCACCATAAGTAAAGCAAAAAGCCTCTTCATCCTTAACATAATCGGAGACCCGTCCCAGCCGCCCCCCAGTCATGGAGTCATCCCCGGTGTCGACCAGCGTCACCTTCCATGGCTCCGCACGCTTTTCATGCACGTGCATACTATTGGCCTGCATATCAAATGTCACGTCCGACATATGCAAAAAGTAATTCGCAAAATATTCTTTAATAAAGTAGCCTTTATAACCGCAACAAATAACAAAGTCGTGAATACCATGATAAGAATACATTTTCATGATATGCCAAAGAATTGGCTTGCCACCAATTTCCACCATTGGCTTAGGACGAACAGATGTCTCTTCGCTCAGTCTCGTACCGAGCCCCCCTGCAAGAATCACTGCCTTCATTTTGTCCTTTCTATTCGATCAATTACTTGCCGAGCACACAAAGGCATCGGAGTAAAATCGCTTGGCTGGCAATCCAGCCTCCATGAGTATTTTTTTGGCGTTATGGATCATCGCGTCTGAACCACAAGCGTAGACCACCGCATTGCTCCAATTAGGAGCTAAATCAAGCATCACATGCTGAACATAACCCGTTTTACCTGCCCAATCATCATTCGCACGCGACAAAACTGGGATATAGTTATGCTCTCCCGCAATATTGGACACATCCAGATAAAAATCGCTGGGCTGCCGCCCTCCCCACAATACCGTTACAGATCTAGGTTTTTTCTCAACAGGCAGATGTGCGATAGACTCCAACATAGACTTAACCGGAGCGATGCCAGTCCCCGTGGCAAGGAAGTATATGTCGATACTCTTGGTTTCTCGCAACAAAAAGGTACCAAGCGGTCCATTAAGGCGCAGAAGGTCATTGACTTTGGCCCGATCAAACCAATACTGGCTCATTTCACCCCTATCAACCTCACGGATATGGAGTTCGAGCGTCTTGTCAGAAAAATTGAAGTTAGCCAACGAATAACTTCGCCGTATTCCCCCAGGGCCAATCACATCAATGTACTGGCCTGGGATAAATTCGAAACTTGCTGCCGGAGGAAGGCGCAACAAAACCTTGACAACATCATCAGCAAGTCGCTCCAAAAATGATATGCGGCAAGGTATAGTTTTAGATACGGGAAAGGAGATTCCACCAAGATCATCTACTTCGAGTTCGATGTCTGATTGTGCTGATCGTACACAAGTCAAAATCCAGCCTTCTTCCAGTTCCTCAGAAGTAAGACCTGTCTCCTCAAACAAAGGAGTTGTCGAGCCACTCAAGACCTTTGCTTTGCAAGTACTACAACGGCCTGTTCGACAACTATAGGGAAGCCTTACCCCAGAGGTTGTTGCAGCATCTAGTAGCGAAATATTTCTCTCAACTTGGAATTGACGCCCATCTGCTAGTTTAACGATTGTCACAACAGTTATTTACCCCACTCAGACATTGACGTCGCAATCATTTTTTCATGCAACACACATTATTTTTTACTATTGTCCGATATTCCTTACACACCAACATCCAAGACAAACCTACGGAGGCAAACCCCACCACCCAACTTTGGGCCACAACATTTATTTTCGGTGAGTTCATTGAACGTTTCTTCCGTAGCAATCTTCAAATCGAACAATATCATCTTCACCCAAATAGCTACCTGATTGTACCTCGATAATTTCTAGCGGAATATTGCCCGGATTAGCTAGCCGATGAATCTCCCCCAAAGGAATATAGGTCGACTGATTCTCTGTCAACAGAACGATTTTCTCACCATTGGTAATTTCTGCAGTGCCTTTAACAACAATCCAATGCTCTGCCCGGTGGTGATGTTTTTGCAGGCTCAGACTAGCTTTGGGTTTGACCAAAATTCTCTTGACCTTAAAGCGTCCGCCTTCGTCGATACTATCGTACCACCCCCAAGGGCGGTGAACTTTGCGGTGAAGAGTATGTTCGACACGCCTTTGCTTTTGGAGTCCGCTAACAATATGCTTGACATCCTGACTGCAGGACTTGTCAGCCACAAGAACCGCATCGGGGGTTTCAACTACGATAATGTTCTCTACTCCAACCAGGCTCACTAGCCGACTAGTAGCATGCACAAGGGTATTACGGCTGCCTGTGGTTAGTACATCGCCAACGTGGGCATTGCCAGTCTCGTCTTTGGGCAGAACCTTCCAGACGGCATCCCATGCTCCCAGGTCATTCCAGCCAGCATCAAGTGGCACCATCTTGATAGGGAAGGTACTTCCGGGACAATGCTCCATCACCGCGTAATCAATGGACTCGGAGGGGATCGTGGCAAACTCGTCTTTATCTGGCCGAATAAACTGTACATCCGTCGAGCGGTTACCCCAAGCCAGCCTTGTTGCAGTCAGAATATCAGGTCGGAATGCCTGAAGTGCTTGCAACCACACAGAGGCTTTCAGCACAAACATGCCCGCATTCCAATAATAATTGCCGGCCTCCAAATAGCCCTTAGCTGTTTGCTCATCTGGTTTTTCAACAAATCCCAGGACCGCCTGCACCCCAACACCTACTGTTGAGCTGTCAACCTGGATATAACCGTACCCCGTCTCTGGTCTGTCAGGCGTCACCCCCAAGATAACGATGTTATCGTTTGACGCTTCTTTGATCGCCACCTGCATGGCTGATACAAACGCGCTTGAATCGCTCACTGTCTGATCAGCGGGGACAACTACCAGCACTGGATCGTGCCCTTCTTCTGTCGCGGCCAATGCCGCAAGCGTGAGTGCTGGCGCGGTATTTCGCCCTACGGGCTCAAGTAAAGCGCCCCCCAGTTCAATACCGATTTCTCGTAGTTGCTCTACAGCCAAAAAGCGATGATCCTCACCAGTCACAATCAACGGCGAGGAAAGCTGTATGTTGACATCAGCCAAATCACACAAACGTTGCGCGGCTTGTTGGAACAGGCTTTCATTACTAGTCAAGCACAGAAATTGCTTAGGAAAACCCGTTCGAGAGAGTGGCCACAAACGGGTGCCAGAACCGCCACAGAGGATGACAGGTGTAACGTTAGTCATGTTTATTGTGCGCTTTCACTACTTTGATTTTCGGCTTCGGCTTTGAGCATTTCGATTTCAGTTCTCAGCGCCTCATACTCTTCCATCTTACGCTGCAAGAAACGGTGCGTAATAGCAGATTTTTCGGCGATACCACTTGGAGTGAGAACATAGACGTAGCCAAATTTATTCTTGGAATAGCCAAAATTCTTCATTTTTACTAGCCCTTTTCCCATCAGAGCTTTCAAACAATAATTTAGACCACCCACACTGACACCCAGCCTTTCAGCCAGCTCACGTTGAGTGAGATCTGGATTTTCTTGCAGGATGCGCATTACGCGAAAATAGGTATCCTCCTGCAATCTTGCTTGGCGACTGGTCATAAAGTCTAAGCATTACCCCAATATGGCACTCTGTACAAAAACAATTTCAAATACCTCTCATCTCGCGTCTAGACAAAGCAACTTTGATCACGACAAGAATACGCACTGTAAGAACTTGAACATTGGACCCAATGTTATACCAAGAGGTCCACACACTAGATTTCTCTAATAAGAACCAACATACTTATAGACCATTACTTTTCACGAACTAAGCAGCTATCACAAGCAGCACTAGATTAAGCCAAAAGTAACGTGAAATCGAACTCATTATAACAGGGGAGCATTTCAAAGAGGTTTACAACACCCTATTATCAATATGCAGCAAATCGTCGCAAGAATACTTTCAGTAATGACTTACAGCTACCAAATTCCGAGGTATCCCAATACCCCTTCTGCCGCCTGTCGTCCGTCGAATACGGCCCTCACTACTAAGTCTGCGCCGCGAACCATGTCGCCGCCAGCAAAAACCTCGGGATTGCTAGTCTGACAATTATGCATCCCGCGGCCGCCAGCGCGGGTACGACCACTAGGGGCGGTGGTAATGCCTTGCTTTTCCGCCCATGAAACAGCTTCCACCTGAAAACCGAAAGCGATGATAACATGGTCACATTCTACGGTTGCTTCGCTACCGGGCACAATCGCGGCGTTACGGCGACCGTTAGCATCCGGCTCTCCCAAGCAGGTCTCAGCCAGTCTAATCTTCAGCACACCATCCTGCCGCCGCTCAATTCCGAGCGGCTGCCGGTTCCACAAGAAGTCAACGCCCTCCTCCTTCGCATTTGCCACCTCACGCTTGGAGCCCGGCATATTCGCCTCATCTCGACGGTAGGCGCAAATCACACTTTTCGCGCCCTGGCGTATCGCGGTACGATTGCAGTCCATCGCGGTATCCCCCCCACCCAACACCACGACGCGTTTGCCTTGCATCGTGATCGGCTCTTCGCCAGCCGGCAGCGTACCCAGCCCCTGACGCACGTTGTTGATTAAATAAGGCAGGGCTTCCAACACTCCGGGCAAATCCTCTCCAGGAAAGCCGCCCTTCATATACTTGTACGCGCCCATGCCCATGAAGATGGCGTCGTATTGTTCCAGCAACTCTTCTATCTGGACATCCTTGCCGATCTCGGTATTGAGCACAAACTCCACCCCCATGCCCTCCATGATCTCGCGGCGGCGCTTGATCACGGATTTTTCCAGCTTGAACTCTGGAATGCCAAAGGTCAGCAGGCCGCCGATTTCCTCGTAGCGGTCAAACACCACCGCCTTGACGCCATTGCGCACCAATACGTCGGCACAGGCCAGGCCGGCCGGGCCGGCGCCGATTACCGCCACTGTCTTGTCCGTCCACACCACCTTGGACATATCCGGACGCCAGCCGGCCTTGAAGGCCTCGTCGGTAATGTATTTCTCGATGCTGCCGATGGAAACCGCGCCAAAGCCGCCCTGGTTCAAGGTGCATGCGCCTTCACACAACCTATCCTGCGGGCAGACCCTGCCGCAGATCTCCGGCAGGCTATTGGTCTTGTGCGACATTTCCGCCGCCTCGAACAAGCGTCCCTCCTCCACCAACTTCAGCCAGTTGGGGATATAGTTGTGCACTGGGCACTCCCATTCGCAGTACGGGTTGCCACAGGACAAACAGCGGCCGGCCTGATCCGCCGCATCCACGCTGTGCAGCGGCTGGTAGATTTCTTTGAATTCGATCTTGCGCACCGAAGCGTCCACCTTGTCGCCAGGGTTGCGCGAAAGCTTCATGAATTGGAAAACATCGCTCATGGTTGTTTCCTGTCTTGCTGGGGCCCATCGCTCGCAGGCGACCGGGCTTTGAATTAGGTAGGGCGGAACGACGTCTCAGCCGCCCCGCCTTGCGCGTCTTAGTCCTTGAGCAAGCTGTCGAGCTTGGCCGCCTTGGGTTTGACCAGCCAGAAGTAATCGACGTAATCGTCGAAATTCTCCAGCATTGCCTTGGCCGTCTCGGAACCGGTCAATTCAACGTGCTTAGCGATCTTTTCCAATAGATAGGCGCGGTACATGCCCATGGCTTCGCCATTGATCAGGTGGATGTCGATCAACTCGTTGTTGTAGCGGTAGGCAAATTTCTCATTCGGGTCGTAAACGAAGGCGAAACCACCGGTCATGCCTGCGCCGAAGTTGTAGCCGGTTTCACCCAGCACGATGACGCTGCCGCCGGTCATGTATTCGCAGCAATGATCTCCGGCGCCTTCAATAACAGCCAGCGCGCCAGAATTGCGCACCCCGAAGCGTTCGCCAGCCACGCCTGCGGCGAACAACTGGCCGCCGGTGGCGCCGTACAGACAGGTATTGCCGATGATGATGGATTCGCCTGCGCGGTAAGCCGCATTCTTGGGCGGATAGATGGTAACGCGACCGCCGGCCATGCCCTTGCCCACGTAGTCGTTGGCGTCGCCTTCCAGCTCCAAGTGCAGACCGGACGCGTTCCATACGCCAAAGCTCTGTCCGGCGCTGCCGCTGAACTTGATTTTCAGGCAGCCGAACGGCAAACCGGCCGCGCCGTGGACGCGAGCGATTTCTCCGGACAGGCGCGCGCCTATCGAACGGTGGGTGTTCTCGATTGGGTAGCTCAGCTCCAGCATCTGCTTATTGTGGATGGCCGACAGCGCGTCCTGCAGAATGGTCTCGGCCAATTCACCCTTGTCGAACGAAGGATTACTGGCGCTAATGCAGAAGCGCGGCTCACTGTCCGGCACCTGCCCCTGAGACAGCAGCGGGCTCAAGTCCAGCTTGGCCTGCTTGGCGCTGGCACCTTCCACGCATTCCAGCAGGTCCATCCGGCCAATCAACTGCTCCATATTACGCACACCCAGCTTCGCCATCCATTCCCGCGTTTCCCGAGCGATGAACAGGAAGTAGTTCATCACCATTTCCGGCAAGCCGGTGAAGTACTTGGAACGCAGCTTGATTTCCTGAGTAGCGACGCCGGTGGCGCAGTTGTTCAGATGGCAGATACGCAGGTATTTACATCCCAGCGCCACCATCGGCCCGGTACCGAAGCCAAAGCTCTCCGCACCCATCATCGCCGCCTTGACTACATCCAGGCCGGTCTTCAAGCCGCCGTCGGTCTGCACCCGTACTCGACCGCGCAGGCCATTGGCGCGCAACACCTGTTGCGCTTCGGACAGGCCCAGCTCCCACGGCGAGCCGGCGTACTTGACCGAAGTCAGCGGCGAGGCGCCGGTGCCACCGTCGTAGCCGGAGATGGTGATCAAATCGGCATAGGCCTTGGCCACGCCGGCGGCGACGGTGCCGACACCGGGCTCGGCCACCAGTTTGACCGACACCAGCGCGGAAGGGTTGACCTGCTTGAGGTCGAAGATCAGCTGCGCCAGGTCTTCGATCGAATAAATATCGTGGTGCGGCGGCGGCGAGATCAGGCTGATGCCTTCCTTGGCGTGACGCAGCCGCGCGATCAAGCCGGATACCTTATCCCCCGGCAGCTGGCCGCCCTCTCCCGGCTTGGCGCCCTGGGCCACCTTGATTTGCAGCACTTCGGCATTGACCAGATAATGCGGCGTCACGCCAAAACGTCCCGAGGCCACCTGCTTGATCTTGGACATCTTCTCGGTGCCGTAGCGCGCGGCGTCTTCGCCGCCTTCGCCGGAGTTGGAGCGGCCGCCCAGCCGGTTCATCGCGATTGCCAACGCTTCATGCGCCTCCGGCGACAAGGCCCCCAGGGACATGCCGGCGGAGTCGAAACGCTTGAGGATGGCTTCCACCGGCTCCACCTCGTCGATGGAGATAGGCTCGCCCAGCGGCTTCACCCGCATCAAGTCGCGCAGCATCGCCACCGGCCGTTGGTTCACCGCCTCGGCGTATTGCTGATAGGCCTGGTAGTCATCGTTCTGCACCGCTTTTTGCAGCAGGGTCACCACTTCGGGGTTATAAGCGTGGTATTCCTCGCCATGCACGAACTTGAGCAGGCCGCCCTGGGACAAGGGCCGCACCGGATTGAAGGCGAAGCGCGCCAGTTGACGCTGATCCTCCTCGAAATCGGCGAAACCAGCGCCGGACACCCGCGACACCGTGCCCTTCAGGCATAGCGCCACCACGTCCTCATGTACGCCCACCGCTTCGAACAGCTGCGCGCCGCGGTAGGAGGCGATGGTGGAGATGCCCATCTTGGACAACACTTTGAGCAGGCCCTTGTTGATGCCCTTGCGGTACTGCTGCAGCGCTTCGTTGCTCTTGAGTTTGACTTCGCCACTCTGCACCAGGTCGATGATGCTCTGGTAGGCCAGATAAGGATAAACCGCGGTGGCGCCGTAGCCGATGACACAGGCCATCTGGTGCGCGTCGCGCACCGCGCCGGTTTCCAGCACGATATTGGTCTTGCAGCGCTGGCCGCTGTCGATCAAGGCGTGGTGCACCGCCCCGGTGGCGAACAGCGCCGGGATAGGCAGGCGCTGCGCCGTCATGTGGCGGTCGGACAGCACCACGATGACCGTGCCTTCCCGCACCGCGTCCACCACATGCCGGTTCAGGCTCTCTATCGCCTGACACAGATCGGTTTCGCTCGGGTCGTAGCACAGGTCGAAAGTCGTCGCCTTCAGATAGGGCTCCGGCCGGGAGGTGATGCGGGTGAACTTCTCGTGCGACAGCACCGGCGAGCGCACTTCCAGACGCTTGGCGTGTTCGGCGCTCTCCTCGAACATATTGCGTTCCGGACCGAACACCGTGTTCAAGGACATCACCACCGCTTCGCGGATCGGGTCGATAGGCGGATTGGTCACCTGGGCGAACTGCTGGCGCAGATAGTCGAACGGCGAGCGCACTTTCCGGCTCAGCACCGCCATTGGGGTGTCATCGCCCATGGAGCCCACCGCTTCCTGACCATCCTCGGCCAACACGCGCAGGATCTGGTCGCGTTCCTCATAACTGAGATTGAACAGTTTCTGTAGCCGCAGCAGTTCGTCCTTGGACAGCGGCTCGACGCCGACATCGTCCTCTATCGACAACTCCAGATACTTGGCGCTGTCCTTGATCCATTGCCGATAGGGCTTGGCGCTCTTCAACTGCGCGTCTATCTCCTCCGGCAGCAGCAATTCACCAGTGGCCAGATCCGCGGCGAACAACTGGCCCGGTTTGACCCGGCCCTTGCGTACCACATTCTCCGGCTGGTAGTCCCATACCCCCACTTCAGAGGCAATCGTCAAGATATTGTCGCGTGTCAGCACCCAACGCGCCGGACGCAGGCCATTGCGATCCAGCATGCAAGCGGCGTAGCGGCCATCAGTGAGCACAATGCCGGCCGGGCCGTCCCATGGCTCCATATGCATGGAGTTGAATTCATAGAAGGCGCGCAGATCCTTGTCGGTGGAGTCCACGTTCTGCCAAGCCGGCGGCACCAGCAGACGCAAGGCGCGGAATAAAGGAATACCGCCCATCAACAGGCCTTCCAGCATATTGTCCAGCGACATCGAATCGGAGCCGTCGGTCTGGACAATGGGACGAACCGCGTCCATGTCCAGATGCGGAGACGCCATGATGCGCTCGCGCGCGCGCGCCCAGTGGCGGTTGCCCTGCACGGTATTGATTTCGCCATTGTGGGCGAGGAAACGGAAGGGCTGCGCCAGCTTCCATTGCGGCCAGGTGTTGGTGGAGAAGCGTTGGTGGAATACCGCCAGGCTGGATTCGAAGCGGGGATCGTTCAAGTCCAGAAAGAATCTGGGCAGGTTTTCCGGCGTCACCAGGCCTTTGTAGGACAAAGTGTGCGGTGACAGCGTCGGCAGATAAAAAAACGGGTCGTCTGCCTTATTGGCTTTCTCAGCCTGGCGACGACCCATGTATAGGCGGCGTTGGAACATTAATTCGTCCATGCCGAATGGACAGTTCACAAAGACCTGGACCATGGCGGGAAGCGATGCCAGCGCCGCCTCCCCGCAAGCTCCGCTGTCCGTGGGAACCTGTCGGAAGCCGGCCACCTCCAAGCCCTGGGCTTCCAGGAATTCGCGCAGTCGACGCAAGCTGCGCTCACCGCGCTCTGATTCCGGATGGTGGAACACCAGACCGGCGGCGTACACTGCCTTCAGCGACAGGCCCGCCGCCGCGGCCACCTCGCGCAGAAAGCCGTCCGGCTTGCGGAACAGCAGGCCGCAGCCGTCGCCGGACTTGCCGTCGGCGGCCACGGCGCCGCGGTGGGTCAGCTTGGCCAGCGAGGAAATGGCGGTATTGACCAGCCAATGACTGGGTTTGTCGTCGAGTTGGGCGATCAAGCCAAAGCCGCAACTGTCCTGTTCGAAATCCGGATGGTACAGGGTGCCCTGCAGCCAGCGTTGTCTGTCCATATCTTTGTCCTGCTTATAATGTGAAACGAATGTTTCGATTCTAAGGGCAAGGAGCTTGACCCTGCAACCGGTTTTTGTGCAGCGCATTAGATGATTAAAATCATCAAGTTACAAATGTTTTTTTTGAATTTTCACATAGAGAAAATTCCAAAACTCACGGAGAAACTTGTAGTTTTGTGACGCATAAGTTCAATAAAACGACTGTCAAGCCGCATTGTCAAGGACATCCAAAACCGCCATTTCAATAGAATAACGAATATTGTCAGACAAAAACCAAATGCCTATTCCATCACCAGCCCCTTCCAATCAGGATCTGATCCGCCATCTGGCCGAGCAGGCCCTGTCCCGTTCCGCCGGCGCTCCCTTGGTTGGCGGCAACCAGGTGGAACTGTTGTATGACAGCGTGGAGAATTTCCCGGCCTGGGAACAGGCCATCGCCTCCAGCCGGGACTCCGTGTTCATCGAGATGTATATTTTCGCCAACGACGCGTTTGGCCTGCGGATGCGGGATCTGCTGACCGAGCGTGCGCTCGCCGGCGTCAAGGTCTGCGTGCTGTATGACTGGCTGGGCAGCTGGAAAGCGCATTTGGGCAGCTTTTTCAAACCCTTGCTCGCGGCCGGCGCCGAGCTGCGCGCCTACAATCCGCCTTCCTTGACATCCGGCCTCAGCATGCTGGGGCGCAATCACCGCAAGCTGATCGTGATAGACCGCCGCACCGTGTTCGTGTCCGGGCTGTGCATCAGTTCCAGTTGGGAAGGACGGCCGGAACGCGGGCTCGCGCCTTGGCGCGACACCGGAGTCAAACTCTGCGGCCCCCTGGCGGCCGACGCGCTGGCGGCTTTCGCCGACAGCTGGGCCAGCTGCGGCAGCCCGCTGCCCGAAGCCTGGCTGTCTCCGCCTCCGGAACCGGAAGAAGCCCGCGGCAGTGTGGCCGCGCGCCTGATCGCCACCACCCCGGCCACGGCGCAGATGATGCGGCTGGATTTACTGATCGCTTGCTTCGCCCGCCGCACCTTGTGGCTGACCGACGCTTACTTCATGGGCACCAGCATGTATCTGACCGCGTTGAAGCAAGCGGCGCGCGATGGTGTCGATGTCCGCTTGCTGGTGCCGCGCTCCAGCGATATCGGCTGGATCGCCACCGTGTCGCGCACCCAATACCGTCCGTTACTGGAAGCGGGCGTGCGCGTGTTCGAATGGGACGGCCCGATGATCCACGCCAAGACCGCGGTAGCGGATGGGCGCTGGGCGCGCATAGGCTCCACCAACCTCAATCTGTCCAGTTGGCTGGCCAACCGCGAGCTGGACGTGGCGGTGGAGGATCAGGCGCTGGCGGAAAAGCTGGCCCAACAGTTTCTGCTGGACCTGGACCACTCCACCGAGGTTATCCTCGCCGGTCAACGCCGCCGGCCAACGCTGACCAAGCCACGCCCCAAGGACTATCACGGCCTGCTGCTGCCGCCGCGCACCGCGGCGATCAGCGGCGCCAGCGCCGCCGCGCGCCAGGCGGCGCGCATCGGCGACGCGCTCGGCGTGGTGGTGCGCGGCACCCGCACGGTCGACGCCAGCGAGGCCTCGGCCTTCCTGACCATAGGCGTGGCGCTGCTGATCTGCGCCGGCCTGATCGCCTTCTTCCCCTGGCTGGTGGCCGGCCCACTGCTATTCCTGCTGCTGCTCAGCGGCGGCGCCATCGTGGCCAAGGCTTGCGGGCTTTACTGGTCGCGGCGTGGCAAAAAACAACAGCCGCCACTGCCGCGCCAGCCATCTCAAGATGCTGACAAAGACAATCAAAACAGCCAGTTGGACGACTAGGCCTGCGGCGAAATGCACGGAGGCGGGACAATAAAGCCTGCTGGCCCAGCTTTTTTTCGGCCAAACCTTTTGTTGCGCAACAACATGACAAGCAAAAGGTCTAAAATGCGCGCTTTCTTGGGATGTTCTCCAGGCCGGCAGACGTGAAGGCCGCGCGGATTCCGCCGCGACCAGCCACGGACCGCGGCGCAAAGCGCCCTGTTTTTATTCGCGCCTCAAGGCCAGCCTCCATGGCGGCGGCGGACCCAGGTCTGCCCGTGCGTACAGAACTGCGCCCCAACGCGCACCGAGTGACACCGCAAAGGGTTACAGGTGCCCGCGGCCCCGGTTCGCTGTCCAGCGCTCCGGCGGCCCAGCTACGCGTCCCGCCCTGCGCGCGTGTCCGAGTTAACAGCAACAAGGACTCAGGTATGCGTTTTCATTTCCCCATCGTGATCATCGACGAGGATTTCCGCTCGGAAAACACCAGCGGTTCCGGCATCCGCGAACTCGCCGCCGCCATGGAGGCGGAGGGCATGAGCGTGATCGGCTACACCAGCTACGGCGATCTGACTTCCTTCGCCCAGCAGCAAAGCCGCGCCGCCGGTTTCATCCTGTCCATCGACGACGAGGAATTCCACACCGAAGACGCGGCGCAAGAAGCACTGGGCAAGCTCTATGGCTTCGTCGCGGAAATCCGCCGCCGCAACCCGGACATCCCGGTCTATCTGTACGGCGAAACCCGCACCGCGCGGCACATTCCCAACGACATCCTGCGCGAGCTGCACGGCTTCATCCATATGCACGAGGACACGCCGGAATTCGTCGCCCGCCACATCATCCGCGAAGCCAAAAGCTATCTGGACAGCCTGGCGCCGCCGTTCTTCCGCGCGCTGGTGGACTATGCCCACGACGGCTCCTATTCCTGGCACTGCCCCGGCCACTCCGGCGGCGTCGCCTTCCTGAAGAGCCCGGTCGGCCAGATGTTCCACCAATTCTTCGGCGAAAACATGCTGCGCGCCGACGTCTGCAACGCAGTGGACGAACTGGGCCAGCTGCTGGACCACACCGGTCCCATTGCCGCCTCGGAACGCAATGCCGCGCGCATCTTCAACGCCGACCATCTGTTCTTCGTCACCAACGGCACTTCGACTTCCAATAAAATCGTCTGGCACAGCTGCGTGGCGGCCGGCGACATCGTGCTGGTGGACCGCAACTGCCACAAATCCAATCTGCACGCCATCATGATGACCGGCGCCATTCCGGTGTTCCTGATGCCGACGCGCAACCACTACGGCATCATCGGCCCGATTCCGAAATCCGAATTCCAGCTCGACAACATCAAGAAGAAAATCCAGGCCAACCCCTTCGCCCGCGAAGCGCTGGCCAAGAACCCGCAAGCCAAGCCGCGCATCCTGACGCTGACCCAGTCCACCTACGACGGTATTCTCTACAATGTGGAAGAAATCAAGCACCTGCTGGACGGCGAAGTCGACACCCTGCACTTTGACGAGGCCTGGCTGCCGCACGCCGGCTTCCATGATTTCTACGGCGATTTCCACGCCATCGGCGAAGGCCGTCCGCGCTGCAAGGACAGCCTGATCTTCTCTACCCAGTCCACCCACAAGCTGCTGGCCGGCATCAGCCAGGCCTCGCAGATTCTGGTGCAAGACCCGGAACAACGGCAGCTGGACACCGCCTGGTTCAACGAGGCCTATCTGATGCACACCTCCACCAGCCCGCAATACTCCATCATCGCCAGCTGCGATGTGGCGGCGGCGATGATGGAGCAGCCGGGCGGACAAGCGCTGGTGGAGGAGTCGCTGGTCGAGGCGCTGGACTTCCGCCGCGCCATGCGCAAGGTCGATGAGGAATACGGCCGCGACTGGTGGTTCAGCGTCTGGGGGCCGGACGATCTGTCCGACGACGGCATCTGCGACCCGGCCGAGTGGCAGCTGCGCCCGGACGAACGCTGGCACGGCTTCGCCGGCATCGAGGATGGCTTCAATATGCTGGACCCGATCAAGGCCACGGTGCTGACCCCGGGCCTGGACGTGGACGGCAGCTTCGAAGAGATGGGCATCCCGGCCGCCATCGTCACCAAGTATCTGACCGAGCACGGCGTGGTGGTGGAAAAAACCGGCTTGTACAGCTTCTTCATCATGTTCACCATCGGCATCACCAAGGGACGCTGGAATACGCTGATCTCGCTGCTGCAGCAGTTCAAGGACGACTTCGACAAAAACCAGCCGATGTGGCGGGTGATGCCGGAGTTCATCGCCAAATACCCGCAGTACGAACGTGTCGGCCTGCGCGATCTGTGCCAGCGCGTCCACCTGCTTTACAGCAAGCACGACGTCGCACGCATCACCACCGAGATCTACCTGTCGGAAATGGAACCGGCGATGCGCCCCGCCGACGCCTTCGCCAAGATGGCCCACCGCGAGATCGAACGCGTGCCGGTGGAACAGCTGGAAGGCCGCGTCACCGCGGTGTTGTTGACGCCGTATCCGCCAGGCATTCCGCTGCTGATTCCCGGCGAGCGCTTCAACCAGACCATCGTCGACTACCTGCGCTTCGCCCAGGACTTCAACCGCGAGCTGCCCGGCTTCGAAACAGATGTCCACGGGCTGGTGGCCAGCGACATCGACGGCCGCAAGGTCTATTGCGTCGATTGCGTGAAGTGAGCATTGTGCGCCCCGGCCTCCGTCGGGGCGCACGCGTACACTTTCTGCACAATAATCCTTAACACTCCAGGCTGGCGCCGCCGCGGCGCCGTGCGATAATCGCCGCCATGATGTCATTGGACCGCCGCTACGCCCTGATCGCCTGGCTATTGCTCAGCCTGGCGGGTTGCCTATGGTTGGGCTGGCGCCAGTTTGGCGCTCTGGAACAGCGCTTTCGGCAAGAATCCTTCATCACCTTGCGCCTGCTGAGCCAGAAGGCGTCGCAACACGACGCGGTGCTGGCCACGCTGGCCGCCTCCGAACAAAGCCATTTGCCGACGGACATGCTCAAGCGCCTGCAAACGGCGATGCCGCAGCTGAGCGCCATCGGCTATTGGCGGCAACAACAATGGCACGGCGATCCCAGCGGCCTGCGCCCGCCGCTAGCCTTGCTGTGGCAGGCTCAACAGCAGCGCCAGACCATACTCGGTTTCGACGCGGCGCAGCGCTACTGGCTGCAAAGCCCCGATGGCTGGGCGCTGCTGATCGATCCTCAACGCATGCTGGCCAAGGCCGAATTGCCGGAGCCGCTGGAGAACATCTCGCTGCAACTGCGCGGCCACCGCATCGAATTGCTGCAACGCAAGGTCGGCGCCGCCGCCAATGACTGGGATTTGAGCCTGGAGCGCAAACTGCCCAGCGTCAGCCAGCCTTTCCGCCTGTCCAGCCGTACCGCCTTGAGTTGGGACAGCCTCCCTTGGCTGGAGATCCTACTGTGGAACGCGCTGCTCGCCGCCATCGCCGTCGGCTTGTACGCCTGGCACCGCCAGCGCGCATCGCAACAGCGCCAACAGCAGCAGGACCGGCTGGCGGCCCAGGCCCGACTCAATACCCTGAACGAAATGATGGCCGGCCTCGCTCAGGAACTGAACCCGCCATTGACCACCATCATCGCCAACACCCGCCAACTGGAGCGCGCGCTGGACGAACCGTCACAGCGCGGCGCCGTGCGCGACACCCTGCTCGCCACCGGCGCGCAAGCGCGCCGCGCCGCGGCGCTGATCAGCCGGCTCAGCCGCCTGCTGGCCCACCCCAAAGCGACGGAAACCACGCCGCTGGATCCCGACGCGCTGGTGAACTCATTGCTGTTTCTGCGTCAGGCCGAGTTGGCGGATCAGAACATCACGCTGGAATGGCACAATCTGAGCCCGGAAGAGTGGCCGCGCGCCGAGCGTACCGCGCTGGAGCAGATCCTGCACAATCTGGTGCAGAACGCCTGTGACGCGCTGGAGGAGCAAGGCGGCCGCATCGTGATCAGCGGTGAAAGCGACGGACACAACTACCGCTTCAAAGTCGTGGACAACGGACCCGGCATTGACGAAGCCATTCTGCCCAAGATTTTCCTGCCCTTCTTCACCACCCGCGCGCGCGGCATGGGATTGGGGCTGCCGCTATGCGAAACCCTGGCCCGTGCTCAAGGCGGCATGCTCCACGTGCAAAACGCCGCCAACGGCGGCGTCATCGCGCAACTGATATTGCCCTGGGCTAAACGCGACGCGTGACGCGGCGCGCTTCAGTCCTTGCTCGCCAACGCCAAGCGCAGTGCCAGGCCGCCGAACACCGTGGCCAGCAAATACTGCGGCAAGCGGCTTTGACCCAGTTTGTCGCCAAGCGCACGGCCGAAACGGCTGGCCGCCAGGATGATGGCGCCATTGATCAGCAGACCGATCGCATTCAGCAAGGTTGCCAGCACCATGATCTGCAAGGCCACCGGCCCAGCCTCCGGATGCACGAACTGCGGGAACAGCGCCAGCACGAAGAGCGCCATCTTGGGATTGAGCAAATTGGTGAGCAGCCCCTGGGCCATGATGCGCGGCATGGACTGCGGCGCGGCGGCGCCCGGTGCGGCCAACACGCTGCGGCTGCGCAAGGTGGTCCAGGCCAGATAGAACAGATAAGCGGCGCCGGCCAGTCGCACCGCGTCGTAGGCCAGCGGCGCCAACACGAATAATTGCGCCAGTCCAAAGGCCGCTGCCAACGCGTGACAGTAAGTGCCCAACTGAATGCCAGCCAGCGTGGCGAAACCGGCCTGGCGTCCCTGACTGGCGCTGCGGCT
The DNA here is from genome assembly GCF_001043555.1 of Chromobacterium sp. LK1. Taxonomy (NCBI): domain Bacteria; kingdom Pseudomonadati; phylum Pseudomonadota; class Betaproteobacteria; order Neisseriales; family Chromobacteriaceae; genus Chromobacterium; species Chromobacterium sp. LK1. The sequence goes on along the minus strand of NZ_LDUI01000018.1, from coordinate 217,440 downwards.
GGCGATCAACAACATATCCGGCCCCGGCGTTGCCGCCAGCGCAACGCAGGCGAGGCTGAACAATAATAGCGTGGACAAATCAGGCATGGCAGACATTCCGGGCGAATACAAAGCGATATGATACAAGCCGGCCCGGCGGAATCAAAGCTCACTCCAATGCCGCGCCGCGCTCCTGCAACAAGGCCCGCAACACCGAGCGGTGACAGCGCGCCTCGTCCTGACAGTAACACCCCATGGAAAAGTGACTGCCGTGCGACAGCGCCGCCAGCAAGTCCAATTCACGGCTTTGCTCCGGCGCCTTCATCTCCGCGCGATACGCCCGCTCGAACGCCTGCCATTCTGCTGCGCTCCGCGCCGCTTGCGCCAGCTTCACCAGCTCCGCGCTAGGCGCCAGATTGGGAAACCAGACATCGTACCAGTCACCGCTGGCGAACTCGCTCTTGGGCACGCCGCGCGGCGGCCGCCGAACCGTGCCGATGCGCGTGCCCTCCTGCGGGTGGCGCGGACTACCCAATTGCACGATGCGTATCGTCATAACGCGTTCTCCGGATCGACGTCGGCTGATCGCCTCGCCGCAACAACATTGTCATCGACAACCAAGCTTGAGTAGACTAAACCCCATAGCCTCGATCAGGACAGTCTCATGCAGCATTATCCACTTTATCTGTTGATGGCCGCGGCCACCGTGCTCAGCCCCGGTCCCGGCGTCTTGATGACCCTGACCAATTCGCTGCGCTTCGGCTTGCGCGGCACGCTGGGCGGCATCCTGGGCACCGCCTGCGGCTCCTTCATCGTCGCCGGCGTGTCGGCCACCAGCCTAGGGTTGCTGCTGGCCGCGTCGGCGCTGGCCTTCACCGTGATGAAATGGATAGGCGCGGCCTATTTGTTCTATCTGGGCATCAAGCTGCTGCGCGCGCCGGCCTTCCGCTTCGACGAAATACAAACCCAGCCGCGCGGCTTTGCCCGGCGTTTCGGGGAAGGCATGGCGGTACAGCTGACCAACCCAAAGTCTATCTTTTTCTTCCTGTCCATCTTCCCGCAATTCATCGACACCCAGGGCGCCTATGCGCCGCAATTCTTGCTGCTGGTCGGCTCCTTCAGCGCGCTGATCATTCTGATTCATACCGTGTACGCGCTGACCGCACAACGCGCGCGCCGCTGGCTGGCCAGCGAACGCGGCGGCAAACTGCTCAACAAGGCCGGCGGCATGACCTTCCTGCTGTTCGGCGCCCTACTCGCCAACTCCAACAAGTGAAGCGGCCTCCCATGCAACTGCAACTGGAATCTCCGCTGCAACACGATGTGCTGGCCTTGATCCGCCAGTTGGACGCTTATCAGGCGGCGCTGTATCCGGCGGAAAGCAACCACCTGATGAACCCGGCGGCGCTGGAACAGCCCCATGTGCGCTTCATCGTCGCCCGCGATGAGAACCGCGTGGCCACAGGCTGTGCCGCGCTGGTGCTACATGAGGATTACGGCGAGATCAAGCGCATGTTCGTGGCGCCGTCCCAGCGCGGCAAGGGCCTGGCCCGGGCGCTGCTGGCGCGCCTGGAGCAAGAAGCGCAGGCCGCCGGTCTCTCCGCACTGAAACTGGAAACCGGCATATCCCAGCCGGAGGCGATCGGCCTGTACCAGCGTGGCGGCTTCAGCCTGTGCTCGCCATTCGGAGCCTACCTGCCCGACCCGCTCAGCCTGTTCATGAGCAAGGTCTTATAGGCCGCCCTGGGCGCGTCGGCTACCAGCCGTTTTCCAATACCAGATGGCCCGGCGCGCTCTGCCGGCTCATCCGGTAACCCATCTTCATCAGCTGTCTATGGGTATCTTCCACCATGGCCGGATTGCCGCAGATCATGAAACGCGAGTTTTCCGGTGACATCGCCAGCCCCGCCGCCCGCTCCAAACCTCCATTGGCCAGCAAGGCCGGGATGCGTTCGTTCAACACGCCTTCCGGCGCGTCGCGCGTGACGATGGGTAAGTATTGCAGCTTGTGGCCGTGCTCGTCCCACAAGGGATGTTCGCTCAACTCGGCGATGAAATCCTGATAACTGAGCTCGCCGGCGTGCCGCACACAGTGCGCCAGCACGATGCGGTCAAAGCGTTGCCACTGAGCGGGGTCTTGCAGAATCGACAGATAGGGAGCCAAGCCGGTGCCGGTGGCCAACAGCCACAAATCCTTGCCCGGCGGCAGCCGGTCCGCCAGGAAGAAGCCCATCGCTTTCTTGTCCAGCATGACCTCGTCGCCCGGCTGCAAGCGCGCCAGTCTCGAACTGAACTGCCCGTCCGGCACCACGATGGAATAAAACTCCAGATACTCGTCGGTAACTGCTGAGCACATCGAATAGGCGCGCCATACTTGGCCGCCTTGCTCGCCCAGCGGCAGACCCAGCCGCGCGAACTGCCCTGGCTCGAAGCGGTAAGCATCGGGCCGTTGCAAACGGAAGCTGAGCAGATTGTCCGCCCAGCGCCGCAGCCACAGAATGGGTTGAACCGTGTATTTTTCTTCGATCGCCGTATCCATCACTCGTCTATACCCAAGTAAATTACTCGAGTATTGTGCGCCAGATCGCGGCAGCCTTCAAGCCCGCCGCCGCCAGCGGCTCAGCCATAAGCCGCCAGCCATTCCTGATGCAGCGTCGCCACCAGCTGCGCCGCCGGCAATTCCCGGCCAGCGGCCACATTCTCGCCGGCCCACAAGGACAGGAAGTCGCGCAGCCCAGCCTTGGCCGCCGCCGCGCGCAAAGGCCCGGTCAACGCGTTCATCACCGGGTAGGCCGGCACCAGCTCCTCCCGCTCGGCCATCAACTCCATATAACGATTGTTCAGACCGCGCGCGTGGCGGCCGGAAAACGCGCGGCTCAGCCGGGTGCTGCCGGGTGCGGCCTTGGCCAGCTCGCTTTTCCACTGCGTCGAGATACCGGATTCCGGGCAGCGCAGAAACGCGGTGCCCAACTGGCAGGCCTGGGCGCCATGACGCATCGCGGCGGCCATGTCGCGCCCGTTCATGATGCCGCCGGCGGCGATTACCGGCAGCGGCTGGTTCTGCGCCAGTTCATAGGCCAGCGACAGCATGGGCCGCAAGCTATCCTGCGGTCGGCCGATGAAGGTGCCGCGATGGCCGCCCGCCTCTCGCCCCTGCGCGCAGATCGCGTCTGCGCCCAACTCGGCCCAGGCCAGCCCTTCCGCCATATTGGTGGCGGTGCCGATCACGTCTATCTTGGCCTGCTTCAAGAGCTTGAGCTGATTGCGGTTAAGAATGCCGAAAGTGAAGCTGGCCACCGCCGGCTTGGCCTCCAACAGGGCTTCGAACTGGCGGGCGAACGGCTCGCAGAAACGTTCCGGCACCTGCGGCGTCGGCAGCCCGAGTTCCTGATGCAAGGGTGCCAGCCATTCCAAGGCTTGCTGCAAGACCTGTGGGCTGGGCACCGGATCATCCTGCACGAACAGATTGATGCCGAACGGCTTGTCGGTCAGCTTTCGCACCTCGGCGGCCTCGCTGAGCAAGCGCTCGGGCGGCAGCATCGCCGCCGCCAGAAAGCCCAGAGCGCCGGCCTGGCTGACCGCGGCCACCAATGCCGGACTGGTTGCGCCGCCCGCCATCGGCGCCTGGATTAAAGGAGTTTGCAACTGCCAGCGGCGACACAAAGCGGAAGCCATATATTTCCTCGATTACGCCCACGTGGGCGTCGGTTGAAAAACAACGCTGTCAGATTCAGTCCGCCAGAGCCTGCTCCAGATCGGCCAGGATATCGTCGATATCCTCTATGCCTATCGACAGCCTCACCCCGCCTTCGCGAATGCCCAACCGGGCTTTCTGCTCCGGCGGCATGCCGCCGTGCGACATGGTGTAGCTGTGGTTGACCAGGGATTCGACCCCTCCCAGCGACTCGGCCAGCGCGAACAATTGCAGTCGCTCTGCCAGCCGGCTGGCCGCCGCGCGGCTGTCATCCTTCAGCCAGATGCTGACGATGCCGCCGAAGCGACGCATCTGCCGCCGGGCCAGCTCATGGCCCGGATGCTCCGGCAAGCCCGGAAAGAACACCCGTTCAACCTTGGGATGCGTCTGCAAATAACGCGCCACGCGCTCGGCGTTGTCGCAATGGCGATCCATGCGCAGGTGCAGGGTCTTGATGCCGCGCAGCGTCAGGAAGCAATCCTGCGGCCCCGGCACCGCGCCGGCCGCGTTCTGGATGAATTTGATCTCGCGGTGCAGTGCTTCATCCTTGACCGCCACCAGGCCCAGCAACACGTCGGAATGCCCTGCCAGGTATTTGGTGGCGGAATGCACGACGACGTCGGCGCCCAGATCCAGCGGGTTCTGCAGATAAGGCGTGGCGAAGGTGCTGTCCACCGCCACCCGCGCGCCATGCGCATGGGCGATTTCAGCCAACGCGGCGATATCCACCATGCCCAGCAAGGGATTGGTCGGCGACTCCAGCCACAGCAGCTTGGTCTGCGCGCTGATCAGCGCCGTCAGATTGCGGCTGTCGCTCAAATCCGCGAAGCTAACCTTAATACCCGCTGGCTCCATCACCTTGCTCAACAAGCGATAAGCGCCGCCATAAAGATCCGCCACCGCGATCACCTCGTCCCCGGGCTTCAGGCAGGCGCGCAGCACCGCGTCGATGGCCGCCATGCCGCTGGCGAAGGCCAGGCCGTGGCTGGCGTTTTCCAGGCTGGCCAGGCAGGCTTCCAGCGCCGCGCGGGTGGGATTACTGGTTCGCGCGTAGACGAAGGGCATGGACTCGCCGACCTGGCCGTATTCGAACACCGAAGTCTGGTACACCGGCGGCATCACCGCCTTGCCGTGCTCGGCGTTGTCGTAGCCGGCATGAATGGATCTGGTTGCAAATTTCACGACTTTTCCTCAAAAAATCATCAGTTTGATTTCGTTGTCCGACAAACCGACCGCAATCCGCCTCTCAGCGCGACCCAGCCATGACTCTTTCATCATTATTCGGCAACTTCAAGGAAGTCGCCGCTAAAACGGTGGCTACTCCATTGATCTTGACTAAGTTTTTACTGGCTTTAGCTTTACATCCACGCGCTTTAGGACTATTTTGCAGCGTTTCGCATTCAAACAATTGTACGAATGAAGCTAGAACGCGTATTTGACATCCTGACCCGCCAACTCGAACGCCACCCGCGAACCGATTGCCTCGCCGCCAAGGCCGGCAAGGAATGGCGCAGGCTGTCGACAGAGGAAGTCGCGGACAGCGTCAACCGCTTCAGCCTGGGTCTGCTGGAATTGGGCATCGCCAGCGGCGACAAGGTCGCCATTGCCGCCGACAATTCCATAGAATGGGTGCTGGCCGATCTGGCGCTGCAACAAGTCGGCGCCATCAGCGTGCCGCTTTACCCTACCATGACCCTCGATGATGCACGCTATATCCTGTCTCATGCCGAGGTCAAGCTTGCCTTCGTAGGCAATGCCGCATTGCAACGCAAATTGCATGAGGCGCTAGGTAAATTCAGTTGCCCGATCTACGCCCTGGGCCAGATCGACGGCTGCCCGTCCTGGACAGAAATCCCCGCGCAGGCCAAGCCGGAGCGACAAGCCGAACTGGAACGCCGCCGTGACGCGATCCAACCGGACGATGTCTATACCATCATCTACACCTCCGGCACCACCGGACGCTCCAAAGGCGTGATGCTGTCGCACCGCAATGTGCTCAGCACCGTGATCGCCACCGCTGAATTCACTCGTCTGCCGCACGGCGAATGCCGTGCGCTGAGCTTTTTGCCGCTATCGCACATCTTCGAGCGCGCTGGCGTGTTCTACTATATGTACAGCAGCGCCGGCGTGTATTTCTCCAGCGTGGAATGCCTGTCCGCCGCGCTCTCCGACATCAAGCCGCATACCTTCAGCGCCGTGCCGCGCGTGCTGGAGAAAGTGCACGACAAGCTGGTGGGCAAGGCCCGCGAATTCAGCGGCTTCAAACGCCGTCTTTATTTGTGGGCGGTGGAGCGCGCCGAGCGCTTCGACCCCAATGCCCGCCGCTCGCCGTTGGAAGCCGCCAAGCACGCTCTGGCCGACAAGCTGGTCTACCGCAAATGGCGCGCCGCGATGGGCGGCGAACTCAAATGGATCAATGTAGGCTCCGCCGCGCTGCAACCACGATTGGCTCGCCTGTTCTGGGCCTGCGGCGTATCGGTGGCGGAAGGCTACGGCATGACCGAATCCGCGCCGGTGATTTCCGCCAACCCGTTCAACGCCAGGGACACCCGCATCGGCAGCGTGGGCCTGCCGCTGCCCGGGGTTGAACTACGCTTGGCCGACGATGGCGAAATCCTGGTGCGCGGCGACAATGTGATGCTCGGCTATTACAAGGAGCCGGAACTCACCACCGAAGTCTTGAAGGACGGCTGGCTGCACACCGGCGACATCGGTGTGCTTGAGCATGGCTACCTGCGCATCACCGACCGCAAGAAAGAAATGTTCAAGACCAGCAACGGCAAATACATCGCGCCGCAAGCGCTGGAGAACAAGCTGAAGGAATCTGCCTTTATCGACCAGATCATGGTGGTGGGCGACGGCCAGAAATACGCGGCGGCGCTGATCGTCCCGCTGTACGAGAAGCTAAAGGAATGGTGCGCCGAGCATGGCATCGCCTACACCACCGACAGCGAAATGAGCTGCCATCCCAAGATCGTCGAGCTGATAGACCGCGAGATCAAGCGATTCAACCGCTACTTCGGCAACTGGGAGCACATCAAGAAATTCGCGCTAATCGACAAGCCCTGGTGCGTCGATGCCGGTGAATTGGCGCCCACGCTGAAGCTGCGCCGCAAGGTGATCGCCGAGCGCTGCCGGGCGATGATAGAAAACCTGTACGCGCCGGCCTGAGCTCGCGCTCCAGAAACGACACAGCCCCGCATCGCGGGGCTTTTGCTTTTCAACGCTTGTGCGCCAGTTCCAGGCGTTGCTCCACATAGCGCTGCACCCGCTCGAAGCTGGCGCTCAACACCCAGTAGATGGCCGCCGCCGCCAGATAGAGCGGCAGGGGCTGGAAGGTCTGGGCTATCACTTCCTTGGTTGCCAGCATCAATTCGGTCACGGTAATCACCGAGACCAGCGAGGTGTCCTTGATCAGACTAATCAAGGAGTTGGACAGACTCGGCACCGCCAGTCGCAAAGCCTGAGGCGCGATGATGTGGCGCATGGTCTGCCACCAGCTCAAGCCCAGCGACAAGCCGGCATCCCATTGGCCACGATGCACGCCGGCAATGCCGCCACGCAGGCTCTCCGACAAATAGGCGGCCACGTTCAGTGTCAGCGCCAGAATGCCCGCCGTCACCGGCCCCAGTTCGATGCCGGCTCCGGGCAGGCCATAATAGATGACGAAAATCTGCACCAATAAAGGGGTACCACGCATCGCGCTGACATAGAAGGCCGCCAATTGCGCCAGCAGCGGCACCTGCGCCACCCGCAGCAAGGCCACGAGGAAGCCCAGCGCCAGGCCCAGCACCATGGCCACCACCGCGAACAGCAGTGTCAGCCCCGCGCCTTGCAGCAGCACCGGCAGCGCCGACTCCAGCAGCACAATCCAGTCAGTCATTCATGTTTTCCCTAAAAAACCGACGCCCCCGCACAAGCAGGGGCGTCTTACTTCATAAATTCTAATACGAATTACTTATTATTTCTTCGCTGCCGCCGGCGCTTTCGACACGTCGATGCCGAACCATTTGACCGAGATCTTCTTGAAGCTGCCGTCGGCCTTCATATCGCCCAGCGCCTTGTCTATCGCCGCCTTGAACTGCGGATTGTTCTTGGCGAACGGGATAGCCATCGTCGCCACCTCGCCCACCGGCGCGCCGGCCTTCAAGGGCAACTTGGCCTGCTTGATGGCGAAGGGGATCAGCAAGCTGTCGTTCAGCGCCGCGTCCACGCGGCCGCTGGCCAGATCCTGCAGGTATTCCGGCGCGCCGGGATAGGTTTTCACCTCGATGCCGGCCACCGCCTTGGCCATATCGGCGTAATTGCTGCCCTGGCCCACGCCCAGCTTCTTGCCTTTCAGGTCCGCCAGGCTCTTGAAAACGCGGCTCTCGTTCTTGCGTACGATCAACTGCGCGCTGGAGTAGGTGTAGGGCTGCGAGAAGTCGAACACGTCCTTGCGTTTGTCGGTCACGCCCACCTGATTGACCACGATGTCGAACTTGCCGGCCTGCAAGCCCGCCAGCAGGCCGCTCCACTCCGCCGTGGTGAATTCCGGCTTCACTTTCAGACGCTTGGCGATTTCAGTGGCGATCTCGACATCGAAACCCGTCAGCTGCTGTTTGGCGTCCTTGAAGTTGAACGGCGGATACGTGCCCTCCAACGCGATTTTCAGGCTGCCGCGCTGCTTGACCGTATCCAGCAAGTCCGCCGCGAACACCTGGCCAGCCAGGCCCGCCATTACGAGAAGCGTCATCAGCTTGCGCATATCAATATAACCTTTGGTAATTTTGAAAAACAAAATAGTCAAAAGCGAGAATATCACTAGCCGTTGGCGCTGCCAAGTTCTAGATAGAACAATGGCCGCGAAAAGCGGCCATGATGTCAATTCACCCCTACTCGGCGTGCAAGCGCTGGCGCAGCGTTGCCCCCAACTTACGCCCCAAGCCAATCAATACCGCCAAGACCAAGCCTCCCAGACCGGCCAGCAACACGATCATAGTCCGTTTCGGTCCCGCCTTTTCCAAAGGGGGGCTTGCCGGCAACACCACCTGCACATCCTGCGACATCAACGCTCTGGCCACCGAAGCCTGCTTCTGCAGCTCCTCCAACGTGGCCTGATAGAAGAACAAATCACGCATCGTAGCCAACTGCCTCGGAGAGATGGACTTGACCTGCGGATTGCTGCGCTCCAATTCCGCGCGCAGTTGCAATAAAGACGACTGTACCGGGCTATTCCCTTCCATTTGCTGAGCATTCATTTGCGCTTCCAAGCGCGCGAAACTCTCGATCACACGCGCCGATCCGCTGTTCAGGAAGGTCTCGGCTACCGCGCCCAGCTGCTTCTGCTCGCGCTTCGCTCCCGACACCTGACCTTGCACCACCTTGATCCGCTCCTGCAGCACCAGGTATTTCTTGCTCTGTTCCGTCACGTGCAAGCCCAGAATCCGCTGCCGGGTCTGCTCTACCAAGTAGTTGGCGAGCCGGGCGGCAAATGCCGCGTCCACATCCTGGACCGAGACTTCAAGCAAACCGTCTTTGCCCGCGGAAACTCTGAGATTGTCCAACAAACTGAGCTTGGCCTTGTCCGCGCCAGTCACGCCGTAATGCTTGGCCAGCTCAAAATGAGCCGCCGCTTCGCCCAGCATCACATTATCCTTCAACACGCTGGCGCCGCCCTGAGGACCCAACGGCGCGGGCACGAGGAGCAGAGATGTCGCCGCATACCTGTCCTCCATATTCAACACTACGGCCACCGCCGCCAGCGCGGCGATGATGGGGAGGAAAACCATCAAACGCCATTGTTCTTTACAGAAACGAATAATATCAATCAGACTAATCTCATCAGCGACTTCAGCTTGGCGTTCCAAAACGTGTTCCCTTTTATTTACATCCAGTCGGCACTATTTTGCCGCATCTCAGTAGGCTTACAAAAATAAAGGCATGAGCCAGAGCTGCATGCCTTTATTTCGATCCGATAAGATCACACGTTAAATAAGAAGTTCATCACATCGCCATCCTGCACCACGTACTCCTTGCCTTCGGCGCGCATCTTGCCGGCCTCCTTGGCCTTGGCCTCGCCGCCCAGCGCGATGAAGTCGGCATAGGCGATGGTCTGCGCGCGGATGAAGCCGCGTTCGAAATCGGTGTGAATCACGCCGGCCGCTTGCGGTGCGGTGTCGCCGATATGAATCGTCCAGGCTCGCACTTCCTTAACGCCGGCGGTGAAGTAGGTCTGCAGACCCAGCAGCTTGTAACCCGCGCGGATCAGGCGGTCCAGGCCCGGCTCTTCCAGGCCCAGCGTTTCCAGGAACTCGGCCTTGTCGGCATCATCCAGTTCCGCGATTTCGGATTCAATCGCCGCGCACAAGGCCACCACCGGCGCGCCCTCCTTGTCGGCCAACTGCTGCACCCGCTCCAGCAAGGGATTGTTGCTGAAACCGTCTTCGGCCACATTGGCCACATACATCGCCGGCTTGATCGTCAGCAGGCACAGCGGCTTGATCAACGCATTTTCTTCCGGGCTCAAGTCCAGCGAACGCGCCGGCAGACCCTGATCCAGATGCGGCACCAGCTTTTCCAGCACCGCGATCAAGGCACGCGCGTCCTTGTCGCCGGACTTGGCGCGCTTGCCTTCGCGCGTCATCGCCTTTTCCACCGCGGACAGATCGGCCAGCGCCAGTTCGGTGCCTATGGTCTCGATGTCGGCGATAGGATCTACCTTGCCCGCGACGTGAACGATATTCTCATCTTCGAAACAGCGCACCACGTTGACGATGGCGTCGGTCTCGCGGATGTTGGCCAGGAACTGGTTACCCAGGCCCTCGCCCTTGGAGGCGCCCGCCACTAGCCCGGCAATGTCGACGAACTCAACGATGGCCGGCTGAACGCGTTGCGGATTGATGATCTTGGCCAATTCGGCCAAGCGCTGATCCGGCACTTCCACGATGCCGACATTGGGCTCGATGGTGCAGAACGGATAGTTGGCGGCTTCGATGCCGGCCTTGGTCAGCGCATTGAACAGGGTGGACTTGCCCACATTGGGCAGGCCGACGATACCGCATTTCAGACTCATGTCCGCATTCCTTCGAATTCTTGAAAAATCTTGTTCTGCCGCAGCATAGCGGCAAGCCGGCGATTTGCCCAGCGGCTCATTTGGCCGCCGTGTGCAATTCCTTCATCGCCGCCGCCATCTTGCCGCCGATGGCCGCCGGCAATTGCCGCAGCGCCTGCTCGATCGCCTCGTCCAGCGCCTGCTGTTCCTCGGCGCGTGGCTTCTTCAGCACGAAATTGGCGACTTCGTTGCGGTCTCCCGGATGGCCGATCCCCAGGCGCAAACGCCAGAAGGCCGGCGAGCTCAGCCGCGCGGCGATGTCCTTCAAACCATTGTGGCCGCCGTGGCCGCCGCCTTGCTTGAAGCGGGCCGCGCCGGGCGGCAGGTCCAGCTCATCGTGCACGACGAGGATCTGGTCCGGCAGAATCTTGTAAAAATGGGCCAGCGCCAACACCGCTTGCCCGGACAGGTTCATATAGGTCATGGGCTTGAGCAGCCAGACGTCCTGGCCATCGATATCCACGCGGGCGACGTCGCCTTGAAACTTGCCTTCCGTGCGCCAGTTGCCCTTATAGCGCCAGCACAACTCGTCCACCAGCCAGAAGCCAGCGTTGTGACGGGTTCTATCGTATTCGGCGCCGGGGTTGCCCAGGCCGACTATCAGGCGAATGCCGGACATATTCTCTGTTCCAAATGAAAAAGCTCGTTGCGGGCCGACGGCTAGCAACGAGCTTTTCAACCGTTACCGTCAGACGGCACGGCAGCTAGATTACACGCGAGCGAAGTCGATGTGCATTACTTGCTGTTTGTACGGGTGCATTTGGAACGCAGCCACTTTAACTTGTTCTTTCTGGCCGTCGATGACCAGATCCAGAACGGAAGTGTGGAACGCTTCGTTCTTCAGCGCGTAGTACATGGTGTTGTGGTCCAGAACGATGGATACGGCTTCTTTGGAAGCGCCGTAAACAACGGCCGGAACCTGGCCGGCGTGACGCAGGCGGCGGCTCGCACTCGTACCCGACTCTTCACGCTTGCTGGCGGTATATTCAAAAGACATGGCAAAACTCCAGTTTCAGATTAAAAGCACCCGGCCCGCCGCGACCAGCGGGCCCGATGTTCACGGCAGGCAGGCGCCCGCCGCAACCAGTTCCTCATTGAAGAGGTAAGACACCGATTCTTCGTTGTTGATCCGGCGCAGCGTCTCGGCCAGCAGGCCGGCGATGGAGGCCACCCGGATGTTCGGGCAGGCTTTGGCCTCGGCGGTCAACGGGATGGTGTCGGTCACCACCACCATATCGATGTCGGAATTCTTGATGCGATCGATCGCCTGACCGGAGAAGATCGGGTGAGTCGCATAGGCCAGCACGCGCTGGGCGCCGCGCTCCTTCAGAGCGCTGGCCGCCTTGCACAGGGTGTTGGCGGTGTCGATCATGTCGTCGACGATCAGGCAAGTACGGCCGGACACGTCGCCGATGATATTCATCACCTCGGCCACATTGGCCTTGGGACGACGCTTGTCGATGATGGCCAGGTCGGTGTTCAAGGCCTTGGCCATCGCGCGGGCGCGCACCACGCCGCCCACGTCCGGGCTGACCACGATCAGGTCTTCGATGCGCTGCGAACGGATGTCCTTCAGCAGCACCGGCGTCGCGTAAACGTTGTCCACCGGGATATCGAAGAAACCCTGGATCTGGTCGGCATGCAGATCGACGGTGAGCACGCGATCGATGCCGGCGCTGGTCAGCATATTGGCCACCAGCTTGGCGGAGATCGGCACCCGGGCGGAGCGCGGACGGCGATCCTGGCGCGCATAGCCGAAGTACGGAATTGCTGCGGTAATACGACCGGCCGAAGCGCGTTTCAACGCGTCGGCCATAGTCAGGATTTCCATCAGATTGTCATTGGTCGGCGCACAGGTCGATTGCAGAATGAAGACGTCGCGTCCGCGGACGTTTTCCAGCAGCTCCACCGCCACTTCGCCATCGCTGAACTTGCCGACATCGGCGCGTCCCAACGAGATATCCAGATGTTTGACTACGTTTTGGGCCAGTTCCGGGTTCGCGGTCCCGGTGAATACCATCAAACTGTCGTATGCCGCCATGATTCGTGTGCCTTAGCTAGATAAAGAAAAAGCGTGTAAGGGATTCTTACACGCTTTTTTCATGCTCTCTCTTATTGAGAGAAAGTCTTGGCTGGGGAGGTAGGGATCGAACCTACGAATGCCGGAATCAAAATCCGGTGCCTTACCACTTGGCGACTCCCCAGTAACCTTTATTCAGCGCTGTCGATTAAGGGATGGACATCGAGTCCTTTTGCTAAAAACCCCTTATATTTTATCGACACCGCCTGATAAACTTTATCGGCTTCGTCTTTTGACTGGCACTCCAGAAACACACAGGAACCGGAACCAGTCATCAGCGGCGAACCATATTTTCTTAATTCGGTCAGCACTTCATTCACCGCTGGGTACATATTCGAAACAACGTTTTGCAGATCGTTTCGTCGTCGCTGCGTTGTTTCGAGGATTCGCATTATGCCGACGACCCCTACCTCTGTCAACACCTCTTGCGAAAAATTTTGAAATACTTTGCCGGTGGGCACCTGCACCTGAGGGTGAATTACCACATACCATGCCGGCTTCAATTTGATTTCATTCAGTTTTTCGCCAACGCCGGTGGCCAGCGCGCTGCGCCCGAAAATAAACACCGGAACGTCCGCGCCCAGCTTCAAGCCCAGTTCCTGCAAAGTCGCCCGCGGCAGATTCAGTCCCCACATACGATTCAAGGCCAGCAAAACGGTGGCGGCGTCGGAGCTTCCGCCGCCCAAACCGCCGCCCATCGGTATCTTTTTGTCCAGACGAATGGCCACGCCCAGCCCGCACTGGGCATGGGCCTGCAATAGACGCGCCGCGCGCACCGTCAGGTCCTGCTCCGGGTCCACGCCGGCGATCGGCGTCTCCAGCACGATGCGGCCGTCGTCGCGCAAGGCCAGCGACACGGTGTCGCTGAAGTCAACGAAGCGGAACACCGTCTCCAGCAAATGATAGCCGTCCGGGCGCTTGCCGACGACGTGCAATAAGAGATTGAGCTTGGCCGGGGCCGGAAAGTCTTGGAATACGGGGGAACTCATCAACAGAACACCATGGCAATCAATAGAAATAATACGGAGGACGCGACGCGCGTCAGCGCCAGTCGCGGGTCACCACTCTGACCGTCAAACCGTCTCGGGCCAGATCCACGCGCTTGGGATAGCGCTCGCCGGACTCGGCCTCGCGCACAAAGCGGATGCGCCAACCCTGCTGCAGCAATTCGCCGTCGGGACGGACTTCGCTCGCCTCGCCCGGCACGGGCATGCCACGGATCCACCAGGCCAGGCCGGACAGCGGCAGCGGCAGCGGCCAGCCCAGGGTTTTCTCGGTCAGGCTTTCCACATCCGCAGCCTGCCAGGCCTTGCCGTCCGCCAGCAGGGTGACGCCGCCGGCGTCGCGGATCACTTCGGCCACGGTATTGCCCAGCGGCGAGTTGATCGCCAACTGATCGCGCTCAGGCTGGTGCCGCCAATCGAAGTTGGCGACATGCCCCTTGCCGTCCAGATTCACCGACAAACGTCCGCTGACCGCGAAGGGCTGGTCCGCGGACTGCGTCGCGGCGGGCATGAACACCGCCTCGCGCGTCGCGCAGCCGGTGAGCGCAAGAGACAGGGCCAGGATCAGACCGCTCCACTTCATCAATGGGCCCCCAGACGGCGCATGGTTTCGCGCAGCACATCATGCTCCGGGCTTTCCGCCAGCGCCTTGTCCCATACCGCCTGCGCCTCGTCTTTCTTGCCCAGCTTCCATAACACCTCGCCCAGATGCGCGGCCAGCTCGGGGTCGGGCAAGAGCGCGTAGGCCTTCTGCAGCGTTTTCAGCGCGGCCTCGAGCCGGCCCAGCTTGTATTGCGCCCAACCCAGGCTGTCTAGGATGGTGGGATTGTCCGGCTCGCTCTTCAGCGCTTTTTCTATATAGCCAAGCGCCTCCTGATGGCGGCCGGTGCGGTTGGTCAGCGTATAACCCAGCGCATTCAAGGCTTGGGCATCGCCCGGCTTTTCCTTCAACACCAGCTTGAGGTCGCGCTCGGCATTGCCGATATTGCCCAGGTTGTCGGACACCAGCGCCCGCTCATACAACAGCTCCGGCGCCTTGGGCATGCGCTGCAGCGCCTTGCTCAATAATTCGTAGGCCTTGCCGTATTGCTTGGCCTCGCGCGCCAGCTGTGATTGCAGCAAGGCCAGGGTGATTTTTTCCTGATCATTGCCGCCCAAGGGCGCCAGCCGCGCCAAGGCCAGCTCCAGCTTGCCGTCGCCAGCCTCCATCATTGCCAGCCGGCCTTGAGCCGGCAGGAATTGCGGACCAGCGCCCACCATCTCATACCAGCCCTTCGCGGCGGCGTCCTGGCGCTCCTCCGCGATCTGTCCCAGGGTATAGCGGATGAAATTGGCCTCGGGATGGCCGGCGGCCAGCGCCTGGCGCAAATACTTGTCCGCGGCGGGCAGATCGCGCATCTGGTAGGCCATCAGGCCAGAGGCGTAAAGCAGGTCTGGATTGTCCGGATAGGCCGGCAGCAGTTGGTCGAAAGCCTGCCGCGCCTCGCCGAAGCGCTTGGCGCCCACCAGCAGCCGCGGATAGGCCAGCTTCAGTTCCAGACCGGCGTTGGGCCGCCGCGCCAGTTCGCGCCGCAGGAACTCGATGGCCTGGTCCGGCTGCTCGCGCCGCAGGCGGTCCACCTGCCACGCCACCGGCAAATCCCAGGCCGGCGCGATCTGCGCGAGGCGATCGAACTCGCGGTTCATCGTGGCCTGATCGCCGGCCTCGGCGGCCACGGCCAGTAGCGCGAAGCGCGCCTCGGCCAGGTCCGGATAGCGGCCGGCGAACTGCTGGACCAGCTCATAGGCCGCCTGTTTGTCGCTCTGACGCGACGTCAACCGCGCCAGTTGCACGAAGATGGCGGGAGCCCGTTCCGGTTCTTTCTGCAGCAGCGCTTCGATCAGCGGCTTGCTTTCCGCCAGCTTGCCGGCGCGCAGCAGGGTGATGAACAGCTGCTCGCGCGCGGGCACCGAGTCCGGCGCCAGCTCCATCCACAAAGTCAGCGCTTCCGAGGTTTCCTTCAGCAAACCGGCGAACATGGAGAACTCGGCCGCGCGCTGCGCCAGCCGCGGGTCGCGCGTCTGACGCGCCAGTTCCAGATAGGTCACCGCGGAAGCGCCCACCGAGCCGCGCTGGGCTGCGATTTCTCCGGCCACCACGCCATAGAGGATTTCGGGCGCCAGCTCCGCCTTGGGCAGCAGGGCATCGTCCTCTTTAGCCGCGGCGGCGGCCTCGTCGCCCGCCGGCTTGCCGGTATCGACGGAGCGCGCCGCGCCGGGATGCTTGAAATTGGCGCACGCCGACAGCAGCAAGACCATCAACAAGGGAAGTGTTTTTTTCAGCCGTTGCATTCGCATGGAGTCAGAGACCTGCTTATAAACCTGTTGAATGCGTAGAATAGCATGACCTGTTTTTATCTTCGCGCCCATTCTACCCATGCCAGAACTGCCAGAAGTCGAAACCACCCGCCGCGGGATTCTGCCCCATTTGTTGAACGCCGAGCTTGGCGGCGCCGTGGTCCGCCACGCCGGCCTGCGCTGGCCGGTACCGCCAGAACTGCACGCCACCCTGCGCGGCCTGACGATACGTTCGGTCGATCGCCGCGCCAAATACCTGCTGCTGGGCACCGATGCCGGCACCCTGATCATCCATCTGGGCATGTCCGGCAGCCTGCGTTTCCTGCCGGCCGACACCCCGCCGGAAAGACATGATCACATCGATCTGCTGCTGGGGCCCAATGTGCTGCGCTACCGTGATCCGCGCCGTTTCGGCGCGGTGCTATGGCATGTCGGCGCCATCGAGCACCACCCCTTGCTGCAGGCACTGGGGCCGGAACCGCTGTCCGACGGTTTTGACGGCGACACCCTGATCCGAGCAGCTCAACGCCGCGGCAGCGCGGTCAAGCTGATGCTGATGGACAATCATGTGGTGGTGGGCGTAGGCAATATCTACGCCAACGAGGCGCTGTTTCACGCCGGCATCCATCCCGCCCGCGCCGCCAACGCGGTGCGCGACGGCGAATACCGCCGGCTGGCCGAAGAAATCCGCAAAGTGCTGACCCGCGCTATCGAGGCCGGCGGCAGCACGCTGCGTGATTTCGTGCATAGCGACGGCAAACCCGGCTACTTCCAGCAAACCTATATGGTTTACGGCCGCCAGGATGAACCATGCCGGCAATGCGGCACGCCGATCCGGCATTTACGCCAGGGCCAGCGCAGCTCCTACTATTGCCCACTATGCCAGCCATGCTAGAGTTACGGCCTCAACCTTAGCGCACCGAGCCTCAACGTATCTTGAAGTCAATCGCCACCACCTCCCTGCTCACCCGGATCGGGCGCGTCGCGCGCCTGTTCGGCCATCTGGCCGTCGGCGTTTTCATCCTGGTTACGCGCTATTCCCGGCTGGCCCACGCCGAACGCGCCGTCGTCACCCGGCGCTGGGCCGCTCACGCGCTGAAGATCCTGGGCATCAGCGTGCGGATCAACGGCGTCAACCCCGGCTTCTACCCGCCCAATACCCTGCTGGTGGCCAACCACATCTCATGGCTGGACATCTTCGTGCTCAATAGCTGCACGGTGTCCCGCTTCGTCGCCAAGCGCGAACTCCGCTCCTGGCCGGTGCTGGGCTGGCTGGCGCATCTGGGCGGCACCTTGTTCATCGACCGCAGCAAGCGCAAGGACGCCAGCCGCGTTTACAAGGCGCTGGCGCACGCGATGGAAAACGGCGCCTGCATGGCGGTGTTTCCAGAGTCCACCACCTCGGACGGTCTCGATCTGCTGCCGTTCAAGGCTTCCTTGTTCGAGGCCGCGCTGTTGTCGCGCGGCACCGTTCAGCCGGTGGGCCTGCGCTATTACGGCGCAGACGGCGAACAGACGCTGGAACCGGCCTTCATCGGTGACCTGACCTTTCTGCAAAGCGTGCGCAAGGTGCTGGCGATGCCGGCTATGGAAGTCGAGGTCAGCTACGGCCAGCCGCTGAAGGCTTGGGAACACGGGCTGGATACCCGCTTCGCGCTGGCGCAGCAAGCACAGCAGGAAGTGGCGCGCGCGCTGCGGCTGAGCCCGCCTCCGGCCGCGGAAGCGGCTCAGGAACCGGCTCAGCAACACTGAGCACCTGCGACGAAGCTTCCCCAATGCAAAAGCCCCCGTTCCGGGGGCTTTTCTTCATCCATCGCCGCCACGCTCACAGGCTGAGCCGCGTCATCAGATTATCGAATAAATCATCGGCCAGCTTGGCATAGCCTTGCTGCGAGAAATGCACCAGGTCCGGCCGCGCCAGCTGCTGCGCCTGCCAGCGTTTCATGCTGCAGGGCCCGCCCATCGCCTGCTCCCAATCCCAGTACAGCATATGGCTGTCGCGCGCGACTTTCTGCTGAATGCGCTTGACCGCCGCCAATTGCAGCGGGCGTCCCGGCGAACACTCCTTGCTGACCGCGCCGCGCTTACGCGCCGCGTCCTGCGCGCCCAGCATCAGAATGGCCGCCTGCGGCAGATCGCGGCGTATGGTGTTGATCGCCGCCTGCAGATTGAGCTGATACTCGATCAGGTCGAGGCGATCGTCGAACGCCTCATTGACGCCGTAAGCCAGGATCACCAGATCGCTATTGCGTTCCGCCAGCTGCGCGCTCCAGTTCTTGCCCCAGCGTTGCCAGATCGACAGCTGCGCGCCGTTGCTGCCTATGCTGTCCAGCACCACGCCAGGCGCCAGCCGCTCCAGCTCAATGCCGCCCAGTTCCGCCGCCGGCAACGCCCCGGCGCGCACCACGAAGGGGAAGTACAGCTTCTGCTCCACCGTCTGCCAGCCCTTGCCCGCCTCCGGCGGGTTCAGCTTGCGGCTGCCGTGGCCGTCGTCCACTTCCAGCGCGCCGGCGCCGTCTTGCGCCGCGCGCACGCGGAAGCGCACTCGCCACAAACCGTCCAGCGGATTGCGCGGCAACACGCTGATGGTGGCGCCCGGCCGCTGCGCCTGGGCAATATAGCCACCCAGCGGGAAGTCCGGATCGCCGTCCTTGCGGCTGTTGATCAACGTCCAGCCCTCGCTGCGCTCTATCACCAGCGCATGGCGTTGACCCGGCACCGCCATCGGCGGCGTCCAGCCGGCGCCGGCATCGCCGAACTTGGCCTGGAAACGCTCGCGCAGCGTGCCGGTCAGGTAATCGGCGGCGGTATGCGAATCCCCCAGCTGGGTAATGCGCACCGGCTGAACCGCTGTGGAAATCCCCTTCAGTCGCGACGCCAGCCGCGCCAGATTGACCTCGCCGAAATCCTGCACCGGGGCGGCCCAAACCGCCGCAGACACCAACAGGCCAGCCAAGGCGACGCTGAGTCTCAACTTCATTCAAACCTCAATTCTGCCAATACCCGCCGTGCCAGCAAGACCTGGCCCTGACGGGTGAAATGGATGCCATCGGCGGTTCTGACCGCCACCTCGCCCTGCTCGGGCAAGGTCATGAACTTGGCGAAAGCATCGTCCTCGCTGCCCAAGGCCTCGCGCGTGGACAAATAACGCTGACCTGCGCTCTCCACTTCCTCGCGGAAGATGCCGTTTATGTAATGCACGCCGCGGTTGAGCTTGTCCTTGCCCATATTCGGCGCGCCCAACCACAACAATTGCGTCTTATGCGCCTTGGCCGAGGCCAGGATGGCGCGAATGCGCTCGCGATAACGCTGCTCCCACTCCTCGGAGGCGAAGCGGATGTAACGGCTGCCGCCCACCATGTCCCAAGTATCGTTGGCGCCCAAGAAGACCACCACCAGACCGATGTCAGGATTGGCCGCCAATTGTCGCTCTATCGTGTCCGGCCAATTGAAAAAGTCCGGATAAGTCAGGCCGGTGCTCTGCTTGCTGACGTCCAGCGCCTTGATCTGGTGCAGCTTGAACAGCGGCCGCAGCAAATGCGGCGCCACGCCCTGCATCATGGAATCTCCGGCCAGCAACACTTTCTGCCCCGGCCGCAGCAATAATCGGCTGTCCTTGGCCGCGGCCTGCTGCGGAGCGGACACCGCTGGCGGCTGGGTTTTGACCCCGGCCGGCAAGACCGGTTCGCTTGCCGTGGACGGAGCCTTGCTGCCGGCCTGCGCTTGCGGCGCCAGCACGGGCGGCGGCGCCGGGCGCAGGCAGCAGGCGTTGAAGTAGGCGATCATATCGTCGTCCCAGCGGTCCAGCCGCGCGAGCAGTCCACGGCTGTGATCGCGGAAACCGCGCCCCAGATCCGCACCGACGCGCCAGACGCTCAGATCGGACAAGACTTCCAGTTGGCTGGGGCGGTGAAAAGTCTGCCGCCAGTAGGCGTTGATGGACGATTGCTCAATCCAGCACAGCAACAGCATGCTGCTGCCGAGTATGGCCAGGGCTTGGCGAATGGCGGAACGGGCGATCATGTGACGCAGGCCTCAATGCGGTAAGACTGACGATAAGACGGTGAAATTGCGCGGCGATTCCGCCGCGCGCGCTTAAAACTGGTAATAAATGAAACCCGGGATCCCCGGCGGCGACACCACGATGATCAGCAAGGCGCAGCCGGCCAACAAACTGGGCTTGCCCCACCACGGCAGACGGGCCAGTTGGGCGATGCCGTGCTCCCGCGCTGCGCTCAGATAAGGCAGGCCGATAAAGGCGGCGGCGGTCAGCGCCAGGAAGCCGGGCGCGTTCAGCGTCAGTTCCTGGCCGGTGCCGGCCATGGCCTCCAGGAAGCTCCAGCCATCCTCCAGCGAGGCCGCGCGGAAAAACACCCAGGCCAGGCACACATAATGAAAGGTCAGCAGCCGCGCCAGCCAGGCCCAGCGCCGCGTCAGCGCTTCCTTGCCCAGCAGCCGGTCGCCCAGGTTCAAGCCCACCACGCCCAGGCCGTGCATGCCGCCCCACACCAGATACTTCAGGCTGGCGCCGTGCCACAGGCCGGACAGCAGCATCGCGGCCAGCAAATTGAGCTGGGCACGGGCGAAGCCCAGCCGGTTGCCGCCCAGCGGAATGTAGATGTAATCGCGAATCCAGCTGGACAGCGACATATGCCAGCGCCGCCAGAAATCGCGCAGATTATGCGCCAGGTAGGGCGCGTCGAAATTGCGCGGCAACTGGATGCCCAATAGCAGCGCCAGCGCGGTAACCAAGTCGGTATAGCCGGAAAAATCCAGATAGATCTGGAAGGCGTAGGCATAGAACGCGGCCCAGACCTCAAGTGGGTGATAAGTTTCCGGCGCGCTGAACACCGGGTCCACCCAGGCGCTGGCCAGCCAGCCGGCCAGCCACAGCTTCTTGGCCAAGGCCAGCACGACCAAGCCCAACGCGCGGTCCAAATGCAGGATGTGGCGGCGCGCGCCGCTGCGCAGCTGCTCCAGCAGGCCGCTGGCGCGGCAGATCGGCCCGGCCAGCAAGGTGGGAAAGAAGGCCAGGAACAAGCCCAGTTCCCTGACCCGGGCGAAACGGACTTCGCCGCGGTACAGGGACACCAGATAGCTGACCGACTGGAAGGTATAGAAAGAGATGCCCACCGGCATCAGGAAATCCACCGCCGGCAGCACCGCGGCGATGCCCAGCGCGTGCAAGCCCGCTTGCGCGCTTTCGCGGAAGAAGTCGAAGTATTTGAACACCGCCAGATTGCCCACCGCCATCAGCAGGCCCACGCGCAGCCAGCGTTTGGGGCGAATGGAATCCAGCATGCGCGCCGACACCACGGTCAGCAATACAGTGTAGATGGCGAGAATCAGCGCGAAGCGCCAGTCCAGCTTGGCATAAAAGGCGTAACTGGCAAGCAACAACAAACCGTTCTGCCAATCCGTGCGCTTGCGGCACAGCCAATACAGGGCGAAAAAGGCCAGGAATGCCAGCGCGAACTCAATGGAAAGATAACTCATACAAATAAAAAAACGGCTCTGGCAAGAGCCCGGATTATGACAGTGATGAGGGCGGGCTGACTATGGCTTGACGATATTTTATTTGCCGCCGCGGCGCGTCACGCGCCGTTCAGGCGGTGATTTCGCGAAAAGCCGGGCACGGCAAGGAAAACAAGGCCTGATCGCCCAGCCGCATCGCGGTCAGACTGCCGCCCCACAGACAGCCGGAATCTATCGCCACCACGTCTTCGGAAATGTGAACGCCCAAGGCCGACCAATGGCCGCAGATGATGGGCATCTCGCCCTGCCAGCGCCCCGGCGCCTCGAACCAGGGCGTCAGGCCGGCCGGCGCATTGTCCAGTTCGCCCTTATAGTTCAGGTCGATTTCGCCATCGCGGTTCAGGAAACGCATCCTAGTCATCGCGTTGACAATCACGCGTAGACGATCGGCGCCACGCAACTCCTCGCTCCAGCGCGTCGGCCGGTTGCCATACAGCCGCGACAGGAATTCACGATGCTTGGGCCCGGACAGGCCGGCCTCCACTTCTTCCGCCAAGTCCAGCGCCCGATCAATGCTCCACTCCGGCAGCAGGCCGGCGTGCACCATCGCGTAGCCGTGGCCGGCTATCATCATCGGTTGGCAGCGCAGCCAGTCCAGCAAGACCTTGCCGTCGGCGGCATTGAGTATATCCAGCAAGGTATCGCTGCGGTGCAGCTTGCCGAAGCCCTCCGCCACCGCCAGCAGATGCAGATCGTGATTGCCCAGTACGATTTCGACGTGATCCTGATGCTGGAACACCCAGCGCAGCACTTCCAGCGACTGCGGTCCACGGTTGACCAGGTCGCCGGTCAGCCACAAGGTGTCCTTGCCGGGGTTGAACTCGATTTGCCGCAACAACTGCTGAAATGGCTGGAAGCAGCCTTGAATGTCGCCGATAGCGTAGATGGCCATATGCACCTCATGAGTGGCGGATCGATCCGAGAACCTGTTCAAAGTCTGCGGCGCTTCGGCGATACGGCGTTAACAACGCTTTCAGAATGCTCATGTACCACCTGTACGTTCCGCTTCTTCAACCGTTTTCGCCTTGCCTCGCTCTTGCTCGCCAGACTTTGAACAGGCTCTGAGATGTCATCCGCGGATAGCGCCATGATACCCCATGCTACAATGCACTGGCTGAGTTACCGATTTACTGCGCCCTGCCGGGCCCCTTCCCCATACCGCCATGTCCGCACCCTTGCTCAATCCGCCGCAGCGCGCGGCGATCCAATAT
This sequence comes from Chromobacterium sp. LK1, assembly GCF_001043555.1. Classification (NCBI taxonomy): domain Bacteria; kingdom Pseudomonadati; phylum Pseudomonadota; class Betaproteobacteria; order Neisseriales; family Chromobacteriaceae; genus Chromobacterium; species Chromobacterium sp. LK1. Next base: position 194,507 of record NZ_LDUI01000018.1, on the reverse strand, counting down.
CTTGACGGCCCCTTGCTGGTGCTGGCCGGCGCCGGTTCCGGCAAAACCCGAGTCATCACCTACAAGATTTCGCACCTGATCCGCGAAGGCGGCATCAGCGCGCGCAATATCGCCGCCATCACCTTCACCAACAAGGCCGCGCGAGAAATGCTGGAGCGGGTGGGCAAGTTGATGACGCCGGCGGAGATCCGCGGCATCACCGTATCCACTTTCCACTCGCTGGGCATGCAGATGCTGCGCCAGGAAGCGCCGCATCTGGGCTATAAGTCGCAGTTTTCCATCCTGGACGCCTTCGACGCCGGCAAAATCATTTCCGACATCCTGAAAACCACTTCCAAGGACGAAGTGCGCAAGGTGCAAAGCCAGATCTCGCTGTGGAAAAACGACCTAAAAACACCGGACCAGATGCTGCTGGAAGCCCAGGGAGAGTGGGAGAGCATCTGCGCCACCACTTATCTGGCCTATCAGGACACCTTGAGCGCCTATCAGGCGATGGACTTCGACGACCTGATCCGCCTGCCGGTGCAGTTGTTCCAACGCAATGAAGAAGTGCTGCAGAAATGGCAGCACAAGCTGCGCTACCTGCTGATAGACGAATACCAGGACACCAATACCTGCCAGTACCAATTGGTCAAGCTGCTGACCGGCCTGCGCGGCATGTTCACCGCGGTGGGCGACGACGACCAGTCCATCTACGCTTGGCGCGGCGCCAATATGGAAAACCTGCGGCTGCTGCAAAGCGACTTCCCCAAGCTCAAGATCATCAAGCTGGAGCAGAACTACCGCTCCACCGCGCGCATCCTGCGCGCCGCCAACTCGGTGATCTCGAATAACCCCAAACTGTTCGAAAAGCAGCTGTGGAGCGAGCTGGGCCTGGGAGAGCCCATCCATGTGATCCAGTGCAAGGATGAGGAGCACGAGGCGGAAACCGTGGTGCAAAGGCTGCTGGCGCACAAATTCGAATACCGCACCGAGTTCAAGGACTACGCCATCCTCTATCGCGGCAACTACCAGGCGCGCATCTTCGAGCAAGCCTTGCGCAATCAGCGCATCCCCTATCAGATGGCCGGCGGCCAGAGCTTTTTCGACAAGCCGGAAATCAAGGACATGCTGGCCTATATGCGCTTGATCGCCAATCCCGACGATGATCCGGCCTTCATTCGCGCGCTGACCACGCCCAAGCGCGGCGTCGGCACCGCCACGCTGGAACGGCTGGGCGCCTGGGCTGGCGAGCGCGGCAAGAGCCTGTTCGCCAGCGCCCATGAGGAAGGCTTCCGCCTGCAGGTGCAAAAAGCCCAGCTCGAACCGCTGGAGCAGTTCTGCGACTTCATCGCCAATCTGCAATACCGCGCCACCCGCGAGGACGGCGGCCCGCTGGCGATGGAGATGATGCAAGCCATAGGCTACGAAGCCTGGCTTTACGATAGCGAGGACAGCCCGCGCATCGCCGAAACCAAATGGAAGAACATCCTGGAAATGGTGGGCTGGCTCAGCCGCAAGGGCGAGGACAGCGGCAAGAACCTGGTGGAGCTGACCCAGACCATCGCACTGATCACCATGCTGGAAGGACGCGAGGAAGGCGAGGTCGACGCGGTGAAGATGTCCACGCTGCACGCGTCCAAGGGTCTGGAATACCCATATGTGTTCCTGGTCGGCACCGAGGAAGGCATACTGCCGCACAGCGAATCCGTCGATAACGGCATGGTGGAAGAAGAACGCCGGCTGATGTACGTCGGCATCACCCGCGCCCAGCGCATGCTGACGCTGACCTACTGCGTCAAGCGCAAGCGCGCCGGCGAATGGCAGTTCGTCGAGCCTTCACGCTTCATCAGCGAAATCAACGGCGACGATATGCGCCACTTCGGCAAACCCGGCGCCGAGCCCATCGTCAGCAAGACCGAGGGCAAATCGCGGCTGGCCAGCCTCAGCGCAATGCTGGCCAACAAGGAAAAACCGGCGGACTCCTGAAGCACGGCTATCGTGGGCGACATGCCCGAGCGCGGGAAAAGAAAATGGCGCCAGTGGCGCCATATGAAGAATGAGGAACATCTCTGGGTGAAGCGAAAGTGGAAACCCACTGAATCCCCACACCAAGCCGCGAAGCGCCTGACGCTTCACGACCTAAACAGATGGCTCATCATGCCCCAAGCGCCTAAGCAGGGCACCTGTCCCTTGTTACAGCGCGGTTTTGTTGACATAGGACATTGTCGTCAACATTAGGCCTAATTTTCCGGAAAAACATATAAATCGCCATTTTTCAGCGATAAAAAACGCCTTGCGCTGAAGCAAGGCGTTTTTTGTTCCGAGGGACCGCCGCTTATTTGGAATTATTCACCATGTATTCCACCGCCGCGCGGAACTCGGCGTCGCTGCCGGTATAACCGCCCTTGGCCGGCATCGCGTTCAGACCCTTGATGCCGATCTTGACCACTTCGTCCAAGCCGGGCTTCAGGCGCAGAGCCCAAGCCGCCTTGTCGCCGAACTTGGGCGCGCCGGCGATGCCGGCCGCGTGGCAGGCCATGCACACGCTGTCGTAGATTTTCTTGCCCACCACCGCCGGATCGGCCGCCGCGGCCGCGCCGCCAGCGCCGCCCACCGGCGGTTCGGTGAACTTACCGCCCGCGGAGTTGCCCATATAGGCCACCGCGCGCTTCACTTCGTCATCGCTCAAATCGGTGGCGCCGCCCTTGGCCGGCATCGCGTTGAAGCCCTGCAAGGCATGCTGAGTCAAGGTATCCCAGCCCTTGGCGATGCGCGAGCCCCAGGACGCGGTGTCGCCGAACTTAGGCGAGCCGGCGAGGCCGGTGCCGTGACAGGAGATGCAGATGCCCTTGTAAACCTGTTCGCCCGTGCGCATGCCCGGAGGCGCATCGCTGGCCTTGGCTTCGCCAACCGGTTTCAGGCGAGAGGCGATGGCCTCCTTGGTCATTACTTCGGCATCCACGTTGTAACCGCTGGTAGCCAGCTTGGCCAGAAGCCAGATTGCCACTACAAGAAAGACAACGACGCCAACCAGCACTTTGATGACCTGGCCGGGAGCCATTCCGTTCTCATTACTCATTACGAGCCTCGCCTGGAATTAATGACATTTAAAATAGGATAATTATACGGTAAGCCTGAAGGCAAGGCAAAACCATACACTGGACTCGGGTAAGGAAGTTGCGCTATGATGCGGCCCTGCCTCAAAGCAAGTCACAGCGCACCCGTAGCTCAGTTGGATAGAGTGTCAGTTTCCGAAGCTGAAGGTCACAGGTTCGATCCCTGTCGGGTGCGCCACATCCCCTCCGCCTGTCTTGATATTTCCTCGTTTTCCCCGCTATCGCCACCGTTGTTTTCACTAAAACGCTTGCCGCAGCCCAATGCCGCGTCCTTGGGCGGAAAATGAAAAAAGCGGGACGCTTGCGCGCCCCGCCCGGTTCATTCCGCCCGCGGTCGGAGTCAGGCGATGCTGGCCACCGGCTCGGCTTCGTCGTCGTCTTCTTCGCCGAGGAAGCCCCCGCTCTGATGCGCCCATAGTCGCGCATACAAACCGTCCTTGGCCAACAGGCCGCGATGATCGCCTTCTTCCACCACTCGCCCCTTGTCCAGCACGATCAAGCGGTCCATCGCCGCGATGGTGGACAGGCGGTGGGCGATCGCCACCACGGTCTTGCCTTCCATCAAGCGGTACAAGCTGCGCTGGATCGCAGCTTCCACTTCCGAATCCAGCGCGCTGGTGGCTTCGTCCAGCAGCAGAATGGGGGCGTCCTTCAACATGACCCGCGCGATCGCGATGCGCTGGCGCTGGCCACCGGACAGCTTGACCCCGCGTTCGCCGACATGGGCGTCATAGCTGCTCCGTCCCTTGGGATCGGTCAGGGTCAGGATGAAATCATGCGCCTCGGCGCGGCGCGCGGCCGCCTCCATCGCGGTGTCGTCGGCGTCTGGCCTGCCGTACAGCAGGTTGTCGCGCACCGAGCGGTGCAGCAAGGAGGTATCCTGCGTCACCATGCCCACCTGGGCGCGCAAGCTGTCCTGTGTCACCCGCGCGATATCCTGGCCATCGATCAAGATACGACCGCCATCCAGGTCGTAGAAACGCAGCAGCAGATTGACGATGGTGGACTTGCCGGCGCCGGAACGGCCGACCAGACCTATCTTCTCGCCCGGGCGTATCGTCAGCGACAGCTGTTCGATCACGCTCTTGCTGCCGCCATAGCTGAAGTCCACCTGCTCGAAACGAATCTCACCCTGCTTGACCGCCAGCGGCTTGGCATCTGCGCTGTCATTGACCAGCACCGGCCGCGCCAGCGTGGCGATGCCGTCCTGCACCGTGCCGACCTGCTCGAACAAGGAGGCCATTTCCCACATGATCCAGTGCGAAATGCCATTCAGGCGCAGCGCCATCGCCGTGGCCGCCGCCACCGCGCCGACACCGACTTCGCCCATGCTCCACAGCCACAGCGTGACGCCGGCGGTACTGGCGATCAGCAACATGCTCAGGCTGTGGTTGATGATTTCGAAACCGCTGATCAAGCGCATCTGGCGATAGGCGGTGGCCAGGAACTCCTGCATCGCGCCGCGGGCAAAGCCGGCCTCGCGCTGCGCATGCGAGAACAATTTCACCGTGGCGATATTGGTGTAAGCATCGGTGATGCGGCCGGTCATCAGGCTGCGCGCGTCGGCCTGGGCGGTGGCGGCCAGGCCTAGCCTGGGCACGAAGAAATACAGCGTGGCCACGTACAGCGCCAGCCAGGCTAGGAAAGGCCATAGCAAACGGCTGTCGAAGCTGCCGACCACGGCGATCATAGTGACGAAGTAGATCACCACGAACACCAGGATGTCGGCGACTATCATCACCGTCTCGCGCACCGCGATCGCGGTCTGCATCACCTTGGCCGAAACCCGGCCGGCGAACTCGTCCTGATAGAAATTCATGCTCTGCCGCAGCAGATGGCGATGGAAGTTCCAGCGCAACAGCATAGGGAAGTTGGCGGAAATACCCTGGTATTTGATCAAGGCCTGCAAAGCGATCAATAGCGGACTGGCCAGCAGGATGCCCGCCAGCAGCAACAGATTATGGCTTTGCGTGTCCCACAGCAGTGCGGGCTTGACCGCGCCCAGCCAGTCCACCACCGAGCCCAGCATGGAAAACAGCAGGGCTTCGAAAGCGCCTATGCCGGCGGTCAGCAGAATGACGGCCGCAATCAGACCGCGCAAGCCGCGGGTGCAGAACCAGAGAAATGGAAAAAAGCCCGAGGGAGGTTGGGCCGGAGGCGTGTCGGGATACGGATTTACCCGTTTTTCGAACCAATTGAACAAAGATCGCTCCAGTGCAGAGGCCGCCGATCCGGCTGCGCCTGCTTTGGGTTTAATAGGAACCTGGACAATAGCCAAGCGCTGAAAATCGCGCAATGGAAACTTCTCTCACCCTGCGCCCGCATTTGTCATATTCAGCCAACAAACGAGAACGCAAGACAATTGCCGCCAACTACATTGGCTAAAACGCGACAGTCAGCATAATTCCTCCAGCTTTTCGGTCTTGCGGCTGCGCAGGTCCACCACGCGGTGAATCTCGATGCGCAGCTGGCCGCGATAAACATTCCACATCACCAGCGCCGCGCGCCGCGCCTGCTCCTGGCTGGGATGCAGCGGCCCGCTGTCGTCGACGCCGAACTGCTCCGAGATCAGTTTCAAACGATACATCCCCCTTACGCCCCCCAAGATCGTGCGCAGCCAGCCGACTGCCGCATGCCGCGCCGTCGCTGCGCCGCTGACAAGTGAGAAATCTCCCGATGCCGCCGTTTCGTTAATTCTGCCAAAATAAGCACATTGTCATTTCAATGGTCATACCCAAGCGTTGTCGTCGCGCGAAGACGAGAACGGAGATCAGCATGTGGTGACAGGCAGGAGAAACAGCGCGGGCCAATAGCCCTTGGCATTTATTGACGGCTTTTGCCGCTCTTGAGAATGATTCTACCCATTACAAGCACTGTCAGGCAAAGATTCCTGAATTAATTCACGCAGTTGTAATATAAATGGATAGATCAATGGCGGGAGAACCGCGCCAGGCACTGTGAATGGCATCCCGGCGCGGCAAGGGAATCAGCAGGAGGTCAAGGCGTGCACATCGCTGCGCTGCGCATGGCGAATGCGCGCCAGCGCCGCGTCTATCGGCGCGGTGCGCTCGCCCCAATAACCATGGCGCGCCAGGCAATCGGTCGCCACCAGCGCCGCGTCTATCATGAAGCGCTCTTCCAGCAGCAATTGCTCCACTTCGGCGAAGGACATCAGGATGTGCTCGGCCACCTCGCCGTCCTGATTACAGGGTGTCTCACCCTGCTCCAGCCACAGATCGAAAGCATAAATCCACTCGCGATGCAGGCCGCGCTGCACCGGGCGCTCGGCCAGCAGCAGGCTGGCTTGCGGCAGATCGCGCACCTGCTCGCGGCGCACGCCGGCCTCTTCCCAGCCTTCGCGCTCCAGCGCCAGCTCTATGCTCTCGCCGGCGGCCACGCCGCCGCCGACCAGGTTATCCATGCGGTTGGGATCCACCGCCTTGTGCGGGCTGCGGCGTCCCACCCACATCCGCACTTCTCCGGACGGCAGCCGGATCAGCCCGTTCAGATGCACCGCGCGGCTGGTCAGGCCCAACGGGCGGAAGGCGGCGCGCTCCAGTTCGAAGAACGGAGAGCCGTCGTGGCGGAAAGCGGTGAAGTTTTCATTGCGCCAGCCATTGAGCCAACCGGCCTGTTGCCAGCGGCGCGCCGCCTGCGCCAAGGCGTGGCTGATGCTGCGGTAGCTGCCGTCGAGACGGCAATGCAGTTTCTGGTACTGCTCTTCGAACAGCTGCGATTCGCTGCTCAGCAAGCGCTCTTTCCACACCGCGTTGACCCAGCCCAGGCGCTCTTTGCCGATATACAAAGGCGTGAACTGCTGACGATCGAAACGGGTAATCTTGTCGAGATAAGCCAGAACCGCATCCACTTGCATTGCCAACTCCGCTGCGATGTGTTTCGGGAAGGCTGCATCTTAGGATGCTTCTTCCGCTTTGACTATATCTGGCGTAACAGCCGGCAAATAAACAGATTATTTTGCGGCAGGCTGTTGCGGAATTGTCGATGCGGCCACACGCCGCGCCGACAATTTAATCGCAACGTCATTTCAATTTGTCCGCCAGGCCGGAGTGGCGCGGCGGCGCGGCGGCCGCGGCCTGCTCCCACACCGCCTGCGCGCCGGCGACAATGAAACGGTCGCGCGCGCGGGTGATCGCGGTATACACCAGCGCGCGGTTCAGCACCGGTCCCGCCGTGTCCGGCAATTGCAGACAAACCTCGCCGAACTCCGAGCCCTGGCTCTTGTGCACCGTCATCGCGTACACGGTGTCATGCTGCGGCAGGCGACCGGGCGCGAACTCGCGCCAGCCGCCGTCGTCTCCGGGAAAAGCCACGCGCAACCCAGCCTCGCGCTGCACCGCGAAACCGATGTCGCCGTTGAACAGGCCCAGGCCGTAATCGTTCTCGTTGATCATCACCGGCCGCCCCGGATACCAGTCGCGGCCGGCCGGCTTGTCGCCGTCCGCTTCCAATTGCTGCTCAATGCGGCGGTTGAACGCGTCCACCTGCCGCCGCTCCGCCGCCAGCAGCATGAAGCCGGCGAAGGCACGCTGCCGCTCGGCCAACGGCGCGCCGGCGCGCACCGCCCGCCAATAAGGCTGCCAGCGCGCCAACACTTCGGCGGCATCCAGCGCCGGCGTCGCCGCCACGTCCGGCCAGGCCGCGTCCTGCAGCACCGCCCAGCTGGCCGAGCCGTCGCCAGCGTTGACCCGCCGCGCCAGCTCGCCGATGCCGGAAGCCGCGCCAAAGCGGTGGCTATGCGTCAGCAGCGCCACGCAGTCGGTGAGCTTGCCGCCGGCGCCCGGCGTGGCCGCCAGGGTTTCCCCGCAGCTCGCGCGCAGCCAGTCCAGCGTTTCCGGCCGGTAATGGATGTCCGCGCATAGATCGCCCAGCACCGCGCCGGCGTCCACCGAGGCCAGTTGATCGCGATCGCCGAGCAGGATCAGACGCGCCTGCGACGGCAGCGCCTCCACCGTGCGTGCCATCAGCGACAGATCTATCATCGATGCCTCGTCCACCACCAACACATCCAATGGCAATGGGTTGCCCGGATGATGACGCGGCGCGGCGACGCCCGGACGTAGGCCCAGCAGGCGGTGCAGGGTCTGCGCCTGTTGCGGCAGCTGGCGCAGCGCCGCCTCATCGACGGCCAAGCGCTCGCGTGCGCCGCGCACCGATTCCGCCAGCCGCGCCGCCGCCTTGCCGGTGGGCGCGGCCATCGCCATCACCAGCGGTCGAGGCGACAGGCCGGCGAGCAAGGCCAGCAGCTTGACCACGGTGGTGGTCTTGCCGGTGCCCGGGCCGCCGGAAATCACCATCAGCCGTTGGCGCGCGGCCAAGGCAGCTGCCAGCTTCTGCCGGTCCGGCGCCGTGGCGTCCCCAGCCGCGCCGAACAACGCGTCCAGCATCCGACGCAGACTCTCCGCGTCCGGCGCGGGGCCCGGCTCCGCCAGGACGCTCAGCCGCGCGGCCAGCCGCGCCTCGTCGAACCAATGGCGGGCGAAGTACAAACGGCCGGCCTCATCCAGAATCAGCGGCGCGTAAGCGCCGGGCGGGCCAACCAAGGCGCTGGCCCGCAGCGCCTTGCGTTCCGGCCGCTGCGCCAGCGGCAGGCAGACATGGCCGGCCTGATTGGCGCTGGCCAGTTCATGGATCAGCGCCAGCGCGGCATCGTCGACATCGGGATCGAGACGGGAGAACAGGCGCGCCAGTTCGGCGGGCAGCAGGGCTTGCTGGACAGACATCGATTGGGATCCGAATGCTTTGCGCTCCGCGGCGCGGAGCGGGAATGGGACGCCTCAGCGCAATTTGCCGCTATCTTGCAGCTGCTGAATCGCCTTGTCCAATTGCGGCAATAGCTGGCGGTATTGCGGGTGCAGCCGCAGCATCACCGGCACGCTGCCGACGCTTTCCCCCGGCACGCAGGGCGGCGCCTCCGGCGAGTGGCTCAGCAAGGTGTCCAGCTGACGCTGGCTCAAGACAATGGCCTGCATGCGGCCCTGGCGCAGGCCCCCCAGCAAGTCGTACTCGCTGGCGGCCTCCATCCGCTTGAGCTGGCCGCTGGCAAAGCCCGGTTCCAGCGCCGGGTAGACACGCCCTTGCAGCACGCCCACGCTCAAACCGCTGAGGCCGGCCGGCAGCGCGCCCTTGCGGCGCTTGCCGGCGGCGAAGCACAACCGCAGCGCCTGAACGTCTATGGGCTTGGTGTAGAAGCCGGCCACCGGCGACAACGCGCGCCAGGATGGATTGACGCCCACTTCCACATCCACCTTGGCCACCTCGAACAATTGCTGCAAGCGCGAGGACGGGTAATATTCCAGCTCAAAGCGGATGCCGCTGAGCCGGCCTATCTGCTCCAACGCCGCGCGGTATTGGCCGGCCAGCACGCCGTCCTGAGCGCTGAACAAGGGACCAAAGCTGTCGTTGGCCACGCCGGCGCGCAGGGTCAGCCCGGCCGCCAGGGCCGGAGCCGCCAGCAGCAACGCGAGCAGCCCGGCCGCAACCTCAGCCCAGCCTGGCTTCCAGCGCATCGCAAATGGTTTTGAGGATCTTGATGCGGGCATAGTATTTATTGTTGGCTTCCACCAGTGTCCAGGGCACCTTGCTGGTGCTGGTACGGTCCACCATATCGCTGACCGCCAGCTTGTAGGCATCCCATTTGTCGCGGTTGCGCCAGTCCTCCTCGGTGATCTTGAAACGCTTGAAGCCGGTTTCCTCGCGGCCCTTGAAACGCGCCATCTGCTCGTCCTTGCTGATAGCCAGCCAGAACTTGACGATGACGGCGCCGTTTTCGCTGAGCTGATGCTCGAAGTCGTTGATCTCGTAATAAGCGCGCATCCAGTCCGCCTCTTTGGCGAAGCCCTCCACCCGCTCCACCAGCACCCGGCCATACCAGGTGCGGTCGAAGATGGTGATGCCGCCCTTGCCCGGTACATGGCGCCAGAAACGCCACAACCAGGGCTTGGCCTTTTCTTCCTGCGTCGGCGCGGCAATGGGCACCACCCGGTAACGACGCGCATCCAGCGCCTGGGTGATGCGGCGGATGCTGCCGCCCTTTCCGGCGGCGTCGTTGCCTTCGAAGGCCAGCACCAGCGAGTGCTGGGCGAAGCGCGGATGCCGGGTCAGCCGGTGCAGCCGGCCTTGCAGTTTCTCCAGCTCGGCCTTGTAACTCGCCTTGTCCATGGCCTGGTCCAGCTGCAGGGTGTCCAGCAACAGCTTGTTGTCTATCGGCGCCAGCAACGGCGGCGCGTCTATCAGCTCGGCCTGCGAACCCTGAGCTTGCGCCAGGCGGTTGCGGATGGCGTTGAGCAGGGTGTTGCCCACGGTCAGGCTGCGGTAATTGGCGTCCTCGCCGTCCACCACCACCCAGGGCGCGGCGGCGGTATTGGTCAGCCGCAGGATGTGCTCGGCGGATTTGCGGATCTTGTCATAGCGCTCGTAGTGCTCCCAGTCGGTCTTGGTCACGCGCCAGCTGCTGGCCGGGTCTTTTTCCATCTGCTTGAGCCGCTTGTGCTGCTGCTCGCGGGTCAGGTGGAACCAGAATTTCAGCACCAGCGCGCCGTCCATGGTCAGCATGCGCTCGAAACGCAGGATGTCGAAAATCTGCCGGTCCAGCGCGTCGCGGTCGCTGCGGGCGAATACCCGATCGAACAAGGCGTCGGAATAATAAGAGCCGAAGAACATGCCGATGCGGCCCTTGGTCGGCAGCTGCATCCAGTAGCGCCACATCCAGGGCCGGGCGCGGGCATCATCGTTGGCCTCGGCGAAGGCGACGGTGTCTATCAGCCGCGGGTCCAGCCATTCATTGATCAGATTCATGGTTTCGCCGCGGCCGGCGCCGTCGAAACCGTGGATCAGGATCAGCACTGGAAAGTCGGCTTTTTCCTTCAGGTCGTATTGCAGATCCAGCAAGGCCTCGCGCAATTTTGGCATGGCTTCGCGGAAAGTCTTTTTGTCTATGCTGTGGCCGATTTCGGCGGATTCGAACATGATGCGTCCTTGTTATTGTCGGCTCGCCCCGGCGCTACTCTCCCCTTAAGAACCTGTTTACGATCTGCTGCGCGTCGGCGGGATAGATAGAAATGGGCGTTGAAACCGAGCTCAAAATGCTCATGCACCACCTGTGTATTCCGCTTTTTCGCTCGTTTTCGCCTTGTCTCGCCTTCGCTCGCGAGATCGTAAACACGTTCTTACCGGATGCGTTCCACTTCAGATAATTCAGCTTAGTTGGATACCCCTGGCTCGCGCACTCCGCATTCCTACGCATGCCCGCCGGCAAACCAATGGTCCAGCGCGTCCAGCAGCGCCGGCGCCGGCTGGTCGCGCCAGATGCCGCAGCCATCGGCGCCGATGCCGCGCAGATAGAGATAGCGCACGCCACCGAAGCGGGCGGCGAAATCGATGCCGCGCGCGCTGAAATAGCGGCGCAGCGCCACGCTATAGATCAGGTACTGCAGATAATAATGCTCCTGAGCTATCGACTCCGCCAAGCGCTCCACCCGGTAATCCTCGCGCTGGCCGCCCAGATGGTTGGATTTGTAGTCCACCAGGTAGATAAACCCGTCCGCCTCGAACACCAAGTCCATGAAGCCCTTGAGGAAGCCGCGCACGGTGGCGAAGTCCAACTGCGCAGCCGCCGCGCGCAAGGGCGCGGCCAGGCCGTGCTCCGGCGCGGACAGGATGGCGGCCAGCCGTGCCACTTCCAGCTTGGGCGCCGGCAGCATGAACTCCATCTCCACCAGCCGCTTGTCGTCCGGCACCGCCGCCAGCGTCACGCCCGGGTCCAGTTCCGCGTTCAGCGTCGCCGCCACCATCTCATAACCGGCCTCGGCCCATTCCGGCGCGAAGCCGTGCTTGGCCAGCGCCAGTTCCACCGCTTGGCGCAGCCCGGCCGCGTCGACGCCAAAGCTGATGGTTTCGAAAATCTCGTGCAAGCAGGTACCCGCCTTGGCGCCGCGTGGAAAGCCGAAGCGATCCAGCGCCGGCGGCTCTTGCGGCGCCGGCGCCGAAGGCTGGCGCGCATCGTGGTCCGGACTTTCCTGCCACTTGCCGGCCGCCTGCGCATGGGTCAGCGAGGTGAAGCTGGCCACTCGCCACGGCGCGGCCAGCCGCCGCGCGAAAACCTGCGCCCGGTAGTCCTGCCCGCCGGCGCGCGGCGCGGCCAGCGATGACCGCTCCACAGCGCCTTCCAGCACCGCGCAGGCGGCGCCGGCCTCGGCATTGGCCGCGGCGACGAAGCCGTCCAGCTGACGCCTGACCACGCCGGCGTCCAGTTCCAGCTGTTCCAGCTGCGGCAAACCACGCGCGTCGCGGCCATGCAGCAACCAGGACAGCGCCGCGGTTTCCATGCCGCGCACCCAGCCCCAGCACAGGTATTGGCGATATTGCGCCCGGGTCAGCGCCACATAGAGCAGGCGCAGTTTTTCCGCCAGCAGCTCGCTGCGCGCCGCCAGCCTGACGTCGGCGTCGGCGGCGACGTCCGGCGCCAGCCAGGATTGCTCCTCGGCGTGGTAACGCCAGAAGGCGGTGTCGCGCCGCTCCAGCGCGCCGCCCCATAGAAAGGGGCAGAAGGCCACCGGGTATTGCAGGCCCTTGGCGGTATGGATGGTGACGATCTTGACCAGGGCCGCGTCGCTCTCCAGCCGCAGCACCGCTTCTTCGCCGCCCGGCGGCTGCGCCACCCGCGCTTCCAGCCAGGCCAGCAGCGGCGCCATGCCTTGCCGGCTGTCGCTTTCCTGCTGCAGCAATTCCGCCAGATGCGATAGATTGGTCAGCCGCCGCTCGCCGTCCGGCAGCGGCAGCAGGCGCTCGGCCACTCGCTCGCGCGCGAAGAAATGCCGCCACGCCGCCATGAAGCCGCGTTCGCGCCACAGCAGATGATCGGCGGCATTGGCCTGCAACTGAGCTTCCCAGCGTGTCTCGTCCTCGACCCTGGACAGCAGTTCGCCGGCGTCGACGCCGGCCAGCTCGGTCACCAGCGCCGCGCGCAAGCGCGCCTCGCTGGCCGGTTCCGCCCAGGCGCGCAGCAAGGCCAGCAACTCGCCGGCCTCCCGGCTGGCGAACACGCTCTCCAGGGTCAGCGCCACGCTGGCCACGCCGCGCTCGGCCAACGCCTGCCTCACCCTATCCCCCTGGCGATGGGTGGACACCAGCACCGCGATGTCGCCGCCGGCCAGCGGCCGCCGCGTCTCGCCACCGACGATGGCGGCGCGGCCGGCGGCTGCCAACGCCAGCAAGCGCGCGATCTCGTCGGCGCAGGCGTCCGCGGCCAGCGCGGTGGCGGCTTCGCCGCTGGCGGCCTTGTCCGCCGCCTCCGGCTGCAGCCATTGGAAGCAGAACGGCGACCGGCCATCGTCGACTTCCAGCCGGCCGCCGGAAGCCGGCGCCGCCGCCACCGGCTGGTAGGCGATGCCGTCGATCAGAAACGGCAGCTCGCGCGCGAACAGCGCGTTGACGGCGCACACCAGCGGCGCCTCGGAACGGCGGTTGGTGTCCAGCGTGTAATGGTGTTGCGCGTCGTCGCGCGCCGCCAGATAGGCGAAGATGTCGGCACCGCGGAAGCTGTAGATCGCCTGCTTGGGATCGCCAACCAGGAAGACCGGCCGCTGCTGCGCGACGAAGCAATGGCGGAAAATCGAGTATTGGATGGGATCGGTGTCCTGGAATTCATCGATTAGCGCCACTTGGAAACTGCGTGCCACATGGGCCGCCAGCAAGGGGCCGCTGATCGGATCAATCAGCGCCGCGCCCAGATCGGTCAACAGATCGTCGAAACCACGGCTGCGCTCGCCGGCGCGGCGCGCGCTCAGCTGCTGATTAACCCAATCGATCAACTCCAGCTTCAGTTGCGCCACCGACAGGGCCACTTCTGCCAGATAAGCGTCCCAGGCGCCCAGCCAGGCCTCCACCAAGGCGAACAAGGGATGCTCCGGAGCGGTATGGCCTTTCTTCATGCCCTTGGCCAGGTTGGACGGCAGCCATTTATCCAGTTGGCGGCGGCCGTCCTTGTCCAGCACCGGCACCGTGTCCGGCGTGCGCAGCAGGGCGTCCAGCGCCTCGATGGCGCGGCCAATGATGGCCGGACTGTAGCTGCGCGCATTGAAGCCTTCGACCGCGCGCAACACATCGGCGGCCTCCGCCGCCAGTTCCGGCCGCGCCGCCAGCGCCCGCCAGCCCTGCTCCACCGCGAGCAAGGCGCGTTCGAGGCCGGCGACATGCGGCGCGCGCATGCGCAGATAAGGCTTGGATAAATAGGGGCGCACCTCGGCCAGCCAGGCGTCCGGCGTTTCACCGTTATCCACCAACACCTGGGCCAGCAAAGGGTCGTCCACCACTCGCCGTCGCCAGAAGTCGTCGACGATTTCGACCAGTCTGTCCTCGTCGTCGCTGACCAGTTCGGCTTCGAAGGTCTGGCTGCTTTCGAAGGCGGCGTCGGTCAGCACCCGCTGGCAGAAGCCGTGAATGGTGTAAATGGCGGCGGCGTCGAAGCCGGTGATCGCCGCGTTGAGCCGCTGCAGCGCCAGGGTCCGTACCGGACCAGGTGGAAAACGCGCCGCCAGCGCCGGCAGGAAGGGATCGCCGCCGGGGTCGCCGTCGCCGGCCAATGTCTGCGCCAGCTCGCTCAAGCGCCGGCGCAGCCGTTCACGCAGCTCGGCGGTGGCGGCCTTGGTGTAGGTGACCACCAGCAGTTGATCGATGCCGGGCGGCGGCTGGCCGTCGCGCTCCTCCAGCAATAACCGGGCGAACAGGGCCGCGATGGTCCAGGTCTTGCCGGTGCCGGCCGAGGCCTCGATCAGATTGATGCCGGTCAGCGGACAGTTCAGCGCGTCCAGCGCTTGGGGAAGCAGGCTCATGATGGCGACACTTTAATGCGATTCGGCCATTTAAACGACCCGTAAACGTCTGCTTATGCTGTTGCGCACGGGAGCGGCATCCTGAGCAGCCCCACGCCGCCCGGCCTCAAAAGCGCTCATCCAGGATCGCGGGCAGGATGATTTCCCGCGCGAAGGAGGCATCGGACAAGTTCAGCAAGGCGCGCGTCAGGCTCACCACATCATGCAAGGGAATCAGCTGGCCGGCGCCGCGCTCGGCCGCTTGCGCGCGCGGCACGGACAAATCGTCCTCGGTGTTAAGGTAGCCCAATTGCAGGCAGGTCACGGCCAGACGCTGGGCGCGATATTCTTCGCGCAGCGCGTCGGCCATGCCGCTCAAGGCGAACTTGCTGGCGGCGAAAGCCACCTCGGGCCGGCCGCTGCGCGGCAGCGCCGATGTCGATCCGGTCAAGAACAACTGCGGCTTGGCCGCGCCCGACATGCGCGGCAGCACATGCTTGAGCAGCAGGATGGTCGCCGTGATATTGACCTGCACCACCTCCATCAGCTCCAGGTCCGAGCAATGGGAAAACGCATAGGACGGCTCGAACGCCTTCCGCTCCCAGATGCCCACATTGCACATCACCACGTCCAGCCGTTCCGGCAACGCGCTCATCACCTGTCGCACCGCCTGGGTCGGATTCGACAAATCGGCTTCGATCCAGTCCAAAGCCACGCCAGCCGGCGGCTTCAAACCTTCCGGTCTACGCCTGGAGATGCCGATCACGCGATCGCCCTCCTGCCCCAATCCTTCCACAAAAGCCTTGCCAAGGCCCCGGCTCGCTCCAATGATCAGTATATTCACGGCCTCTCCCGTTTGAGCAGATTCTGCGCGGCGCTTCCGCAGCAGTACCAGGCCAGAAGGATAACCGATTCGTCAGATTTGTCGGCCATGCCGGCAAAGGGGATAATCCCTGCCCGAACACCCGCATTCAAGGCCAGACACAATGAGCGACACCGCAATCCGACTTTCAAAACGCATGGTGGAACTGGGCTTGTGCACGCGGCGCGAAGCCGATGCCTGCATCGAGCAGGGCCTGGTGAAAGTGGACGGCCGGATCGTCACCGCGCTGGGCAGCCGGGTGGAGCCGCAGCAGTGCGTCGAACTCTTGGGCCGGCCCGACGCGCAACGCGACGCGGCAATCACCTTGCTGCTGCACAAGCCGGCCGACGCCGAGCCGCTGACGCTGCTGGGGCCGGACAGCCAGATGCCCGGCGATGTCAGCGGCCTGAGCTGGCTGCCGCGCCATCGCCAGCATCTGCAAGGTTTCGGCGCGATGGCCGAGCATGCCCACGGCTTGGTGGCGCTGACCCAGGACCGCAAGCTGGCGCAGCGGCTGGCCGATTGCCAGCTGGAGTTCCTGATCAATGTCGACGCCGCGCCTTCCGCCGCAGATCTACAGCAACGGCAGAACGGCCTGCGCCCCGGCGGCAAGCCTCCACGCGATCTCAAGATTTCGCGCCAGAGCGACCGCCAGCTGCGCTTGGTGTTGCCGGCGCGCGACGCGCGCTGGTTGGACGATATCTGCGCCGGCCTCGGCGTCAGCCCGCTGGCGCTGCGCTGCATCCGCATCGGCCGGCTGGCGATAGGCCAGTTGACCGCCGGGCAATGGCGCTATGTGCCGGACTTCGAGCGTTTCTGAGAACCGATTCAAAGTCTGCTGCGCTGTTGAAAACGGCGTCGAAATGCTCATGTACCGCCTGTACATTCCGCTCCCTCGGCTGTTTTTGCCTTGTCTCGCTCTTGCTCGCTAGATCGTGAACCGGTTCTGCGAGCTTAGTTTCATGCCCAGCGCCAGCGCCGCCGCCGCATTGCGCGCGGCGCGGCGCACATTGTCGCCCGCCTCGGCCAGCGCCTGTTCCACGCTGCAAGGCCGGCTGACCGCGGCGAACACCGCGTCCAGCCCATGCGCATGGGTCAGCTCGCTGCCGGCGCCCAAACAACCTCCAATCGCCAACACCGGCACGCCATAACGCCGGGCGACGCGGGCGACGCCGATAGGGGTTTTGCCCTGCACGCTCTGGCCATCGATACGGCCTTCGCCGGTCACCGCCAGATCGGCGTCGGCCAGCGACGCGTCCAGGCCCACCGCCTCGGCGACGATGGCGCTGCCGGAGCGTAGCTGCCCGCCCAAGCAGGCCAACAGCGCGGCGCCCATGCCGCCGGCGGCCCCGGCTCCCGCCACCTCCGTCACCGCCACGCCCGCCTCGTGTTCCAGGCGGGCGGCGAAATGCGCCAGCGCCGCGTCCAGCTCGGCCACCATCGCCGGGGTCGCGCCCTTCTGCGGCCCAAAGACAGCCGACGCGCCGCGCGGCCCGGTCAGAGGGTTGTCGACGTCGCAGGCCACGTCGATGCGGCAGCCGGCCAAACGCGGTTCCAGGCCGGACAAATCCAGCCGCGCCAACCGCGCCAGCGCCGCGCCGCCCGGCGGCAGCTCCCGCCCGTCCGCGTCCAGCAGCCGCGCGCCCAGCGCCTGCAGCATGCCGGCGCCGCCGTCATTGGTGGCGCTGCCGCCTATCCCCAGCACGAAGCGGCGCGCGCCGGCGTCCAGCGCCGCGCGTATCAGTTCTCCGGTGCCGTGGCTGCCGGTCAACAAGGGATTGCGCCGCGCCGTCGGCACCAGCGCCAGACCGCTGGCGGCGGCCATCTCGATCACCGCGACGCCGTCCACGGTCAAACCGTAACGCGCGGACACCGCCTCGCCCAACGGGCCTCGCACCAGCGCTTCGCGCCACTGCCCCCCCAAGGCGTCCAGCATCGCCTGCACCGTGCCCTCGCCGCCATCCGCCATCGGCAGCTTGCAATAGCGGGCAGCGGGAAATATTTCGCGGAAACCGTCCTCGATCGCCTGGGCCACGTGCAGCGCGCTCAGGCTTTCCTTGTAGGAGTCCGGGGCTATGACGATTTTCATGCGGTTTTCAATCACAGAAGATGACAAGAGCAAGATATTAGCGATTGACCAGCCGCGGCGGAATCCTCAGCACCAGCAGCGCGCCCGCCAGCATCACGCCGGACAGGATGTACAGCGCCGGATCGGTGCTGTGGGTCAAGTCCTTGATCCAGCCAACCAGAAAGGGGCTGACGAAGCCGGCCACCTGGCCCAGGGAGTTGATCAACGCCAGCCCGCCGGCGGCGGCGGCGCTGCCCAGGAAGGCGGTGGGCAACGGCCAGAACATCGACAGGCCGGCGAGCGCGCCCATGGTGGCCAGGGTCAGGCCCAGCATGGACAACCAGACCACGCCGCCGCTATTGGCCGCCAGCAGCAAGCCGGCCACGCCCATCAACAGCGGCAACACCACGTGCCAGCGGCGCTCGCCGCGCCGGTCGCCGGAACGGCCGACCCAGACCATGAAGAAGCAGGCGGCCAGATATGGCAGCGCGCTGAGCCAGCCGATGGCGCCGGCGTTCTGAAAGCCCAAGCCCTTGATGATGGATGGCAGCCAGAAGTTGATCGCGTACACCCCCATCTGGATGGCGAAGTAGATCGCGCCCAACATCCATACATTGACATTGCCCAGCACGCTGGCGAAAGACTGCTCCATCGGACGTTGCGCCGCGCGCCGCGCCTCGTCGTCGATCAGCGCCTGCTGCATCGCCGTCTTTTCTTCCGCGCTCAGCCAGCGCGCCTGGGCGATGCCGTCGTTCAGATAGAAATACACGCCCAGACCCAGCAATACCGTGGGCAGGCCTTGCAGCAGGAACAACCACTGCCAGCCGGCCAGGCCGCCCTGGCCGGCGGCGAAATGCTGCAGCATCCAGCCGGACAGCGGGCCGCCCAGCACGCCGGACACCGGGATCGCCGACATGAACAAGGCCATCACCTGGCCGCGCTTGTCAGCGGGGAACCAGCGGGTGAAATACAGCACGATGCCGGGGAAGAAGCCGGCCTCGGCCACGCCGGTGAAAAAGCGTAGCGTATAGAAGGACTGCGGCGTGGAGACGAACATCAGGCAGGCGGACAGCGCGCCCCACACCAGCATCAGCAAGGCGATCCAGCGCCGCGCGCCCACCTTGTGCAGCATCAGATTGCTGGGCACGCCGCACAAGACGTAGCCGATGAAGAAAATGCCGGCGCCCAGGCCGTAGACCGTCTCGCTCAGGCCCAGCGCGTCCAGCATCTCCAGCTTGGCGAAGCCGACGTTGACGCGGTCCAGGTAATTGAACAGATAACAGACAAAAATGAAGGGAATCAGCCGCCACACGGCTTTTTTGTAAGCACCGTCCAGAATGTCCTGCCGCGGCGCGTTCAGGGTTTCGCTAGGGTTCAAATCCATCTCCTCCGCGCGCGGGGGCCTTCCCTCCGGCGCATCTCCTTGGTTCTGATGAATATTGTTTTTGTATTGTGCCGCCCATTCTGGTCAGCGCCGCCGGAAAATTCTTCATGCAAACATCTGGTTTATGCACTGGGATTGCCGGAATATATTATGCAAACGCACAAAACCGGGAAGCGCCATGCCCATTCTGACCGCCGAACTCGCGCAGGACATCGTTAGCCGCACCATGCGCATCATCCCCTTCAATGTGAACGTGATGGACGCCCAAGGCGCGATTCTGGGCAGCGGCGACGCTGGCCGGCTGGGCCAGTTGCACGACGGCGCGCTGCTGGCGCTGGCACAGCGGCGCACGGTGGAGATAGACGAGGCCACCGCCGGCAAGCTGCATAGCTCGCGCCCCGGCATCAATCTGCCCTTGCAGGTGGACGGCCGCATCGCCGGCGTGGTCGGCCTGACCGGCCAGCCGGAGCAGGTGCGCCAGTTCGGCGAACTGGTGCGGCTGACCGCCGAGATGATTCTGGAACAAGCGCAGTTGCAGCGGGCGCTGCAACACGACGCGCGCCAGCGCGAGGCTTTCGTGTTGGAGTGGATACGCGAGGAATCCGACGCGGCGCTGGATGCTTGGGCGCAGCGGCTGGGGCTGCGGCTGGATCAGAACCACGTGGCGCTGAGCCTGCAGCTGGATGCGACGGACTTGGCCGCGGACCAGGCCCAGGCGGCGCTGCAGCAGTTGCAGGCGGCGCTGGCGACGCGCTGGCCACGGCTGCTGAGCGCGGTCGCGGCTCCGTACGAGTTGGTCTTGGTGGAGGCTTGCTCAGAAGACGGCGAGGCCGAAGGCGGAACGCAGCTGCGCCGCCGGCTGCACGCGCTCAACGCCTGGCTGGAACAGGCGGACACGCCGGACTACCACTTGGGCATGGGCATTGCGCTGCCAGGCCGCGATGGCGCCGCCCAATCCTGCCGCAGCGCGCGCGCCGCCGCGCGCATCGGCCGGCAGCGGCAGCCGGAACGGCGGGCGCACAGCTATTACGAACTGATGCTACCGGTGCTGTTGTCCGATCTCAATCACGGCTGGCAGGCGCAGCAACTGCGTCTGCCGCTGCGACGGCTGGAGCATGCCGGCAAAAGCGGGCTGCGCCGCACCGCCGAAGCCTGGTTCGCCCACCAGTCCCATCCCGGCGCCACCGCGCGGGCGCTGCACATCCACCGCAACACGCTCGACTACCGGCTGGCCCGCATCGCCGAAATCACCGGCCTGGATCTGCAACGCCACGAGGACCGCTTCCGGCTTTACATCGCGCTGTTGCTGGGCTGAAGAAACTCAGTCGCCGCCGGCATCGGCTTCGGGCTGCCGGCCTATGCGCTTGAGCCGCGCGGGCTTGGCGCCCTGCTGCGCCAGCGCGATTTCCAATAGGGTTTCCAGACGAATCACGCGCTCGGTCAGGCTTTCGATCTTGGCCTGCTGGCTTTTCATCGCTCCGGCCATGCGCTCCACCTTATCGTTCATCTTGATCACGGTGGTCAGCGCGTCCCACATCTTGTCAGCCACCCCCATCACGCCACCCGCTTGCCACTGGCGCGCGCTTCCATGACGGCGATGCGGCGGTTGGAGGCCTCGACATAGCTCAAGGTCTCGTCGATGGCGGCGCTGGCTTGCGCGGTGGTTTTCTCCATCTGCGCAATCATCGCGGCCAGCAGCGCATCGTCGTCCCCGGGCCGGAAAGCGTCGGCGGCACGGCGCATGAACTCCCCCACCGGCAGGCCAGCGGCCTCGGCCAGCGCCTTGTAGCGCTTCTTGTCCTCCGCGGTGACCAGCACCGGAATCCGTTCCGTCGTCATTGCCGTAAACCTCCCTGATAGATGGTCATGTGCAGCACATGACCATCATAAACAGCGCCCCTCGCCGCGGCAAGCCTCCGGCGGCGGCGGCGCTGGATGCGCTACACTAGCGCTTTTCCCCAGAATTCGCCGCCATGACGCGAACAAGCACCCTCTCCCGCCGGCTGGCCTGGACCGCCGCCGCCGGCTGCCTTGGCTACTATCTGCTGCTGGCGCTGCGCCCGGCCTGGCTGGAAGCCAAGCTGGGCGGCTGGCCGGCATCCGTCCTGCTGGCGCTGGCCATGTTCCTGCTGTTCTTCCTGCTGGCCGCCGGCTATGCGCTGGCCGCCGGCCGCGCCGACGATGCGGAGCGTTCATGAGCCACGCTTCCGCCTTTTTCCTATTATTCGCGCTGCTGACGCTGGCCATCACCGCCGCCGCCGCGCGGCGCACCACCTCGGCCGGCGATTTCTACACCGCCGGCGGCCGTATCCGCGGCTGGCAGAACGGCCTGGCGCTGGCCGGCGACTACCTGTCGGCGGCGGCCTTCCTCGGCGCGGCCGGCATGTATCTGTCCCAGGGCTACGATTCGCTGGCCTATGCCGTTGGTACCCTGGCCGGCTGGCCGCTCTTGCTGTTGTTGCTGGCGGAGAAACTGCGTGGCAGCGGCTGCTATACCGCCGCCGCGGTGCTCAGCCGCCGCTTCAACCATGACGGCGTGCGGCTGGCCGCCAGTGTCAACTCGCTGACGGTGACGCTGTTCTATCTGATCGTGCAGATGGTGGGCGCGGGCAAATTGATCGAGTTGCTGTTTGGCCTGCCCTATCTGGCCGCGGTGAGCCTGGTCGGCGCGCTGATGGTGCTCTACGTGGCCTTGGGCGGCATGTTGGCCACCACCTGGGTGCAGATGGTCAAGGCGGTGCTGATGTGCGGCTGCGCGCTGTTGCTGGCCGGCGGCGTGCTGGCGCGCTTCGGCGGCGATCCGGCGCGGCTGTTCGCCGCCGCCGAGGCGCTGCGCGGACCGCAAGCCTTCCTGCCCAGCCCGGCGCTGAGCGATCCGCTGGAAGTGCTGTCGCTGGGCCTGGGCCTTTGCCTGGGCCTGCTGGGCCTGCCCCATGTGCTGATGCGCTTCTTCACCGTGCCGGACCGCCGCGCCGCGCGCCAGTCCGCCTGCTTCGCCACCGGCCTGATCGCGCTGTTCTTCGCCGTCAACATCATCATCGGCTACGGCGCGTTGGCGCTGGTGGGGCCGGAACCCAGCTTCCACGACGCCGCCGGCAAGCTGCTGGGCGGCGGCAATATGGCAGCCATCCACCTGGCCACCTTATTGGGCGGCCCGGCCTGGCAGGGCCTGGTGGCGGCGGTGGCCTTCGCCACCATCCTGGCGGTGGTATCCGGCCTGGCTATGGCCGGCGCCAGCGCCATCAGCCACGATCTCTACGCCGCCTGGTGGCGGCGCGGCCGCGCCGACGCCAACGCCGAGCTACGGGTGTCGCGGCTGGCCACCGTCGGCCTGGGCCTGCTGGCGCTGCTGCTGTCCACGCTGTTCCAACAGCAGAACATCGCCTTCCTGATGGGCCTGGCCTTCGCCATCGCCGCCTCGGCCAATTTTCCGGTGCTACTGCTCGCCCTGCACTGGCCCGGCCTCAGCGCGCGCGGCGCGCTGTGGGGTAGCCTGGGCGGCCTGGCCGCGGCAGCGGCGCTGATCGTGGCCGGCCCAGCGGTATGGGTGGGCGTGCTGGGCCACGCCAAACCGCTGTTTCCCTACGCCAACCCGGCCCTGTTCTCGGTGCCGCTGGCCTTTGCGCTGGCTTGGCTGGGTTCGCGCCGCGGCGCAACGGCGGTATCATCGGCTAGCGAAACTTCTCACCGACCCTGACACTCAATGACCACACTGACTCTTTACGGCAACCGCTTGTCCGGCCACAGCTATAAAGTGCGCCTGGCGCTGATGCTGGCCGATGTTTCCCATGATTACGTCCACGTGGACCTGGCCGTGCCGCGCGAGCAGCGCCCGGAGGATTTCCGAGCCGCCAGCCGCTTCGGCGAAGTGCCGGTGCTGGTGGCCGACGGCACCGCGCTGTGCCAATCCAACGCCATCCTGCAATGGCTGGCCAATAATTTCGGCCAGCTCAGCGGCGAGCACGGCAGCCGCGAGACCGTGCGCGAATGGCTGAGTTGGGAAGCCAACCGTGTCGGCTTGTCGGTGCCCAATCTGCGTTGGTCGCGGCTGAACCGGCTGCCTCAGCCGGAGGTGGAAGCCTGGCTGGAACAACGCGCGCGCGCCGATCTGGACACCCTGAACGCCGCGCTGGCCGAACAGCCTTACCTGGCCGGCCAGCGCCTGAGCATCGCCGACCTCTCCGCCAGCGCCTATCTGTGGTGGCTGGCCGACGCTGGCCTGGCCATCGCCGACTGGCCTCAGGTCCAGGCCTGGCTGGAGCGCATCGCCCAGCAGCCGGGCTGGCAGCACCCCGATGTGCTGATGGCGCCGGACATTCCCGACTAAGCCCCCACGGAGCCCCGCCCATGTCCTCCCGTCCTGATTGCATCAAACACTGGAGCGAGCTGATCGAGCCCGGTTCGCAAAGCTATCCCGACAGCCGGGAACCGCTGGCGCGCGGCGCGGCGCTGGGCAAGCATTACGGCTTCGCCCGCCTCGGCATCCATCATGAACTGCTGGAGCCGGGCCAACGCACCAGCTGGCCGCACGCGGAAAAAACCGAGGACGAATTCGTCCACGTGCTGGAGGGCGAGCCCGACGTCTGGCTGGACGGCGCGCTGCACCGGTTGCGGCCCGGCGACTCGGTCGGCTTCAAGGCCGGCAGCGGCCTGGCCCACACCTTCATCAACAATAGCGATAGCCCAGTGCGCCTGCTCTGCGTCGGCGACGTCAACCGCGACGACAACCAGGTGCACTATCCGCTGCATCCTGCGCGCAACGCCGCCATCGGCGATCTGCACTGGAGCAACGCGCCGGAACGGCCGCTGAGCGATCACGACGGTCTGCCCGATCTGCTGCGCGCGGCCGGAGGCCCTTTCTGACATGGACGACTTTCTCCAAGCCGCGGCCTCCCTGATCGGCCCAGCCCACCTGCTGACCGAAGCCGCCGACACCGCGCCCTACACGCTGGACTGGCGCCGCCGCTATCAAGGCCGCCCGCTGGCGGTGGCGCTGCCCGGCAGCGCCGCCGAGGTGGCCGAGTTGGTCAAGCTCTGCCGCCGCCACCAAGTGGCTATCGTGCCGCAAGGCGGCAACACCTCCACTTGCGGCGCGGCCACGCCGGACGCCAGTGGCCGCCAACTGGTGGTGGCGATGCGACGGCTGCGCGCGGTGCGCCAGCTGGACGCGGACAACAACGCCATCACCGTGGAAGCCGGCGCGACGCTGCGCGAGGTGCAGCTGGCGGCGGAACAGGCCGGACGGCTGTTTCCGCTGTCGCTGGCCTCGGAAGGCAGCTGTCAGATCGGCGGCAATCTGTCCACCAATGCCGGCGGCGTCGCGGTGCTGCGCTACGGCACCATGCGCGAACTGACGCTGGGCCTGGAAGTGGTGCTGCCGGACGGCCGAGTGCTGGATGCGCTGGCCGGCCTGCGCAAGGACACCACCGGCCTGGATCTCAAGCAATGGTTCATCGGCGCCGAAGGACAGCTGGGCCTGATCACCGCCGCCACGCTGAAACTGTTTCCGCTGCCCAGCGCCCGCGCCACCGCGCTGATCGGCGTGGACGACATCGACACCGCCATCGCCTGGCTCAACGGCCTGCGCCAGCGCTTCGACGACCGTCTCACCGCCTTCGAGGTGATCGAGGCCGATTGCCAGCAGGCGATCGCGCGCCATCGTCCCGGCCAATTACCGTTCACCGCGCCATGGCTGTTGTTGATCGAGCTGTCCGACGGCGGCGACGCCGCCGCGTTGAACGAGGCGCTGCTGGACTGGCTGGCCGGGCAGAACCCGCGCGACGGCGTGGTGGCGCAAAGCGAGACCGAGCGACGCAAGCTGTGGCTGCTGCGCGAGGAGATTTCGGAAATCCAGAAACTGGACGGACCCAGCATCAAGCACGACATCGCGGTGCCGACCTCGGCGCTGCCGCAATTGGTGCGCGACTGCGGCGCCGCGCTGCGTCGGGCTTATCCCGGCGTGCGCATCGTCGCCTTCGGCCACGCCGGCGACGGCAATCTGCATTACAACATCAGCTATACCCGGCCCGGCAACGTCGATCTGTTCGAAGACGAAGCCGCGGTCAACGCCATCGTCTACGACCACGTCTACCGCCTGGGCGGCACGCTGGCGGCCGAACACGGCATAGGCCAGCTCAAGCCGCAATGGCTAGAGCGCTACAAGGACCCGCTGGCGCTGGAACTGATGCGCACGCTCAAGGCCGCGCTGGACCCGGAGCGCTTGATGAATCCGGGCAAGTGGCTGTGATCGATCTCCCTGTCGCACTCAGCCGCTGAGGTCCAGGCAGTCCGGCAGCGAGTTCGCCAGGCGAGCCAGCGTTTCCGTCCAATCCCCCGGCTCGCGTTGGCGGAACAGGCGATGCCGCGGATACCAGGGCGTGGTTTCGCTCCCCAACCCCCAGCGCCAGTCGGTGTGCCGCGCCGACAGCAGCAAGGCGCAGGGCAAGCCCAGCGCGCCGGCCAAGTGGCCGAAGGCGGTGTCCACCGTCACCAGTCCGTCCAGTTCCGCCAGCAAGGCGGCACTGGCGGAGAAATCCGCCAGCTCATCACCCAGGGCCGGCACGCCGCGCGCGCGCAGCCAGTCGCGCTCAGCCTCGTTCAACTCCGGCTGCAAGGCCAGCCACTGAACACCGGGCAAGGCCAGCAAGGGAAGCAGCATCTCCAGATCCGGCAAGGAGCGGCAATGATCAAACTCATGCTCCGGCCGGCCGCGCCACACCAGTCCCAGTTTGCGGCCGCTGCTTGGCAAGCGCGCGCGCCAGACGGCGCGGCCGGCGGCTTCGGCGCGCAGATAGGCCGGCTCCGGCGCGGGCTCCGGCTGCAACAGGCCTGGCAAGCTCATCGAAAACACATGGCAGTCGTGTTCCGGCCACGGTCCCGCCAGATCCACCAACGGCAGCCACTCCACCGGCCAGCCCTGCGCTTGCAGCAAGGGCAGCAGCACAGGCCGGCAGGCGGCGATCATGCGTCCGGGGCCGCGTCGCAGCAGTTCCGGCAAATAGCGCGCCATTTGCAGCGCGTCGCCATAGCCTTGCTCCAAGCACAGCAGCAGGCTGCGGCCGGCCAGTCCCTCCCCGAGCCAGCACGGCGATGGTGGCGTGGGCAGCGGCATCGTCTCCAGCCGCGCCTCGTGCAGCGGCCAGCCCTCGTCCCAACGTCCCTGGGTCAGCAGCAAATAGCCCAGATTGCGGCGCAGTCCGGCGTGCAGCGGCTGAGCGTCCAGCCCGGCGCGCAGCGTCACCTCGGCCTCTTCCCAGCCGCCTTGCTGCGCCAGGATCAAGGCCAGGTGCTGATGCGCGTCGGCGTCGGCGGGCGCCAGCGACAGCTCACGGCGCGCCAGCGGCTCCGCCTCCGCGCTGCGCCCCTGCCGCCACAAACACAGGGCCAGATTGCCCAGCACCTGCGCCTGCCGCGGCGCCCGCTCCGCCGCCGCGCCCAGACAAGCCTCGGCCTCGGCCCAACGCCGCTGCAGCTGCAACAGCAAGCCCAGATTGCTCAAGACGCCGACATGGTCGGCATCCTGAGTCAAGGCGCGACGCAACAGCGTCTCCGCCTCGGCGTGCTCGCCGCGCTCGGCCAGCCGCTGTCCCAGCAGATTGAGCGTGTCGACATCATCCGGCGCGAGCGCCAATGCGCGGCGCAGCCAAACCTCGGCCTGCTCCGGCTGCCGCTGGTACAACAAACGCCCCAGATTGAAGCTGTGGGCGGCGGATTGCGGCTGCAGCCGCAAGGCCTGCCGATATTGCGCCTCGGCCTCGTCCAGTCGTTCCGCCTCCTCCAGCAGCACGCCCAGATTGCCATGGCAGGCGGCGTGTTCCGGACGCTGCTCCAGTTCGGCGCGGTAATGCGCCTCCGCCTGCGCCGCCTGGCCCTGGCTCATCAGGCAGCGCCCCAGATTGTAGTTGGCGTCCGGCGTACGCGGATCGCAGTGCAGCGCCTGGCGCCAGCATTGCTCGGCCAGCGCCAATTGCTCCAGCCGCGCGGCGCAAACGCCCAGCAGATTCCACAGCTCGGCATTGTCCGGCTGGGCTTGCAGGCCGCTTTGCGCGGCCAATAGCGCGCCGCTGACATCGCCGGCGGCCAGCAAGGCGCCGGCGCGCAAGGCGTCGGGGGTCAAATCGGTCATAAGCTCTCGGCGCCCGGAACGCATCCGGGCCGGACACATCCTGATAAGCGCTTTTTGAAATCAGCGAAATATCGTCTCCCGCATAGTAACCAGCATTCTCTCTTCATGAAATGCCATCCGCCATGCCTAGCCTGAATCTGCTCCAAGCCCTGCGGCCGTCCAACTGGATGCGCAGCTCCGACGCGCGCCCAAGCGCCACCGCCCATGACGGCCCCGTCGCCGGCAGCGCGCCGGCGCCGCGCAAGCTCAGCGCCGCCGACATCCAGCGCGTGGCCCCCGACGGCGGCTGGCTCAGCCACCTGAGCCAGCACGCGCAAGCGCCCCAGGCGTCCTCGCGTTCGCTGCACGGCTTGTACGCGCTGCAAAGCCACAAACTGGAAGCCGCCCACCTGGCCTTGCATGGATTCGGCCTGGGGGACAGCGCCGAGGCCAAGACCTTGCACGCGATGGCCGAGCAATTGCAGGCCGCCCGCTTCAAGCCAGACCGCGCGGTGCAGCCGCGGGAAATGGCCTCCAATTCACAGCTGAGCCGCGATGTGAGGACAGTGATCGCCACGGCGCTGACCCGGGCCGGCCTGCCGGCCAAGCTGGCGCAGCGCGAAGCCAAAGCCTCATTGCAGCAGGCCAGCACCCGCTTGTTGAACCAGCGCCCGTGGCAGACGGTGGAAACCCGCCTGCAACACAATGGGCGCGAATACAGCTGCACCCTGACTCCGGCCGGGCAAATGAAGCTGGGCGGCGCCGGCGATATCTTCCCCAACGGCTACCACGACAAGGGCGTCTGCTCGGCCTCCACCACCGAGACCAGCCACGCCGCCAATCTGTGGCTGTCCGAACTGCATAGTCCGGACGCGGACGACGCGCAGCGGACCCTGTTCAAGGGGATTCGCCACGGCATTCTGTCGCCCTATGGCGTGGAAGACGCCACGCGGCGTCAGGACGGCGCGCGCCAACGCGCGACCGAGGTCGCCACCGCCGCGCTGTTTTCGCAGCCGGACACGCTGCGACAAGCGCTGGCCGGCGATACTGTCACCCTGCGGCTGACCTCGACCGCGCTGGTCACGCCGGGCCTGGGCGGTGAAGGCGGCATGCTGCGCGATCAGATCGGCGCCTGGCGCGCGCTGAGCTCGGCGCCGCAGCCGCTGACGCTGCAAGTCAAAAACGCCGATGGCGAGCTGCAAGCCGTTCAGGTGAAGCTGGAGGTGGCCGCCTTCAATTTCGGCGTCAATGAGCTGGCGCTCAAGCTGGGCATGGGCCATGGCGAATCCGACAAGCTCAATCTGACGGCGCTGCAACAACTGTTGGGCCCGGACCTGAAGCCGGGCACGGACCCGGGCGGCTGGGTCGGCGACTACTTGGCGCAAAACCCGGACAATAGCGGCCGAGTCTGGCAGATGGCCCAACAATTAAAGGATATCTGGGCGCGGCAATCCCATCGCCGCGATGGCGGCGAGCCTTACAAGGCGGCGCAGCGGGTGGCGATGCTGGCCTTCGAGATCGGCGCGGTGCCGTGCTGGAACTGCAAGAGCGGCAAGGATCGCACCGGCATGCTGGATGCCGAGATCAAGCGCGAGGCGATCGCCCAGCATCAGGGACACGCGCCCAGCCGGCCCGAGGCCGCGCTGGATGCGGGCATGCGCGAACTATTCGGCAAGGTGCTGACCCAGGGCGGCAATTTGGAAGTGCAGGCCTACAACACCGGCGCACCCGGCAACAAGGTGATGAAGCAACTACCCCTCGGCTCGCTGCTCAATCTGTCCTACGCCCAGCGCGTCGGCGACGCTGCGGCCTGGCAGCAGGCGCAGGGCTTGTCCACCCTGCTCAAATCCTGAGGAGGCGCGCGATGAATACGCTCTTGCTCAGTTTGTACGACACCTTGGGGCTGGCACTGGACGACGAGGAGCCGGTGCTGTTCTTCGGCGACGACTTCGCGGTGCACTTCGAGGAAAGCGCCTCCGGGCTGGAAATGGTGTGCCCGCTGGGCGCGCTGCCCGCCGACGCCGGCACGCTGCAGCGCCTGCTGCAGCACAACTTCGCCAATCGGGTCACGCTGGCGGCGGACGCCGACGGCGAACTGCTGCTGGCGCTGCTGCGGCTGCCGGACGACAGTAGCGGCGCCGAGCTGCAAGCCGGGCTGGAGTTCCTGGTTGGCGCCGCCCGCGGCCTGCAGGCCGAACTGGGGCTGGGTGGCCGGTTGGATGCGCAAGCCGGCTGATCCGCCACACGTGACAACGGCCGGGGAGCATGCTCCCCGGCCGTGTTTTGCTGCGCTCGCCTTTTATAAACGGAATTTGTCGAACTCGGCGTTCATCTTGCCGGCATTGAGCGACAAGCCGGTCAAGGTGCTGCTGACATTCTGCAAGGCATCGTCGTTTTCCAGCACATGGCCATTGATCGCCTCCGAGCTTTGCGCGATCAAGGTGGTTGCCTTGTGTTGCTCGCTGGTCGAATCGGAAATCTCGTTCATCTTGGCCACCACGTCCAGCATCGACGCACGGATTTCCTCGATCTTGGCCACCGCTTCGCGCGTCAGTTCCACGCCCTCGTCCACCGCGGCCACGGTCTGGTTGACATCGCTGACCGCGCGGCCGGTTTCGTCGCGAATCGCGCTGACCATATTGGAGATTTCCAGCGTGGCCTGGGCGGTGCGTTCGGCCAGCTTGCGCACTTCGTCCGCCACCACCGCGAAGCCGCGGCCTTGTTCGCCTGCGCGCGCGGCTTCAATCGCCGCGTTCAAGGCCAAGAGATTGGTCTGATCGGCGATGTCGCGGATCACATTGGTGATGCCGGAGATTTCCTGCGAGCGCTTGTCCAGCGAGGACAACATGGTTTCCAGGCCGCGCACCGACTGCACCGTGCCCTCCATGCCGCTGGACAGACGCTGCATATTGCTGGCGCTGGCCTCCAGGCTGGCGCCGGTCAGGCTGGTCAGTTCATCGGCCTGGCGCGCGCTGTCGGCGATGTGGGAGATGGATACCGTGATCTGCTCCAGCGTGGCCGCGTTGGACGAGGACACATCGGAAATATGGCGCGAGCTGTCGGCGACGCCGGCCACCAGCTGGCTGGCGTCCTGCACCCCGCTGACCACGCCGGCGGCATCCTGCTTCAGGCCGCGGAACAGCTGGGCCAATTGCGCGACGAAGGTGTTGAAGGCGCGCGCGGTGGCGGCGATCTCATCCTGGCCGTCATCCTTCAGGCGCAAGGTCAGATCGCCTTCGCCATGAGAGATGTCTTCCATCGCGTTCTTCAAGCGCACCAGGCCGGCCAACATGCGGCCTATCACCCAGCTCGCCAGCGGAATCATCAGCACGAACACCAGCGCGGTCAGGCCGGCGATGGTGTACAGCAGCGTGGTCAGCGGCGCCAGCACGGTGGCGCGGTCAGCCACCAGGGCCATCACCCAGTTGGTGCCTGGGATTTCCTGCGCCGACAGCAGCATGCTCTGGCCGCCGATCTGCACTTCCGACGCCTGGTCGTGGCTGACGATGTCGGCCAGCCGCTCCGGCGTCAATTCCGGCGCCACCGAGGTGATCGGCTTCAAAGCCAGGTCGGTTTGCGGGTGGGCGATCACCGTGCCCTTCTTGTCCATGATGAAGGCGTAGCCATTGCCGCGCACTTTCAGACCCAGCACCGATTTCACCAGCGCCTCCACCATCACGTCGCCGCCCACCACGCCGGCGAAGGCGCCGTTGTGGCTGAACGGCGCGGAAATGGTCACCGTCAGCTTCTTAGTGGCTTCGTCCAGATAGGGATCGGTCACCACCGCCTGGCCGCTATCCTTGGCGCGCTTGTACCAGTCGCGGTCAGCCACCTTGTAATCGGCCGGCGCCACCCAGTCGTCGGAAAACAGCGAGCGGCCGTCGGCGTAGCCGGCGTAATTGACATTGAAACCGCCGGCCTTGGCGCCGGTCTTGAGGAAGCGGATAGCGTCGGATTCCGCCGCCATCGTGCTCTGCGCGACGATCTGCTGTTTCTTCTCTCCCAGCCAGGTGGTCACCACCGAGCTCTGCCCCTTGAGGCTGGCTTCGAATTCCTGGTCCAGGCCCTGCAATATTTCCGTGCGCATCTGCACGAACACGATGACGACGAGCACCAGCCCGAACACCGCCATCAGCAGCGCGTTCAGGGCGATCAGCCGACTACGAAGAGATTTCATGAACAAGTCCTTTTTCTCGCGTGATTGACAACCATGGCTCCGCTGTCGCGCGTTTCCGGCGACACTCCCCGATACCGTTGGCAGCCAATTGTTATTGTTGATTTATATCCAGCCAGTTTAACGGAAGTCACCCCTTATAAATATCAAATATGGGTACCGTTGTGACAGATTATGATTTTGTTTGATCAAACACAGGAAGGCGGGAAGACTGGCGCGCGCGGCGGGCAAAAAAAACCCCCTGCGGTTTGACAACGGCAGGGGCCAACACGAGGAAGAAACGTCGCCCGGCACGCCGGCCGACATTTCGAGGGGCTAACACCTCAAAACCATGCGGTTTTCAGTGCAGCCGCCACTGTAGCGTAATTACTCTATTCAGTCCAGCCCATTCTCCGCGGCCAGGCTCAGGAACGCCAGCGATAATCGCGGAACTGCTCGCGCAGCCGCACTTTCTGCAATTTGCCGGTGGCGGTGTGCGGCAGCTCGTCGACGAAGACCACATCGTCCGGCGTCCACCACTTGGCGATCTTGCCTTCGTAAAAACCCAGCAACTCCTCCACCGCGGCGCTGGCGCCGGGCTTGAGCACCACCACCATCAGCGGCCGTTCGTCCCATTTGGGGTGCGGAATGCCGATGGCGGCCGCCTCCGCCACCGCAGGATGGCCGACCAGGATGTTTTCCAGTTCGATGGAGCTGATCCACTCGCCGCCGGACTTGATCACGTCCTTGGTGCGGTCGGTGATGCGCATGAAGCCGTCGGCGTCTATGGTCACCACGTCGCCGGTATTGAACCAGCCATCGGCGCTGTGGCTGGCGTCCAGTTCGCGGCGGAAGTATTGCGACAGCACCCACAAGCCGCGCACCTGCAGATTGCCGAAAGCGACGCCGTCATGCGGCAACGGCTTGCCGACATCGTCGACGATGCGCAGCTCGATGCCATAGATAGGCCGCCCCTGTTTGCTGAGCAAGGCGTTGAGTCCGGCCTGGTCCAAGCCCTCGTGCTTGAGCTTGGGCGTGCCGGTGGTGCCGCAGGGCGACAGCTCGGTCATGCCCCACAACTGGCGCATTTCCACGCCGTGTTCGGCCAATTGCTCGATCATGCTTTCCGGCACCGCCGAGCCGCCGGCGATCACTCTCTTCAGCGAGCGCAGCTTCAGATGGTTTTTCTGGCAATGCTGCAACAGCATCATCCACACCGTCGGCACCCCGGCGGTGACCGTCACCTGCTCGGCCTCGATCAGCTCGTACAGATTGACGCCGTCCAGCTTGGGTCCGGGCAGCACCAGCTTGCTGCCGTTCATGGTGCAGCTATAGGGCAGGCCCCAGGCGTTGACATGGAACATCGGCACCACCGGCATCACGCAGGCGCGCGCCGAGATGTCGAAGCTGTCCGGCAAGGCGCTGCCGTAGGCGTGCAGCACGGTGGAACGATGCGAGAACAGCACGCCCTTGGGATTGCCGGTGGTGCCGGAGGTGTAGCACAGGCTGGAGGCGGCGTTTTCATCCAGCAGCGGCCATTGATATTGATCGCTGTGGCTGTTGACCAGGTCTTCGTAACACAGCAGATTGGACAGCGGCGTTTGCGCCGGCATATGCGCCTTGTCCGTCATCAATACGAAGTTTTCCACCGTGCCCAGTTGCGGGGCGATCTGCTCCACCAGCGGCAGGAAGCTCAGATCGAACATCAGCACGCGGTCTTCCGCGTGGTTGACGATCCAGGCGATCTGCTCGGCGAACAAGCGCGGATTCACCGTATGGCACACCGCGCCATAGCCAGACACCGCGAAATAGCTCTCGTAATGGCGATAGCCGTTCCACGCCAGGGTGCCGACGCAATCGCCCTGGCGCACGCCCAGCGCCGCCAGCGCATTGGCCAGCTGCCGCGCGCGCTTGGCCGCTTCACGGTAGGTGTAGCGATGGATCGGGCCTTCCACCGTGCGCGACACGATGGCGGTATCGCCATGATAGGTTTCCGCGTGGCGCAGCAGATCGGAAATCAACAGCGGCCGGTCCATCATCTGTCCGTGAAGCATGGTGTCACCCCTCTATTGGCATGGTTTTGGGAATTCACCATACGGCAGGCTAGAGTCAAGGCTCCAATCAATTTTTCTGATGGCGCGGCCAAGCCAAATTTATACCCTTATCATTATTAGGTAATTAAAAAACAAAGCTCGCCACAATCCTGATTCGGCCAGTCATAACCGCAATTAAAATGCTGTAGCAATACAACAACCGCGACTAACTCTTTACCGGTTTCTTGGCCAGCATCCGTTGCAAAGTGCGTCTGTGCATGTTCAAGGCGCGCGCGGTGGCGGAGATATTGCCGTCGTTCTCACTGAGCACCCGTTGCAGATGCTCCCAGGTCACGCGCCGCAGCGACATAGGCTGCGGCGTCAGCGGCAGCTCCGGATTGGCCTGCTGCTGCTCGAAAGCGGCCAGGATCTCGTCCACCGTCGCCGGCTTGGCCAGGTATTGCACCGCGCCCAGCTTGGTGGCCTCCACCGCGGTGGCGATGCTGGCGTAGCCGGTCAAAATCAAAATGGCGCTGCGCGGGCAGGCGGCGTGCAGCGCCGGCAACAGGCGCAGGCCGCTATCCCCGTCCAGGTTCAGGTCCAGCACGATGCGCGCCGGCGTGTCGCCGGCCAGCTCCAGCGCCTGCGCCGCGGTCTGCGCCGCGCTCACCTGGTAGCCGCGCCGGCTCAAGGAGCGCGCCAGAATGGCGACGAAGGCCTCGTCGTCGTCCACCAATAGAAAATCCAGCATCAGGCTCCGTCCTTGTCGTCCACCAGCAGCGGCAGCCGCACTTGCGCGTGCACGCCGCCTTCCGGCCGGTTCAACAGCCGCAGCGAACCGCCCAGCCGCGCCAGCGTCGCGTGGCTCAGCATCACGCCCAGCCCCATGCCCACCGGCTTGCTGGACGGCAGCGGCGTCAGGCCGGCGCGTTCCAGCTGTTCCTCGGTCAGGCAGCCCTGGCTATTGCTGATGTCCAGCAGCAGCACGCCCTCTTCCAGCCGCGCCGCCACCGTCAACTCTCCGCCGCCGGCTTCGGCCGCGTTATTGATCAGATTGAAGAAGGCCGGCCAGAACGCCGGGTCCAGCGCCACCAGCGGGTCCGGCCCCTGCGGCGCCCGCCAGTCCAGCCTCACGTCCGGCCGCAAGGAACGCCAGCCGGCCAGGCGCTCGGTCAGCGCGGCGAACAATGCGCTCTCGCCCGGCGTCGACTCAGAGCCCAGCTTCAAGCGCGCCAAGGCATTGCCGCAATTGGCCAGCTGCGCCTTCATCAGTCGCAGATCCGCCATCAGCTCGGCGTCCGGCTGCCGCGTGGCCAACAACTCGTCCACCAGCAAGGTCATGGTATTCAGCGGCGTGGACAGGGAATGGGCGGCGCCGGCCGCTTGCATGCCCACCGCCAGCAGTTGTTCGTCGCGCAGCTGGGTTTCACGCGCCGCCGCCAGCGCCGCCTCGCGCAAGGCCAGCTGCTGCGCCAGCCAGGACACGAAGCCGGCGATAAGCAACGCCGACAAGGCGAAGCTCAGCCACATGCCGGTCAGGTGCATGGAGAAGATGTGCAGCGCGTTGACGTGGTCCACCGGCCAGGACAAATGCCATTCGAACAGCAGGCCGTAGGCCACGACGCTGGCCAGCGCCAACGCCCAGGCGAACAGGCCCGGCGACAGCAGCGCGGCGAACAGCACCGGCGGCAAAAACAGCGAGGCCAACGGATTGGCGGCGCCGCCGGTGAAGGCCAGCAGCTCGGTTAGCACCAGCACATCGGCGGACAAGCCCAAACGCAAGGCCAGCAAGGGGTCGCCGCCGCGACGCAGCCACCACGGCAGGCAGACGTTGACCGCGGCCAGCGTCAGCAGCGCCTGGATCAACAACGGCCAGGGCAGATAGACATGCTGCCACCAACAGGCCAAAGCCACGCTGGAACCCAGCAACAGCATCAGCCAGCGCAGCCAGCCTATCAGCCGCGCCGAGCGCGCGATGTCCGCGGTCAGGCCCAGGCGGGGGGAGGAAACAGGGAGTCCGGCAATCATGGCCGACACTTTATCACCATGCGGCAACGCACGGCGCTGCGACACTTTGCCGCATTGGGCCGCCACATCATGCAATTTAGAATTGTCACTCTCAAATTTGTTAACGTTAGTTTCTAAAAAATGCCTAAAAAACACTATTTGCTGCCGATTCCGCTGGTGCTCGCCGTCAGCCAAGCCTTTGCCCAGCAATTGCCGGAATTCCGCGGCGAGGAGGTTCTGGTCACCGCCACCAAGGCGGAACAGCCGCTGAAAATGTCGGTGGACCCGCGCGCACCGCGCCAGCCGCTGCCATCCGCAGACGGCGCCGGCCTGCTCAAGGGCCTGCCCGGCTTCAATGTGATCCGCAAGGGTGGCGCCTCCGGCGATCCGCTGCTGCGCGGCCTGGGCGGCTCGCGCCTGGCCATCCTCGCCGACGGCAACTTCGTGTTCGGCGGCTGCGGCGGCCGCATGGACCCGCCCACCGCCTATCTCTATCCGGACGCTTACGACGAGGTGAACGTGGTCAAGGGCCCGCAAAGCGTCAAGCTCGGCCCCGGCCTGATCAGCGGCGGCGTCAACTTTGAGCGCAAGACCAAGCGCTTCGACGAGGCCGGCGTGCGTTTCAACGGCAGCCTGACCGGCGGCAACGCCGACCGCAACGACGCCTATGCCGACGCCGCCTTCGGCTCCAGCCTGGGCTATGTGCGCGCCATCGCCAGCCACAACCACGGCGGCGATTACAAGGACGGCAATGGCCGCAAGATCCACTCCAGCTTCGATCGCGACAGCCAGACCCTGATCGCCGGCCTGACCCCGGACCGGGACACCACGCTGGAACTGGCGCTGGACCGCAGCCGCGGCCAGGCCGCCTACGCCGACCGCGGCATGGACGGCAGCAAGTTCGACCGCGACGCCTGGAGCTTCAAGGCCGAGCGCCGCAATCTCAGCGGCTGGCTGGACGCGCTGCGCCTGCAGCTGGGCCACAGCGAGGTCGACCATGTGATGGACAACTACTCATTGCGCCCGCAAACCACGCTGGCCGATCGCTCGGCGATGAATCCGGACCGCGCCACCGATACCGGTCGCCTGGGCGCCGACATGGCCTTCGGCGACTGGGAAGTCAGCGCCGGCTTCGACTGGCTGCGCGACCGCCATCGCAGCCGCATGGGCAAAGGTCCCAACACCGGCGCCTACGTGGACCAGCCGCGTACCCCCAATCAAAGCTTCGACAGCCACGGTGTCTACGCCGAGGCCAGCCACCCGCTGGGCGATGGCGGCAAGCTGATCGCCGGCCTGCGCCGCGACCAGACCCAGGCGGTGTTCGAGCCCAAGGCCGCGGCCATGGGCAAGCCGGCCCAAGCACGCCAGGAAAGCCAGTACCAACTCAACGCCGGCTTCCTGCGTTACGAACACAGCGCCGGCAACTGGACCCGCTACCTTGGCTTTGGCCAGGCGGAACGCGCGCCGGACTTCTGGGAGCGCAACAAGAGCGACAGCCTGAACAGCGAGATCAACCGCCAGTTGGACGCCGGCCTGCTCTATCGCGGCGACAAGCTGCAAGGCTCGCTGTCCGCCTACGCCAGCCGCGTGCGGAACTTCATCCTGGTGGAGGGCAAGCCCGGCCTCGTCGGTGGCAGCGCCCGCAATATCGACGCGCGCCGCTACGGTTTCGAAGGCGATCTCAGCTGGCGCTTCGCGCCGGAATGGACGCTGTCCGGCAGCCTGGCCTGGGTCTGGGCCGCCAACCTCGATGAACACCGCCCGCTGGGCCAGACCCCGCCGCTGGATGCCAAGGCGGCGCTGAAATGGGACAACGGCAAGTACGCGGCCGGCCTCACCGTGCGCGGCGTGCAGCGCCAGGATCGCGTGGCGCCGGGCCAGGGCAATATCGTTGGCACCGATATCGGCGTGACGCCGGGCTTCGGCGTGGTGTCGCTGGACGGCGGCGTGCGCTTGAACAAGCACGCCAAGCTCTTGTTCGGCGTCGACAACCTGTTCAACAAGGCCTATGCCGAAAGCGTCAGCAAGGGCGGCGCGATGGTGGCCGGCTACGAGCGAGTGGACCAGGTCAACGAGCCGGGCCGCACCGTGTGGAGCCGCGTGCAGCTGCAGTTCTGAGAACCTGCTCAATGCCTGCCGCGCGTCGCGCAATACGGCATTGAGCCGGCTCTGAGAACATGTTTACGATCTCGCGAGCAAGAGCGAGCCAAGGCGTTGCGGTTGAGAAAGCGGAATGTACCAGCGGTACATGAGCATTTTGAAGGTGTTTTCAACGCCGTATCGCCGCAGCGCAGCAGAGCGTAAACAGGTTCTGAGCCCGCGCCCTCTCGCCGCCAGGCCCCCAGTCTGCTAGGCTGGAGGCCTTTTGCCACCGCCCGCTCCCGCCGGATGAAAACGCCCTATCTGAAAATACTCGCCTGCGGCCTGACCCTGTTCATCCTGCTCGGTCCGCTGGTGGCGCTGCTGGCCAGCGGCGTGATGCCGATGATGGCTTATTTGATGGGCGCGATCCCGGCGCTGGGTTTCGGGCTGCTGCTCTGCCTGCTGCGCATGCTGCTGGCCCGGCCCATCGCCGGCTGGCAGCAAAGCTGGCCGCGCTGGCTGCTGGCCCTGGTCGCCTTCCTGCCCGGCGCCTTCAGCGGCAGCGTGATCACCTTTGTCTACGCCCGGCTGGCCGAACCGCTGCTCTACAACGACATCATGAACCTCTACCTCGGCGCCATGGCCGGCGGCGTCTGCAACGCGCTGTTCTGGCTGATGCGCTTCGGCGCGCCTAAACGCCCGAGCTAGACAAAAAGAAAGCCCGCCGAAACCGGCGGGCTGCAACCAATTGTTTAGAGAGCTGGCTGCGTCAGGGCCAGCACCACCAGCATAGCCGGAATCCCCCGCCGCTCCCATGCGGCGAATTGCCGCAGTGCCAGCGTCTGTTCAAAGTCTCGCGAGCAAGAGCGAGACAAGGCGAAAACGACTGGGAGAGCGGAATGTACGCGTGGTACACGAGCATTTCGAGGGCGCACTCCCCGTGCCACGCCTCACGAAGCGCAGCGGACTTGGAACAGTTTCTCAGCGCCGTCTCAATCCGGCCTCCAGCCCGCCGCCATCGCGGTTGGCCAGGCTGAGCCGCAAACCATGCAGCTCCGCCACCCGCTCGACAATGGACAGGCCCAGGCCGCTGCCGGCCACATCCTGGCCCGGCGGCCGGAAGAAGCGCTCGCGTATCCGCTCCAGCCACTCCGGCGCCACGCCCGGACCGCGGTCCTGCACCGTCACGCTGTCCTCGTCCAACACCAGCCGCGCCGTGCCGCCTGTCGCGCCGTAGCGAACCGCGTTTTCCAATAGATTGCGCAACATCAGCGTCACCAGGGTTTCATCGCCGCTCAAGGGCAAGACCCGCTCCGGCGCACATCGCCACTCCGTCTCCAGGCTCACCTTCTTGCCCGCCGCCTCCGCCGCCAGTTCCGCCAGCAGACGCTCCACCAGCGCCGCCCAGGCGATGGGCTCGCCTTGCCGCGGCTGGCTCAAGGGATCCAGGCGCGACAATGCCAGCAACTGCTCCACCAAGCGCGTGGCGCGATCTATGCCCAGCATCAACTGTCGCAGCGCATGCCGGCGCTTGGCTTCATCCGGCAGCAGCTCCAGCACCTCGGCCTGCACCCTCAGCGCCGCCAGCGGCGTGCGCAGCTCGTGGGCGGCGTCGGCGGTGAAGCGCCGCTCGTGCTCCAGCGTGGCGGCGATACGGGCGAACAGCGCATTGAGCGCGTCCACCAGTGGCAACACCTCCTGCGGCACCTCGCGCGGCACCGGCTCGCTATCGTCCGGCGCGCGCCGGGCGATGCCGGCGGCCAGGCGCTTCAGCGGTCCCAGCTCGCGACGCACCGCCATCAGGATCAGCAACAGCATCACCGGCAAGCCGATCAGCCATGGCAGCAGCTGGGCGGACACCACTTTCAGTACCATATCGTGGCGCAGGCCCTGCTTCTGCCCTACCGCCACCAGCCGCGAACCATCCGGCGCGGCCAGATAAATCAGCCGCCAGTTGTGATCGCTGTCCTTGCCGCGATAATCGTGGAAGCCGCGCCGTTCCGGTTCATAATCGAAACGGCGGCCACGGCCGTCGCTGAGTAGCAGATTGCCGTGGCGGTCCCACACCGCCAGGCCGAAATCGTCATTGTCCATCTGCCCCTTGTCGGCGTGCTTGAGCAGGTGCTTGAGCTTGGGCAGATCGACCAGGGAGTTCTCGCTGACCTCCACTAACAGCAGTTGGCGGGCGAACTGCCCCATCTGGGTATCGAACAGTTCGTCCACCTCCTCGTGCGCCAGCCAGGCGGCGGTGGCCGACGCCACCAGCCAGATAAGCGGCACGATCAGCAACAACAGCAGCAGCAAGCGCGCCTGCAGGCTGCGCGGCCTTCTCATGCTGGCTCTCCCAAGGTGTAACCCACGCCGCGCAGGGTGCGGATGAAGGCGCTGCCCAGTTTCTTGCGCAAATGATGCACATGCACTTCCACCGCATTGCTCTCCAACTCCTGGCCCCAGCCGTAAAGCTTGTCCTCGATCAGCTCACGCGGCAGCACCCGCCCCTTGTGGCTGAGCAGCAGCTCGAGCAGCGCCAGTTCGCGCGCGGTCAACTCCAGCGGCGCGCCGTCCAGCGTCGCCGCGCGCGCCACCGGATCCAGACAAAGACGGCCATGCCGCAATTCCGGATGGCTCTGGCCATGGCGGCGCCTATGCAGCGCGCGCAGCCGCGCAGCCACCTCGGCCAGCGCGAAAGGCTTGACCAGGTAGTCGTCAGCGCCGGCGTCCAAGCCGCCGACGCGGTCAGCCAGCGCGTCGCGCGCGGTCAACACCAGCACCGGCACATCCTGGCCGCCGCGCCGCCACGCCGACAGGATGTCCATGCCGTCCATGCCCGGCAGCCCCAGGTCCAGCACCACCGCGTCGTAGGGCGCGGCGCTCAGCGCCGCCAGCCCC
Source organism: Chromobacterium sp. LK1 (assembly GCF_001043555.1). NCBI lineage: Bacteria > Pseudomonadati > Pseudomonadota > Betaproteobacteria > Neisseriales > Chromobacteriaceae > Chromobacterium > Chromobacterium sp. LK1. The sequence continues at coordinate 153,999 of NZ_LDUI01000018.1, read as the reverse complement.
TGCTTGCCGTCGCGAAACCAGTCCGCGACAAAGCCCAGCTGCTCCAGGCCCATTTTCAGCCCGTCGCCGATCTGGGCATCGTCCTCCACCACCAAAACCCGCATTTTCTGCCTCTCCGTCGCCGGGCGTTCATTCTCTTGCCGAAGCCTAGCGCGCTCTCGCCGCCGGAACAACCGCGCCCTCCTTGGACCCGATTGCAACACGCGCCTCTTAAGACAATCTTAAACCCTAGACACGGAAGAAATTTCATCGCGCCGTCACCGAAATCTCACGCGGCTGTCACTTGCCGCAGGCAGCATCGCCTGCAGTTCTCAGGACGACGGAGCCGCCATGCAGCCAGACCCCGCCCCCGACAGCGCCAGACAACTGCGCGCCATCTGGATTTCCGACGTCCACCTCGGCACCTCCGGCTGCCGCGCCGACCATCTGCTGGACTTCCTGCGCTGCCACGAATCCGAATACCTGTACCTGGTCGGCGACATCGTCGACGGCTGGCAGTTGAAGAAATCCTGGTACTGGAAGCAAAGCCACAACGATGTGGTGCAGAAAGTGCTGCGCAAGGCGCGCAAGGGCACCAAGGTGATCTACGTTCCCGGCAATCACGACGAGGCGGCGCGCCAATACGCCGGCCTGGACTTCGGCGGCATCGCCATCCGCCAGGAAGCGGAACACCGCACCGCCGACGGCAAGCGGCTGCTGGTGCTGCACGGCGACGAATTCGACGGCGTGATCCAGTACGCCAAATGGCTGGCCTATGTCGGCGACAGCCTCTACACCCTGATCCTGGAGCTGAACCGCGGATTCAATTGGGCGCGGCTGAAGCTGGGCCTGCCTTATTGGTCGCTGTCGCAATACCTGAAGCACAAGGTCAAAAACGCGGTCAACTTCATCAGCAATTTCGAAACCATTCTCGCCGGCGAAGCGCGCCGGCGCGGCTTCGACGGCGTGGTCTGCGGCCATATCCACAAGGCCGAGGTCCGCGACATCGACGGCATTCTCTACGGCAATAGCGGCGACTGGGTGGAAAGCCTGTCCGCGCTGGTGGAGCATCCGGACGGACGGCTGGAAGTGCTGTACTGGACCCAAATGGGACAGCCGGCCGCCACCTTGCAAGCCCAAACGGCGCAAGCCGACCACAAGGAGACGACATGCGCATCCTGATTGTCACCGACGCCTGGCTGCCCCAGGTCAACGGCGTGGTTCGCTCGCTGACCGAAACCGCGCGCGAGCTGAGCGGCTTCGGACACCAGGTGGAAATGATCACGCCGCAGGCCTTCCACACCCTGCCTTGCCCCACCTACCCCGACATCCGTCTGTCGCTGTTTCCCTACCGCAAAGTGGCCGACCGCATCGCCGCCTTCGCGCCGGACGCCATCCACATCGCGACAGAGGGCCCATTGGGTCTGGCCGCGCGCCGCTATTGCCTGCGTCACGACCTGGCCTTTTCCACCGCCTATCACACTCGCTTTCCGGAATACGTGCACGCCCGCTGCCGGCTGCCGCTGGCGCTCAGCTACGCCTGGATGCGCCGCTTCCACAACGCCGCCCATTGCGTGATGGTGCCCACCCAGTCCATCGCCGACGATTTGAGCGCCCGCGGCTTCCAGAACGTCAAGCTGTGGAGCCGCGGCGTGGACACCGCGCTGTTCAGCCCCGGCCCTCGCGAACGGCTGGACGGCACCGCACCGCCGCGCTTCGTCTACATAGGCCGGGTGGCGGTGGAAAAGAACATCGAAGCCTTTCTCAAGCTGGAGCTGCCGGGCAGCAAATGGGTGGTGGGCGACGGCCCGCAGCTGACGCGGCTGAAACAGCAGTATCAAGACGTCCACTTCGCCGGCATCTTCCCGCAACAGGAGCTGGCGCGCTTCTACCGCGCCGCCGACGTTTTCGTGTTTCCCAGCCTGACCGATACCTTCGGCCTGGTGCTGCTGGAGGCGATGGCCTGCGGCACGCCGGTGGCCGCCTACCCGGTGGCCGGGCCGCTGGACGTGGTCGGCGACAGCGGAGCCGGCGTGCTGGACGCCGACCTGCGCACCGCCTGCCTGAAGGCGCTGGAACTGGACCGCGGCCATGTTCGCGCCATCGCCGAGCGCTATTCCTGGCAGGCCGCCAGCCGCCAGTTCGAGCAGCACTTGCGTCCTGCCCGGCTCGCGCTGGGCGCGCCGCTGCCGGACCCAAAGGCCGGCTGAGGCCGGCTTGCATTGGCCGTGGCCGAGTCGTATAGTGAAATGGTCAACACGACAGGGAGGGTTCCGAATGCTTTCATGGCAGAATGCCGGCGGCCATCCAGTGATCCACGCGTTGAGCATCGGCCAATAAACACGGCCAGCCAAATCGGCTCAGTCCGCAACGCCAAGCCAGCCTCCAAGACGGAGCAGCAGCAGTCCCGGCCCGGCCGGTCCGCCAAATTCAGAGTTAGCAAACTTGAAATTACCGTTTGTCGATTTGCCAATAAGAAAGAAGCGGTTGGTCTTTCTGTGATGTCCATCAAGGACACAAGCGCGGTGGTCAGTCATGATGACGGCTCCGCCACGATACGGCATCGTCGTTGCGCTGTCTTTGACAGCCCGTTCTTTGGTAACGGTCTTGCGGCTAGGTTGTGGTAGTTAAGGCCGGCAAGGGTAAAGCGCACAGTATTTCTCTATGATGTTGTCTGAGAGGGCGTCCCGCCATGGTGACGCCCTCTTTCGTTACATCGCCGGCAAATAACGCACAGCGATAAACACATCAGAAAACAATCGTTCGGCGGCGGCGACAATGTCGGTTAACATGCTGTTCCAATTGAATTTAACGTCGACCTCGCCGCGCTTGCCCAGCAAGAACAAGCGGCGATGCGACAAACCGGTTAAAATCGGCCCCATACTTTTCGAGCTTCTACTTCATAAATTTAGCGAGCAGCAAACCTTATGTCCTCTCCCAACCTGACCTCCGAAAAGGTCCTGTCCGTCCATCACTGGAACGACACCCTGTTCAGCTTCACCTGCACCCGCGACGCCGGCCTGCGCTTCATCAACGGCCAGTTCGTGATGATAGGCCTGGAAGTCAACGGCAAGCCGCTGATGCGCGCCTACTCCATCGTCAGTTCCAACTACGAAGAACACATGGAGTTCTACAGCATCAAGGTACAGGATGGTCCGCTGACCTCCCGCCTGCAGCACCTGAAGGTGGGCGACACCGTGATGATCAGCAAGAAGCCCACCGGCACGCTGGTGCAGGACAATCTGCTGCCCGGCAAAAACCTCTATCTGCTGTCCACCGGCACCGGCCTGGCCCCGTTCATGTCCATCATCAAGGACCCGGACGTGTACGAGCGCTACGACAAAGTGATCCTGACCCACGGCGTGCGCTGGGTCAGCGAACTGGGCTACCACGACTACATCACCAAGGAACTGCCGGAAAACGAATTCTTCGGTGAAATGGTGCGTGAAAAGCTGATCTATTATCCGACGGTCACCCGCGAACCGTTCCGCAATCAGGGCCGGCTGACCGACCTGATCACCAACGGCAAGCTGTGCGCCGATATCGGCCTGCCGCAGCTGAACCCGGAACACGACCGCGCGCTGATCTGCGGCAGCCCGTCCATGCTGCACGATCTGTGCGAAATCCTGAACGGCATGGGCTTCAAGGAGTCGCCGCGCATGGGCGAGCCGGCCGACTACGCGATCGAACGCGCCTTCGTCGAAAAATAAGCCCGAGCCTGGCTCGCAGCAAAAACGCCATCCTTCACGGATGGCGTTTTTCATGTTCCGGCGACGCGCGTTATCCCGCGCCCACCGGACAGGGAAAGCGTGCTTACTTCAGCACGCTTTCCAGTGCCTTCAGGCACAAGGCCACGTTCTCGCGGCGCGCGCCGTAGCCCATTAGGCCGATGCGCCAGGCCTTGCCGGCCAGATCCCCCAGGCCGCCGCCTATTTCCAGGTTGTACTCCTGCAACAGACGATTGCGCGTGGCCGCGTCGTCTATGCCCTCGGGAATATACACCGCGTTCAGCTGCGGCAAGCGCGCGGCGGCGTCGACCACGAACTTCAGGCCCAGCTTCTCCAGGCCGTCGCGCAAGAGCAGATGCATGTCGCGGTGGCGCTGCCAGGCGGCTTCCAGCCCCTCGCCGGCCAACTGGCGCAGCGACTCATGCAACGCGTACAAGGCGTTCACCGGCGCGGTGTGGTGATAGCTGCGCTTGCCGCCGCCCCAATAGGCCATGACCAGGGTCTGATCCAGAAACCAGCTGGGCACCGCGCTTTGCCGTGCCTGCAATTTTTCCACCGCCGCCGGCGAAAACGACAGCGGCGACAGACCGGGCACGCAGGACAAGCATTTCTGGCTGCCGGAATACACCGCGTCCACGCCCCATTCGTCCACCCGCAGCTCCACCCCGCCCAGCGAGGTCACCGCGTCGACGATGCTGAGGCAGCCGTGGCGTTTGGCCAGCGCGCACAGCGTCTTGGCGTCGGACAGCGCGCCGGTGGAAGTCTCGGCATGAACGAAGGCCAGGAAGCGTGCGTCCGGATTGGCTTTCAAGGCGCTCTCCACCGCGTCCGGGTCCACCGGCTGTCCCCAGAGGCTGTCCACCAGCACCGGCACCGCGCCCAGGCGCACCACGTTCTGACGCATGCGCTCGCCGAACACGCCGTTGCGGCAAACGATGACCTTCTCGCCCGGCTCCACCAAATTGACGAAGCAGGCTTCCATGCCGGCCGAACCCGGAGCCGACAGCGCCACCGTCATCGTGTTTGAGGTCTGGAACGCGTATTGCAGCAGGCTTTTCACCTCGTCCATCATGCCAACGAACAAGGGGTCCAGATGGCCAATGGTGGGGCGAGCCTGGGCGGCCAGCACTTCCGGGTAGACATCAGATGGGCCCGGCCCCATCAGGATGCGGCGCGGCGGATGGAAAGCGGAAACTTGCGGGGCGACTAGCATGGCGGCTCCTTAAGCGCGAAATGAACGGATCAAGCGATGACGATGCCGGGGCATGCGGTCGGCATCGAGCGTCTGAGTGTAACAGCATCCCGCCGCCGCGCGCGCCTGTCCGCCCGGCGGCCGGCCAAAAGAAAAGGAGGCCGAAGCCTCCTTTGAATCCTGGCCTCCCTGAGGGGCCTGTTTTTTTTAGCGAGCCAGACGCGAGGTCCGGTTTATTTGGCAGCCGATGCAGCGGCCTTCTTGGCCTTGCCGGCGTGCTTCTTGTGCGAAGCGGCTTTCTTTTCCACTTTCTTGGCCGGAGCGGAGGCCTCGGCCTTGGCGGCCTGGGCTTTCTGCGCCGGAGCGGAGGCTACTTTCTTGGCCTGCTTGGCGTGCGGCTTTTTAGCGGCGTGCTTCTTGGCCGGAGCGGAAGCTTCGGACTTGGCGGCCTGGGCTTTCTGGGCGGCGGCGGAAGCGGCCTTCTTCGCATGCTTGGCGTGCGGCTTCTTGGCGGCGTGCTTGGCCTTGGCCGGAGCGGACGCTTCAGCCTTGGCGGCCTGGGCTTTTTGCGCCGGAGCGGAAGCGGCTACCTTTTCGCCTTTCTTGGCGTGGTGAATCTTGGCCGGGTGCTTTTCAGCTTTCTTGGCGGCCGGTGCCATTTTGGCGACCGGGGCGGAAGCAACCGGCTTGGCGGTTTCGGCGGCGAAACCAGCGGCGGAGCTCAGGCCGAAAGCGGCGGTCAGGGCAAGCAGAGTCAGTTTGTTCATGATGCATCTCTCCAGTTTCAGTCTTGGGAGCCTCGAGCTCCCGTTCACCGATCACATCGCGCCGGGTTTGGCGCTTCCTTGAGACGTATCCTAGTCCTGCCCCCTGCCCGGGTCTGTTAGTCGCTTGTAAGCCCGTGTAACGTCAAGTACGGCATGTTCTCAACGCTTCCTCTGCGCGGTCGTCACCTGGTACACCCCGCCGAACAAGGTGCGCTTGTGCCAGTCGAAATCGTCGGCCGCTTGCGCGTAATCGCGGATCTCGTGCGTCCACAGCGCCTCGGCGAACGGTTCCAGCACGCGGTTCACCCATTTGAGCAGCCAGCCTATCGGCTGCCATGGCTTGGGCCTGTGGTAATCGACGAACACCGCGCGGCCGCCGGCCGGCACTTGCGCCAGCATATTGTCAATGATGGCGCGCTTCAGATGATCCGGCACCTCGTGCAGCAGGAAGAAGCTGCAGATCAAATTGAAGTCGTCCGCTTCCAGCCGGTAATCGCCGGCATTGGCGCGCACCACCGCGGCCTGCGGCCGGTCGCGCAGCTTGCGCTCGGCGTGCTCGATCTGCACCGGGGTAATGTCGGTAAGCACGAAACGCCCGTCCTCGCCCACCCGATCCGCCGCGCGCTGCACCAGGTCGCCATAGACATGGGCTACCTGCCACACTTTGTCGCCGGGACGGATCTGCTCCAGATAGGCGCGCATCAGCCTTTGATCGTTGAAGAACAACAAGACGCGTACCACCAGATTGCGATCCAGCCAGCCGGCCTTGCGCGGGTTGACGTAAGCCCAGTCGTATACCTGGGTCATGTATTCCGGCACGCCCTCGTAATACGGGTCGACCGGCAGTTTGGGGTGGTTTTGAGTCATCGCACAGCCATCTGCAAACAGGAGAGTTTCCAGACTAGCAAAACCGGCCGGCGGATTTTTTGAGGCAAGCCAAGAAGCTGGCGGATAGGCCGGCGGCAGCCCGCCTTTCGTCCTGGCCATTTCTGGGGGCAGGCTAGCCAGTTCGCCCAGCGGCCGGCTCACGCTCTTGCGAGCCCGCAGGAACAAGTTCTAAGAACCTGTTCAAAGTCTGCTGCGCTGCGGCGATACGGCGTTGAAAACAAGCTCAAAATGCTCATGTACCACGAGTACATTCCGCTTTTTCGCTCGTTTTCGCCTTGTCTCGCCCTTTCTCGCGAGACTTTGAACAGGCTCTAACGCGCCACATACACCAGGGCGAACAACAGCAGCCACACCAGATCCACCATATGCCAGTAGGCGGCGGCGGTTTCCACCTCGTCCATCGCCCCCGGCTGGTAACGGCCGTCGCGGGCCAGCCACCATACCGCCGCCACGATCACCATGCCCAGCACCACGTGCAGGAAATGAAACACCGTCAACGACAGGTAGAACATCCAGAACTCATTGCTGGACAAGGTGATGCCCTGCACCGCCTTGCCTACCAGCTCATAGCCTTTCAACGCGAGAAAGCCGCCGCCAGCCAGCAGGGTCAGCGCCAGCCAGCGCCGTCCGGCGCGCTGCCTGCCGGCGGAAAAAGCGCTGAGCGCGGCCAGCATGGCGGCGCTGCCGGCCAGCAGCAACAGAGTGTTGAGCGTGGGCAGGCCCAGCTCCAGCCCGCCCTGCCCTGCAGTGAACAACGCCGGCTGTTGCCGACGCGCCCAGGCATAGACCAGGAAGAACACGCCGAACACCGCCAGCTCAGCCAGAATGAAACACCACATCGCCAGATCGCCCGGCACGCGGCGCTGCTGCGGCGCGCTCAGTTCCATATGGACAGCCCTCTCCCTGCCGCCGCTCCAGCCACCGTCAATCCTCGCGCTTGCCAGTGACGAAGAAGCTGATCACATACAACACCAGCCCGCAGAAGAAGCTGATACCGAACACCCAACGTCCCCAATAGATGGGCATGATCCGTTCCTGCGTCTCCATGAAGGACAGCGGCGTGGCGGACATGCGCTGCAACCATACCTGGACCGCGCCGGCGGCGGTCAGGCACAAGGTGATGGCCACGATGGACAGGGTCATCACCCAGAACGCGGTTTTTTCCACCTTCTGCGCCTGCGCGCAATTGGCCTCGCGTCCGCGCAGCAGCGGCATGGTGTAGGAGATCATGGTCAGCACCACCATCACGTAAGCGCCGTAGAAGGCCATGTGGCCGTGGGAGGCGGTCACCTGGGTGCCATGGGTGTAGTAGTTGACCACCGACAGCGTGCCGATGAAGCCCCACACCCCGGCGCCGAGGAAGGACATCACCCCGGTACCCAGCGCCCACAGCGTGGCGGCCTGGTTGGGGTGTTCGCGGCGGCGGCGTTTGACCATATTGAAGGCGAACAGGGTCATCATGAAGAAGGGCACCGGTTCCAGCGCGGAGAAGATGGAGCCCCACAGCTGCCAGTAGGCCGGCACGCCTATCCAGAAATAATGGTGGCCGGTGCCGATGATGCCGGTGATCAGCGTCATGGCGATGATCAGGTACAGCCATTTTTCGATCACCTCGCGGTCCACCCCGGTCACTTTCACCAGCACGAAGGCCAGCATCGCGCCCATGATCAGTTCCCACACGCCTTCCACCCATAGGTGCACCACCCACCACCAGTAGTACTTGTCCAGCACCAGGTTGTTGGGATTGACGAAGGAGAACAGGAAGAACACGGCCAGGCCCCACAGGCCCAGCATCATCACGATGCTGATGCTGGTCTTGCGGCCAGCCAGCAGGGTCATGGACAGATTGTAGAGGAAGGACAGCGCCACCAGCACGATGCCCACCTTGGTGATCAGCGGCTGCTCCAGATAGCCGCGGCCCATGGTGGGCAGCAGATCGTTGCCGGTGAGCCGGGCCAGTTCATGGTAAGGCAGGCCCAGGTAGCCGAGTATGGTCAGCGCGCCGGCCACCAGGAACACCCAGAAGGTGATGATGGCCAGCCGCGGGCTGTGCAGTTCGCGCTCGCTCTCCTCCGGGATCAGGTAGTAGCCGGCGCCCATGAAGCCGAACAGCAGCCAGACGATCAGCAGGTTGGTGTGCACCATGCGGGCGGTGCCGAAGGGCACGGCGGGAAACAGGAAATCGCCGATCACGTATTGCAGGCCGATGATCAGGCCAAACACGATCTGGCCGATGAACAGGCCGATGGCGGCGATGAAATAGGGTTTGGCCACGGCCTGCGAGCGGTAGCGCACCTGCGCGACGGCTGCGGTCGCGCCGCGCGGCGGCGTGGCCACGGTAGCGTTGCTCATTGTGTTCTCCAAAGATAAAGGGATGGGACGGGATCAGCCCTCGATATTGGGCGGCCAGTTATTGGTGTTGATCTGCGACGCGTACTTCAGGAAGGCCACCAGGTCGTCCAGCTCGGCCGGGTTCAGATGGAACTGCGGCATCTGGCGGCGGCCCGGCGCGTTGGTCGGCATCGCCTGCATCCAGCCCTTGATGAATTCCGGGCCGCGGCGCACGTAGACGTTGCCCAGCTCGGGCCCAAAGTAAGCGCCCTCGCCCAGCAAGGTGTGGCAGCCGCCGCAACTGCGCGTCTCCCAGATCTTCTTGCCGCGCACCGCCTGCTCGGTGAGCTGGGCCTTGGCGTTATGGCTGGGCAGGGCCAGGGTGGTGTCCAGGGTCAGCCCCAGGAACAACAGAAAAAAGAAAACCGAGCCGCCGTAAAAAATATTGCGGGCGGTCGATTTGGTGAAGCTCGCGCTCATCATGTCCTCCTCGAATGCTTGCACCGCCGGCGCGGTACTCGGGCCGAACTGTACGGATTCGGGCATCCCGGGAGCATTGATTCGAATCAACGATTTCCGGCCGTCCGCCTTCCTACACTGGCGCCATCCGTCATCGCCAACCGCAAGGAGGCCGCCATGATCCGCCCCGTCACCCTTCTTCCCCGCGCCGGACTGAGCGCCGCCGCCCCGCCCTTTCCGCCCGGCAGCGTCGCGCTCTTGGGCGCCGGCCCCGGCTGCGCCGATCTGCTCACCGTGCGCGCCGCGCAGCGCCTGGCCCAGGCCGACGCGGTGCTGTACGACCACCTGATAGACGCCGAGATCCTGCGATTGGCACCACCCTCGGCCCGGCGCGTCTGCGTCGGCAAGCGCGCCAGCCGCCACACCTTGCCGCAGGCCGAAATCAACCAGTTGATGATCGCGCTGGCGCGCCAGGGCCTGCGCGTGGCGCGGCTGAAGGGTGGCGATCCCTTCATGTTCGGCCGCGGCGGCGAGGAGATGCGCGCGCTGCTGGCCGCCGGCATCCGCTGCGAGGCGGTGCCGGGCGTCAGCGCCGCGCTGGGCGCGGCGGCCAGCCTGGCGCTGCCTCTGACCCACCGCGACTACGCCCAGGGCTGCCGCTTCGTCACCGGCCACCGCCGCGAAGGCGCGTCGGCGCTGGCCTGGACCGCGGACAGCGGGCCGGACGAAACCGTGGTGGTCTATATGGGCTTGGGCGAGGCCGCCCATATCGCCGAGCAGTTGCTGAGCCACGGCCGCGCGCCGGACACGCCGGTGGCCATCGTCGAACAAGCCTGCATGCCGGGCGAGCGCTGCGTCTGCGGCCGCTTGTCCGAGCTGGGCCGGCTGGCGGAGCAATACCGGCTGCGCGCGCCGGCGCTGTTGATCATAGGCGGCGTGGTGCGTCTGCATCAGGAGCTGGCGGCGCTGCGCGCGGCGCTGGGCCATGGTTTGGGATTCCTTGATCCCGGTCATTCTGCCGCCCCCGCCGCCGCGGCCATACTGCGCGCTCCATCCCACGAGTACACGCCATGAGCGCCATCGACACCCTTGTTGAGCAACACCGCGCCTGCGACGCGCGCTTCGCCGATTGCGAAACCGCGGCCCGCGCGCAGGACTGGGCCTTGGCCCTGAGCCATTTCCAGGCTTTCCGCCGGGAGATGGAAGCGCATTTCGCCGTTGAAGAAGACGCGCTGTTCCCGGCTTTCGAAGCCGCCAGCGGCAGCAGCATGGGGCCGACCCGCATCATGCGCATGGAGCATCAGGACATGCGGGATTTGCTGGAGGACATGGACGAGGCGCTGGCCGCGCAGCATCTGCAAGCTTTCCTGGGCCTGAACGACACCCTGCTCATCCTGATGCAGCAACACAATATGAAGGAAGAAAACGTGCTCTACCCCATGTGCGCGCAAGCGCTGCCGGAAATGGCGGAGTTGATTGCGGAGGGCGCGCAGCCATGACCCCGCAAGACCTGCGCCACCTGGCGCCGCCCGAACCTATGGAGATCATCCTGGACGCCGCCGAACAGATGCGGCCCGGCGACAGCCTCGCCTGGGTGCTACCCCACCATCCCACTCCGCTGCTGCCCATGCTGGAAAAAGCCGGCCTGCTTTATCGCTTTGAACTGTCGGGAGACGGCGGCGTCGTGCTGATTCTTAGTGCCGGTTCAAAGTCTCGCGAGCAAGAGCGAAACAAGGCGAAAACGGTTGAAGAAGCGGAATGTACAGGTGGTACATGAGCATTCTGAAAGCGTTTTTAACGCCGTATCGCCGAAGCGCAGCAGACTTTGAACAGGCTCTGAGCCGGCTATGAGCCAGGCCTGGCTAGACTACCAGCAGGCGCCGCCACTGTGGCTGCCGCTGGCCCATATGCTGGCCGCCCCCGGCTGGCTGCTGGCCCTGGCAGCCTTGCTGGCGGCGCTGCCGGACGGCGCGCCCTCGCGTTTCCAGCCCGAGGTGCTGGCACTGACCCACGCGCTGGCGCTGGGGGTGCTCGGCAATGCGATGCTGGGGTCCTTGTGGCAGTTGCTGGCGGTGACGGCGGGGGTGTCGATTCCGCATCCGCGCCGGTTGCTGCTGGCTTGTTTCCTGCCCTTGCAGGCCGGCTGCGCGCTCCTGGTAGCCGGTTTCCAGCAGGGCCTGTCGCCGCCGTGGCTGCAGGCGGGCGCCGCGCTGCTGACGCCGGCCTTGCTGACGCCGGCGCTGTTCGGCCTGCGCGGCTTGCTGCGCAGCCCGGCGCGGGACGCCGGCAGCCGGGGCCTGCGGCTGGCGCTATGTGCGCTGGCCGTCGCCGTCGGCTTTGGCGCGGCCCTGGTCTTGTTGCTGGGCGGCCGCGTCGCGCTGCCCTTGGGCCCCTTGCTGGACAACCATGTGCTGTGGGCGGCGCTGGGCTGGCTCTTATTGCTGCTGCTGTCGGTGGCGCGCACGGTGATCCCGATGTTTCTGGTCACGCAGCCGCCGGCGACGGGACGGCTGCCGCGGGAGACGCTGTTGTTCGGCCTGCTGTGCCTGGGCGGCGTCGCGCTGACCTGGGACGCGCCCGCCACCGTCTCCGGCCTGCTGGCCGCCTTGGCGCTGTTCGTGCTGTGGCAGGGCCTGCGGCAATTGGACGCGCTGCGGCGCAGCCAACGCCGCGCCGACCCCTTGCGCCGCGGCTGGCGAGCCAGCGTGGTCTGGATGATGACGGCCACGCCGTGCGCGTTCGCCGCGCGCTTGCTGCCGCTGTCGGAAGCGCCGCCCATGCTGGCCGGCTGGCTCTGGCTAGGCGGCTTCGGCCTGGGAGCGGTGCTCTCCATGCAGGGCAAAATCTTGCCCTTCCTCGCCTGGCTGGACCTGAAACAGCGCGGCCTGCCCAGGCGGCAATTGCCGGCCACCCATGAATTGCTGGGCGAGGCCTCCCACCGCCGGCTGCTGCGCCTGCACGGCGTCTGGGTCGGCTGCGGCCTGGCCTGGATCGTCGGCGGCTATCGCCTGCCGCTGTTCACCGCAACGCTATGGCTGGGGCTGTACTGGGCCGGATTGGCCGTCGCCTTGCTATCCCGGCACCGTGGCAGCCTTCGCGTCACTCACTAAGAATCTGTTTACGATCTGTGCGTGTCGGCGATACGGCGTTGAAAACAAGAGAAAAAGCGGAATCTACACACGGTACATAAGCATTTTGACGCTGTCCTCTCTGTGTCACCACTCACGAAGCGCAGCGGACTTTGAACAGGTTCTAAGCCATTCACGCGGACAACCGCTCAGCCCCTTGGCGCCGCCGATTATCGGCCTGTTCTTGCCCGACCACAGAACATGGTAAAAAACATAGGCATAATCTGGGCATTTTTCAGGAGCGTCGACCTCGTGTACCGCGCCAAGGGATTCACTCTGTTCGAACTGGTGATCACCATCGCCATCGTGGCCATCGTGCTGGGTATTGCCGTGCCGTCCTACCGTTTCACTATAGACAGCAGCAATATCGTCGCGGAGCTCAGTGATTTGAAAAACGATGTCATGTACGCACGCAGCGAAGCCACCCGCCAAGGACTCAATGTGCTGATCTGCAGCTCCAGCGACGGCCAGACCTGCAGCGCCTCGTCCAACTGGGCCAATGGCTGGATCGTGATGCTGCCGACCGGCGGCGGCTGCACCGTCAGCGCCGGCCTGACCGCGCAGACCGGCGGCCTGCTGCGGGTGCGCCGCGCGCTCAGTTCCGGCGACAGCGTGGCTTTTGCGCCATCGGGCAGCAACACCAACCAGGGCATCTGTTTTTCCAGGATAGGCAGCGGCAGCACCGGCAAATTCACCCTGGCCACCGCCACCGCCGCCACTGCGCCAAACCAGTTGAACAAGCAATGCCTGTTCGTCACCGCGGTGGGCCTGCCGCATACCGTGGCTTACGGCATCAGCGATTCTGTCGGGAGTTGTTGAGCGTGGGACATCTCAAGCGCGGCATCCAAGGTTTTACCCTGCTGGAAGTGCTGGTGGCGTTGCTGATCGTTTCCATCGGCCTGCTCGGCCTGGCCGGCCTGCAAGTGGCGGCGATCAACAACACCAATACCTCCCGCGTCCGCGGGCTGGCGGCGATACAGGCCGGCAGCCTGGCCGCCGCCATGCACGCCAACCCTGCCTATTGGCAAAACATCACCGCGTCCACCACAGTGGCGAACATCCCGGCCTCCGGATCCTGCGCCAGTTCCGCCTGCACCGCCTCGCAAGTGGCCGGCTACGATGTGGCGACCTGGACCAACGACCTGGCCAGCCTGGCGATCCCCTCGGCCAGCGGCGGCTTCCAATGCACGCCGGCCAATGCCAGCGGACCGGTGACTTGTACCATCACCATCAGTTGGTCGGAGAAAACGGTGAATGTGAATTCGCTGAGCTCCACCGCCAGTTCCGCGATCAGCACCGCGTCTTATCAAATGGTGGTGCAGCCATGAACACCCAGCGCAGAACCCTCGCCTCGCGGCGCCACAACCGCGGCATGACCTTGATCGAATTGATGGTGGCCATCACCGTCGGCCTGTTCCTGCTGCTGGCGATGTACGCGATCTTCGTGTCCTTCAAGCTGACCAGCCAGTCTCAGAACGGCCTGGCCCAGATGCAGGACGACCAGAGGATGTCGATGACCATCCTGTCGCAGATCGCGCAGTCGGCCGGCTATTTCGGCAATGTGCAGACCCAGTTGGTGAATACCGCGCTGTTGGCCGACAACAGCACCGTCAGCGGCGTCAGCTTCAGCGCCGGCCAGGCCCTTTTTGGCACGGACAGCGGCTCGGCAACAGCGCCTGACACCCTCTACATCCGTTTCCAAAGCCTGCAGAACGACGGCGTGCTCAACTGCCTGGGCAATACCAATACCGCCAGCGCCGGCACCGTCACCTATATCAATCAGTTGGCGGTGGCCTCGTCCACCCTGCAGCTCACTTGCGGCATCAACGGCGCCGCCGCCCAGCCCATCGTCGGCGGACTGGCCAGTCCGGTGACCACCTGCCCCAGCATAGGCTATCGCGGCATCAGCAATATCCAGTTCCTGTATGGAGTGGACCCGGGCAATACCGGCTCGGTCACCCAATATGTAACCGCCGGCTCGGTCACCAACTGGTTGAATGTGCGCTCGCTACGCGCCACTCTCTCCATGCAGTACTGCGGGCAAATCGGCGCGGCCCCGGTGACGATTTCCTTTCCCCGCTTCATTTTCCTGCCCAACCAGATATGAACGGACCGCGAAGGGAGGCTGCCATGAAACGATCGCCCAAAGGCATAGCCCTGATCACCGGCCTGCTATTCCTGATCATCGTGACCCTGCTGGGCGTCGCGCTGATGCGCAACTATGGTCTGCAGGGTCGCATGGCCGGCAATTTCCGCGAGAAGGGCCGTTCCTTCGAATCGGCGCAAGCCGCGCTGCAATACGCGGAGTGGTGGCTGTCTCAGGGCAATGTGCCCACCGCGCTGTCCTGCTCCAGCCTGGTATCCAGCGCCACGGTCTGCTCCAACGCCATTTCCAATCCCACCACGCTGCCATGGACCGTCGGCGTCAACTACACCCCCAGCGGCATGAGCACCAGCGGCGGCGGCAGCGGCTTCTCCACCAATCCGCAGTTCTACATCCAGTATCTGGGCGTCAACGCCGTCAACGGCGGCAATGTCTACCGAATCACTTCGGTAGGCTACGGCGGCAACGCCCAGGCGGCCACCGTGCTGCAATCCACCTATGTGGTGGCATCGTCTTTCACCAACCGGGGCCGCTAGCAGCCGAAGGAGTCGCGCCATGGACCATTCAAACAGACAAGCTTGCCGCAACAGCCTCTGGGCGCTGGCCGGCGCACTGTGGGTGTCCTCGACCTGGGCCTCGACCCTGAACGTCGTCGACAACTTCACCGGCGCCACCAATACCGTGAACTGGTACGCCTACGGCGCGCTGTCGGCGGCCAACTCGACGCTGGGCATCGCCAGTGCAGGCGCCTGCCTGACCGCCGGCACCACTTCCAGCTCCAGCAGCGGAGCGGCCAGCCCCAGCAATGCCGGCCAGATCCCGATGTGCGGTTCCGGTTCCGGCGGCGCCACCGGCACCATTCCGGACGCCACCGGCAGTGGCGCATTGCGGCTGACCAATAACAGCGCCCACCAGACCGGCGGCATCATCTACGCCGGCGACAGCAGCGGCAACGCTTTCCCGGCCAATACCGGCATCAACGTCACCTGGACCAGTTACAGCTACGGCGGCAGCGGCGCGGACGGCATGACCTTCTTCCTGCTGTCCTCGCCGCAGCAGCTGTTCACCGGCAATCAACCCAGCCGGCTGGGCGCCAACGGCGGCTCACTAGGCTACTCCTGCTCGCAGAACGGCTCCAACCCGACCGACAAAACCGTCACCGGCAGGGGCATGACCGGCATTCACAACGGCTTCCTCGCCATCGGCATGGACGAGTACGGCAACTTCTCCAACAAAAATGATGCGACGGCAAGCGGCAATAACGGCGGTACGCCGAACGCCATCGTGATTCGGGGACAAGGTGATATCAGTAACGACACCAATCCATTCAACACATACTCCCCGTCCACAATTTCCAGTATTTGCAGTAGTGGCTCATCCAGTGGCAGCTCGGTTAATGATTACCCCTTCTATCGCTTGAACGGTACCAGCAACGGCACCTATGTGCTGCCGTCCAGCGCACCGCTATACACCAGCGCCACCACCCGGGCCACGGCCAAGCCCATCAGTTATCAGTTGCAGATCACCACCAATAATCTGCTGACGCTGAAGTACAGCTATAACGGCGGCGCCTGGACCACGGTCACCAACCCGGCGGTCAACATCACCAGCATCAGCGGCGCGCTGCCGTCTTATCTGAGCTTCGGCTTCGCCGCGTCCACCGGCGGTTCCACCAACTATCACGAAATCACCTGCTTCCAGGCCGCGCCGTTGACGACATCGGCCAGCTCCGCCGGCTCCAACAACCAGCAGACCGCCCAGGTGCAAACCGGCACCCAGGCCTACTTCGCCTATTACAACGCCAACAACTGGTTTGGCGGCGTCACCTCCAACTCCATCGTGGCCAACTCCACCACCGGGGTGGTTTCGGTGTCGAGCACGGCCAGTTGGGACAGCTCCTGCAACCTGACCGGCGGCGCCTGCACCACCACCGGCACCACGCCGGTGGCCTCGCCCATTCCCAGCACCGATCTGAACTCTCCAGCCAATCGCACCCTGGTCACCTGGAACGGCAGCGCCGGCGCGCCGTTCGAATGGGCCAACCTGACCTCCGCTCAACAGACCAGTCTGGGCAGCTCCAATGTGCTGCAATTCCTGCGCGGCGACCGCAGCAATGAAGTGGGCGGCTCCGGCACCCAGGCTTACCGCAGCCGCACCAGCGTGATGGGCGATGTGATCAATGCCAGCCCGGTATGGATAGGACCGCCGGCGCAAGGCTATGCCGCCACCTGGAGCGACTACCTGAACACCTCCACCACGCAGCCGGAGAACGGCAGTTCCGCCACCAGTTACCCCAGCTTCACCTCGACTTACGCCACTCGGCCCAATGTGGTCTATTCCGGCTCCAACGACGGCATCATGCACGGCTTCCGCACCGGCTCCTACACCAGCGCCGGCGCCTACTCCACCAGCACCGTGGCCAACGACGGCTACGAGGTGATGGGCTATGTGCCGGCCGCGGCGATCTCCAACCTGGCCAGCTACAGCAACATCATTTACTCCCACCAGTATTTCGTCGACGCCACTCCCGGCACCGGCGATCTGTTCTACTCCAACAATTGGCATACCTGGCTGGTGGGCGGCCTGGGCGCAGGCGGCCAGGCGATCTACGCGCTGGATGTGACCAACCCGGCCACCACCACCTCCACCAGCAGCGGCAATGCCAGCGAAACCACGGCGGCCAGCCAGGTGGTAGGCGAGTGGAACGCGTCCAATATCAGTTGTACCTATACCAACGGCAGTTGCGGCAGCGACCTGGGCTATACCTATGGCACCCCGGTGGTGGCTCGCTTTCACAATGGCAAGTGGGGGGTGATCTTCGGCAACGGCTACAACAGCTCCACCGGCGTCGCCGCCATCTTCGTGATGATGGTGGACCCGAGTACCGGCGCCAAAACCTTCTACGAGTACTCGACCGGCTACGGCCCCAGCAAGGACCCCACCAGCAACAGCAGCAACAACGGCATTTACTACACCACCGCCACGGATCTGGATGGAGACAACATCACCGACTACATCTACGCCGGCGACCTGTTCGGCAACGTCTGGCGCTTCGATGTCACCAACACCGATCCCACCAAGTGGGCGGTGTCCTCCTACGCCGGCACCAAGCAGCCGCTGTTTTCCACCCCCACCAACGGCTCCGGCACCAGCAAGAGCCTGCAGCCCATCACCACCAAGCTGATCGTGGGCTCGATCAGCGCTTCCGCGACCCAACCGCGGCTGATGGTGTATTTCGGCACCGGCCAGAAGATTCCGATGACCACCACCTCGGGCAATACCTACGCCAGCGGCAACCAGGGCTTTTATGGTGTCTGGGACTGGAATATGGCCGGCTGGAACGGCGTATCGTCGGCCCAGTACGCCAGCAGCACCACGCCCAGCGGCACGCTCACCACCAGCAGCCTGGTGGCCCAGACCATAGCCGGCACCTCCACATCGTCCAGCACCACGGTGACCAACTATGCCGGCACCAGCAATAACGCTGTCTGCTGGGCCGGCACCTCGGCCTGCTCCTCCGGCAACACCCAGTACGGCTGGAAACTGGTGTTTCCCAACAGCAGTTCCAACGAACAATTGATCTACAATCCGCAAAGCCAACTCGGCGCCATCGTGTTCAACACCACGATTCCCGCCGCCAACAACGTGACCTCCTGCACCAGCAGCGTGGACACCGGCTGGTCTTATGCGCTGAATCCGGTAAACGGCGGCAATTTCCCCAAGTCCTTCTTCGCCAACAGCTCGGGGAATTTTTCCGGTGTCAGCAATTTCATGATCAACGCCATCCAGGCCAGCGCGGTGGGTTCCTTCCAGTCCGTCGGCTATAACGGCAGCCGCTACCTGGTGTATCAGACCTCGTCCGGCTACGTCACTGGCAACATCATCGGCGTCAACCCCGGCGCGGCCGGCCAGGGCAACCGCCTGACCTGGATAGAACTGCGCTGAAGCCGCGCCCTTAGGAGATGAAATGAAGCAGCCGCAGCAAGGTTTCACCCTGATCGAACTGGTGGTCGCCGTCGCCATCGTCGGCATCCTGATCGCCATCGCCGTGCCCAGCTACAACACCTATGTGCAAAAGGGCAACCGGGCCGCGGCGAAAACCGCGCTGCTGGACCTGGCCTCGCGCCAGGAAAGCTATTACTCGCTGAACAATGCCTACACCACGCAGATGGCCAGCATGGGCTATTCCAGCAATTCCAATATCGCCATCCCCAGCGCCACCCAGAACTACTACACGCTGAGCGTGGCCGCGGTCAGCAGCGGCACGCCGCCCGGCTACACGCTGCAGGCCACGCCGGTGGTCGGCAGCGTGCAAGCCACCGACGCCTGCCAGGTCTACCAGGTGGACAATCTGGGCAACAAGACCAATGTCAACGCCTCCGGCAGCGCCGTCACCACCAGCGGTTGCTGGTGAGCGGGCCATGGCCATGCTCGCCCGGCCGCCGGATGAACGTTTCACCGCCGCGGCGCCGTCATGGACAGCGGCTCAATCCCACTGCAGCGCGCCTTTCTTCCATTCATAAATAAAGCCCACCGTCAGCACGCCCAGGAATACCGCCATCGCCCCCAGGCCGAAACCGCCCAGTTCTTTCAGCGTCACCGCCCAGGGAATCATGAAGGCGACTTCCAGATCGAACAGAATGAACAGGATGGCCACCAGGTAGTAGCGCACGTCAAAGCGCATGCGCGCGTCTTCGAAGGCCTCGAAGCCGCATTCGTACGGCGACAGCTTTTCCGGGTCCGGCCGGTTCGGCCCCAGCAACTTGCCCATCAGCAGCGGCACCACACCTACCAGCAGCCCGACGACGATGAATAACAGGATGGGAAAGTAATTCTGCAACATGGGGCCTGCTCCTCCGAATTGTGAATAAAAGGAGATAGACCATCCTGAAACCACAAGTTTACCGCCAGAGAAAATATCCCGGCGGGAAGCCCATCACGGCTCGCCAGCCACATCCGCCAACAGGGCGCTCAGCGCCGCCAGATGGGCCTCGACCTCGGCTCGCACCGCTTGGATCGAGTCCAGTGGCGGCAACTCGGCCTGATGCAGGCTTTCCTCCAGCCTGGCGGCGACGGCGGCCAGTTGCCCCAGGCCCAGCGTGGCTGCGGTGCCCTTCAAGGTATGCGGCAAGCGCAGCGCCGCGCTGTGGTCGCCGGCTTTCAAGGCCACCTCCAGCTCAAACATGTCATTGGAGTGGGATACGATAAAACGGCGCAGCAGATCCAGATACTTGTCGGCGCGGCCACGCATCAAGGCCAGGCCGCAAGCGATGTCCACGCCGCAGGTATCCGCCAGCGCCTGCAGGCAGGCCTGCTCCCTCGGTCCCGCTTCCACTGCCGGAACCGATGCTGTGGCATCCGCGCTGACACCGCTCGCCGGCAACCATTTGAGCAGGGCGGCGAACAACAGCGCCGGGTCCACCGGCTTGGCGACAAAATCATTCATGCCCGCCTGCAGACAGGCCTGCCTGTCCTCGGCGAAGACATTGGCGGTCATCGCCAGCACCGGCAACAACTCGCAACCCGGCAGCCGACGAATCTGCCGCGTGGCCTCCAAGCCATCCATCACCGGCATCTGCACATCCATCAACACCAAGGCATAGGCTTGAGCCTGCACCATGGCCACGGCCTCACGCCCGTTCTCCGCGGTGTCCACCCGCATTCCGACATCCTGTAGCAGCTCCAACGCTACCTCGCGGTTGATCACATTGTCTTCCACCAGCAAGAGTAAGGCTCCGCCACTGCGCTGGCGCAGACCATCCTCAACGCCGGCTTCGGCCGATATCGGCGACGCCGCCGACAGCATGCCACGCTCCAGGCAGGCGCTGAACCAGAACAAACTGCCCTGCCCGGGTACGCTGCTGACGCCGGAATCGCCGCCCATCGCCTGCGCCAGATGCCGGGTGATGGCCAGGCCCAGGCCGGTGCCGCCATAACGTCGGGTCGTGGCCGCGTCTTCCTGCTCAAAGGCTTGAAACAAGCGCGGCAATTGCTCCGGGGCGATGCCTATGCCGCTGTCTTCCACTTCAAAACGCACCTGCACTTGCCGCGCGTCGGCCTGCAGCACCTTGGCCCGCAGCACGATGCCACCGCGGGCGGTGAACTTGACGGCATTGCCCGCGTAGTTGAGCAGGGCCTGGCGCAAGCGCGTCAGATCCCCGCGCAGCCACAAATCTCCCTCATCGCACTCCAGTTCCACGCTGAGCCCCTTGCTGCGCGCGCTGTCCTGGATCAGATTGCGCACATGCTCGACTACCGCGCCCAAGGTCAAATCCTGATCTTCCAACTGCAGTCGGCCAGCCTCGATCTTGGACAGGTCGAGAATGTCGTTGATGATGGAAAGCAGGTGCTGAGCGGCGGCATCTATCTTGCCCAGACGCTCCTGCTGCAGCGTGGTGGCACCATCCCGACGCAGCAGATGGCTCAGCCCGAGAATCGCATTCATCGGCGTGCGGATTTCATGGCTCATATTGGCCAGGAAGGCGCTCTTGGCGCGGCTGGCGGCTTCAGCGCGCTCACGCGCGTCGGCCAGCTGCAAAGTGCGTTCAGTCACCAGTTCCTCCAGATGGCTGCGGTGACGCTCCAACTCCTCATGCAAGCGTTTTTTCTCGGTGACATCCTCCTTCACCGCGACAAAGTGGCTGATGTGGCCGTCCTGCTGCCGGATCGGGGAAATAGCGGCGAACTCATGATAGAGCTCGCCGTTCTTGCGGCGGTTGATCATCTCGCCATGCCAGGGCTGCCCCTGCCGCAAGGCATTCCACAATGCCTGGTAGGTGGCGCGCGGCGTCAGGCCAGACTGCAGCAAGCGCGGATTGCGGCCCAGCACTTCCTCTCGGCTATAGCCGGTGGACTGGACAAAGGCTTCGTTGACATACTCGATATTGGCCTGCACATCGGTGATGATGACGCTCTCCGGGCTTTGCTCCACCGCCAGCGACAGCTTGCGCAATTGCTCTTCCGCCAGCTTGCGTTCCGTGATGTCCATGCAAATGCCGGACAGGCGCTCCACGCCACCCTCCGCATCCAGGAGGAAACGCCCCTTGGCGCACAGCCAACGCAGCTCGCCGCTCTCGTGGAAAACGCGGTATTCCGCCTCGAAGGCGGCATCGCTGCCTAACGGCGGCCGCCATTGCTTTTCGATTTCCAGCCAATCCTCGGGCAGCACCCGGCGTTGCCAGTCGTCGCGGCTCTGCAGCGCGCCGGGGGCCGCGCCATACAGGCGCTCGCACTCCGGCGAGAAATAAATGCGCTTGCTGCCGGCATCCCAGTCCCACAGCCCGATATGCGCGCCATCCTGGGCCAGGCGCAAGCGCTGTTCGCTGTCGCGCAGCGCCTCTTGCGCCAGCTTCTGCTCGGTCACGTCGCGGGAAATGCCGAAAATGCCTATCACCTCGCCCTTGTTATTGCGCAACGGCCCCTTGGTGGCCAAGAACACCCGCCGTCCCAAGGTCGTGTCCAGCACCTCCTCGCAGCTTTGCACGCAGTCATCGGCCAGCACCTGACAGCCGATGGCCATCAGCATCTCGGCCTGCTCCGCTGGGAATAAGGCCCGGTCGTCCTTGCCCAGCATTTCCTCTCCGCTCTTGCCGACAAACCTTCCCGCGGCCTGATTGAACAGCAAGTAGCGGCCTTGCCGGTCCTTGGCGAAAATAGCGTCATCCGAGCTGTCCACCAGCGCCTCCAGCAATTGCAGAGTATTCAGGTGCGCCTCCTGCTCCTGACGCATGCCCTGCTCGCGAGCCAATTGCTCGCGCTGGCTCAACAACAGGCTCACCGCGCCCAGCATGAACAGGCCAAACAAGCCGAATAGAGCGGTACCGACCGCATCGCCCAGCATGCTGGCATAGAGCTCGGACTGGTCCTGTTTAACCAATAAAAACCAATCGGTGCCGGCGATCTGACGCACCACGCCCACCACCGGCACTCCGCGATGATCACGCGCCCAGATGGCGATGCCCTGCTCGCTTTCACCGCGCAAGACCCGGGCGATCAATAGCCGTGGATCATTCAATGGCGCGCGCCGTGCGCCGTGCTTCGCATCTCCAGGCTCCAGCTGATTCAGAAACACTACCTGGTCGCCCTCCCGGCGCGCCAACACAGTCTGCTCGCTATGACCCTCTCCCGAGCCGCTGAACAGCAGGGCATGCACCCAAGTGGCCTCGGACTGTAATACCAACAACGATGACCCAGGGCCCTTCAGCGGCACCAGGAAATCCAGCCGCAGGCGGTCCGCGCCGCTGAAATAGGGGCCGATGCGGGCCAAGGTTCCTTCCCGGGACGCCAGGGCCACAGACGCTTTCATCGGCGCGCCGGGCTCGGGCAGAACCTTGGCGGAACACCATTGCGTCTTGCCCGCCGCATCCAGCAGACAAGCGCCGCCGAAACCCTCGCTTTGACTCAGGCCTTCCAACCGCCGCTTGAAATCGGTGGACGACACAGCGCCCAACGCCCCGTCCGGCCAGGCGAACGCTATGCTGGCGCGCACGGTATCGGCATGTCGTTGCTGTTCACGGAACCAGTTGGCCAATTCCTTGCTCTTCGCCGTGGCCACCGAACGTAGTTGTTCCGCCGCGCGCGCCTGGTGCTTGCGCACGGTCTGAGACACGCCGACCACGGTGCAAATCAACAGCAGCAGCGCGATCAAGCCTGACCAGCGGTGCTGGCGCCAACCGGCCTGAACGGCCGCGCCGTCGGCGGAGCGCGTCAGCCGCGCCAACAAGACATAGAGCAGCAGAGAAGTCACGACGATGAACAGCCAGCCTTTCAAAGTACTGACCAGCAGCCACTGCAGCGGATCGGCAAACAGGGAACTGACGACGCGATCGGACAGCGCCACCCATAGCGAAGCCACCACCGCGTAAGTCAGCACCACGCTGGCGGCGCCGCCTCGGCTCAGGCCCTCGACGATGCCAGCGTTCCATTCCTTGGTCTGCTTCATGTTTTCATCACTGAAGGTACCGAATCCGGCGCGGCGCTCAGCCTTGCACATCCGTCAAGCCGGGCGCCGCCGACACGGAGAGCCCCTCTCTCCCCCCAAGGACGTGCCACCGCCGACGCCCCGTTCCAACAGTATAGAAAGCGCGGCGGACCGCCGGACGCCGACGAAACGACGGAAAATATCGGTTACACTATTAAGCCAACGGCATCCCTATCCTCGATGCCCGCGCCGTTCCGGCCCTGGCCCCAACCCCGACGCCAGTTTCGCCTTGCCTCCCCACCCCTTGGGCAAGCCGCGTGCAGGAATAGCCGTATCGGGCCCGCAGCCTGCTCGCCGGACACCTCGCTCACAACATCATTCCATTCCGGCGCGACAGACATGCCCGACCATGCCCAAGAAACAGCAAGGGCAGAGCACGCCGACGGAGGCCCGCGCCCGGCCGTTCAATAACAAAATAGAGGTATCAACCATGCATCTTGCCCTGCAAACCTTACTGACCCGGGTCCGTCAACGCGACCCGGAGCAGCTGGAATTCCACCAGGCGGCGGCTGAAGTGCTGCACAGCCTGGACGGGCTGCTAAGCCGCCATCCGCACTATTTCGACCACGGCTTGCTGGAACGCCTGCTAGAGCCTGAGCGCGTGATCCAGTTCCGCGTCTCTTGGGTCGACGATCACGGCCGGGTCCAGGTCAACCGCGGTTACCGGGTGCAGATGAACAGCGCGATAGGCCCGTACAAGGGAGGGTTGCGTTTCCACCCGGCGGTGACGCTGGGCACGCTGAAATTCCTGGCCTTCGAACAGACGTTCAAGAACGCGTTGACCGGCTTGCCGCTGGGGGGCGCCAAGGGCGGCGCCGATTTCGACCCCAAGGGCAAGAGCGACGGCGAGGTGATGCGCTTCTGCCAGGCTTTCGCCTGCGAGCTGTTCCGCCACATCGGCGCCGAGACCGATGTGCCGGCCGGCGACATCGGCGTCGGCGCACGTGAAATCGGCTATCTGTTCGGCCAGCACAAACGTCTGTGCAATCAGTTTTCCGGCGTGTTCACCGGCAAGGGGCCTAGCTACGGCGGCAGCCTGATGCGGCCGGAAGCCACCGGCTACGGCCTGGTGTATTTCGTCGAGCGCATGCTGGCCACCCGCGGCCAAACGCTGGCCGGCAAGCGCGCGGCGCTGTCCGGTTCGGGAAATGTCGCCTTGTACGCGGCGGAAAAGCTGCTGGCGCTGGACGTCAAGGTCGTCAGTCTGTCGGATTCGGAGGGCACGCTCAGCCTGCCGGCGGGTCTGAGCCCGGCCCAACTGGACGCGCTGATGGAGCACAAACACCAGCGCCGTGGACGTCTGGCCGCTTTCGCCGCCAGCCACAGCCTGGACTTTCTCGTCGGGCAGCGGCCATGGCGTCAGCCCTGCGACATCGCGCTGCCCTGCGCCACCCAGAACGAGCTGGACGCCGACGACGCGGAAGCGCTGCTGGCCAATGGCTGCTTTTGCGTGGCGGAAGGCGCCAATATGCCGTGTTCGCCGCAAGCGACGCTGCGCTTCCAGCAGGCCGGCGCGCTCTATGCGCCGGGCAAGGCCTCCAATGCCGGCGGCGTGGCGGTGTCGGGCCTGGAGATGAGCCAGAACGCCTCCCACCTACCCTGGAGCGCGCAAGAGGTGGACGCCAGACTACGCCGCATCATGGAGGACATCCATGCGGCCTGCGTCCAGCATGGAAAGCTGGCGGACGGCGGCATCGATTACGCGCTGGGCGCCAATGTCGCGGCCTTCGGCAAGGTGGCCGCGGCGATGTTGGCCCAAGGCGTGATCTGAGCCGGACGCTCATGTAAAAGCCCCGCCGGATGGCGGGGCTGTGTAAGAACCTGTTTACGATTTGCTGCGCGTCGCGAGACGTCACACGGTGAGTACGTCTTCGAAATGCTCATGTACCACGCGTACATTCCGTTTTCTCAGCCGCAACGCCCTGTCTCGCCTTAGCTCGCGAGACTTTCAACAGGCTCTAACATCGAATAGAAAACGCCTCTAGAACAACTGATCTTTGACGTTTTCCACCGCATCCTGCGCGGCGGGCTTGTCCTGCGGCTCGCTGGTGCCGCCGCTGGCATCGCCGCCGGCGCCCGGCACCGCGCCGTGGTTGTCCACTTTCAATTCCGGATTGGTCTTCTGGAATTCCTCGTAGTAGTACTCGTCGCCACCGCGCTGACCGGCGCCGGCCTTGACCACGATGCCCTGCGGCACCGGCATGTCCACCTCCGGCTGGCCCTTGAGCGCATTGGCCATATAGTTGATCCACACCGGCAGCGCCGCGGTGCCGCCATAGCCGTAGCGGCCCAGCGAACGCGGCTGATCGAAGCCCACCCAGGCGGCCGCCACCAGATTGGGGTTGTAACCGACGAACCAGGCATCCTTCCAGTCCGAGGTGGTACCGGTCTTACCGGCCAGATCGGTGCGACCCAGGCTCATCGCGCGATAGCCGGTGCCGTAGCGCACCACATCCTTGAGCATGGAACTCATGATGAAGGCGTTGCGCGGATCGATGGCTTGCGGCGCGTTCTGGCCGGCGATGGTGGGCACGGTCTTGGCCAGCACGCGGCCGGACTGGTCTTCAATGCGGTCAATGAAATAGCCCTTGCTGCGGTAGCCGCCATTCGCGAACACCGAGTAGCCTTCCACCATTTGCAGCGGCGTCACCGCGCCCGCGCCCAGCGCCATGGTCAGGTAGGCCGGGTGCTGTTTGGCGGCAAAGCCGAAACGCTGGATGTACTGCTGGGCGTAATCGGTGCCGGTCGCCATCAGCACCCGCACCGACACCAGGTTCTTGGACTGAGTCAGGCCGCTGCGCATGGTGATCATGCCGGCGAACTTGCCGTTGTCGTTCTTGGGCTCCCAGCGCTGACCATCAGCGCCCACCACCGACAACGGCGCGTCGTTGATCATCGTCGACGGCGTCAGGCCACGCTCGATGCCGGCGGAGTAGATGAAGGGCTTGAAGGTGGAACCGGGCTGACGCCAGGCCTGGGTCACGTGGTTGAAGCTGCGGCGGTTGAAATCGAAGCCGCCCACCAGCGAGCGGATCGCGCCGCTGCGGGTATCCATCGACACGAAAGCGCCTTCCACCTCCGGCATCTGCACGATTTCCCAATAGCCTTTTTCATGCGCGCGGATGCGGATCACCGAACCGCGACGGATCTGCTGCGCTGCGCTGACCTTGCCGCCCAACGCGCGTCGCGCGAAATCCAGGCCGCTGCCCTTGATCACCGCCACCTTGCCGCCGCGCATATAAGCACGAACTTCCGCCGGGCTGGCGGACAGCACGATGGCCGGCAGCATATCGCCGCTGTCGCGCAATTCGCTGATCGCGTCGTCCAGCGCCTCGGTCTGCTGCTCGCCTTCCACGCCGGACAACTCCACCACGCTTTCCGGGCCGCGATAGCCCATCTTGCGGTCGTAATCGACCAGGCCGGCGCGCAAGGCGTCGTAAGCCCACTTCTGATGGCGGCTGTCCAGCGTGGTGTAGACCTTGAAGCCCTCGGTGTAGGCGGACTCCTTGTAACGCTCGTACATCGCCTGCCGCACCATTTCCGCCACATATTGCGCCGGCTGGCTGCTGCTGTCCGCGCTCTGGCTAGCAAGCTTCATCGGCTCGGCCACCGCGGCGTCGTATTGTTCCTGAGTGATGAAATTAAGCTCGCGCATCCGGCGCAGCACGTATTGCTGGCGCAGGCGGGCACGGTCCGGATTGACGATGGGGTTGTAGGCGGACGGCGCCTTGGGCAGGCCGGCCAGCATCGCCATTTCAGCCACAGACAGATCCGCCAGCGGCTTGCCGTAATAGGCCTGGGCCGCGGCGGAGAAGCCATAGGCGCGCTGCCCCAGATAGATCTGGTTGAAATACAACTCCAGGATCTGGTCCTTGGTCAGCGTGTGCTCGATCTTGAAGGCCAGCAGCGCTTCGTTGAATTTGCGGGTAAAGGTTTTTTCGCTGGACAGGAAGAAATTCTTGGCCACTTGCATGGTGATGGTGCTGGCGCCGGAACGGGCATGGCCGGACACCAGATTGCCGACCGCGGCGCGCACCACGCCGACGTAATCGACGCCGCTGTGCTGGTAGAAGCGCTCGTCCTCGGCCGCCATCACCGCCTGTTTCATCAGTTGCGGCACTTCATGGATGCGGGAAAACGAACGACGCTCCTCGCCAAATTCCCCTATCAATTGATTGTCGGCCGAATAAACGCGAAGCGGGATTTTTGGACGATAGTCCGTCAGTACATCAAGACTCGGCAAGCGAGGGTAGGTTATGATGATTGCAATGGCGCCTGCGCCAGCAACCAATACGGCTCCACCTAGAAACAGACCTGCAAGTATTGCGAGGATTCGTCTTAGCATATTTACAATGGGCTTTCACTGGAAACCGGATTATAACGTCTTGTGAAAGCGCGCAAGACAAACAATGGCAGCGACACGCCAAAAAACTGTCGCATAGGACCAATCGAGGCACCTGATGCTTATCGACAAACTTAAAATCGCCCCGTCCTGGCTAGAACCTCTTGGATTGGGGAAAGCCAAGAACGTTCCCATGCTCGGGCTGGATATCAGCAGCACCGCGATCAAATTGGTGGAGCTGTCCCGCGCAGGAAAGAACTGCCAAGTCGAGCGCTATGTGATCGAAGCCTTGCCCAAGGATGCGATCAGCGACGGTAATCTGGTGGAGATAGAAGGCATTGCCGAAACCCTGCGTCGCGCCTGGAAACGCTTGGGCAGCCCCACCCGCCACGTCGCTATCGCCATCCCGACCTCGATGGCGATTTACAAAAAACTGCTGGTGCCGGTCAGCCAGACCGACAATCTGTCCGAACTGATCGAAGCAGAAGCCAATCAGAGCATTCCCTTCCCGCTGGAAGAAGTGAATCTGGATCATCAGGTGCTGGGCCCGGCGCCGGCCAGCATAGATGACCTGGAAGTGCTGCTGTGCGCCGCCCGCAAGGAAAAAGTGGAGGAGCGCGTGGCGGTGGTGGAAATGGCCGGCCTGCGCGCCCAGGTAGTGGACGTCGAGTCCTTCGCCATGATGACCGCCTTCGAGCAGATCGAGCAGCAATTGCCGGAACAGGGCATGAACCAGACCTTCGCCTTGTTCGACATCGGCGCCAGCCGCATCCATTGCAATATCATCCGCAATAATCAGCAGGTCTATTACCGCGAACAGGTGTTCGGCGGCCAGCAATTGACGCGCGACATCCAGCGCCGCTACGGCATCAGCTACGAAGAGGCTGAAAGCGGCAAGCGCGGCATGAGCCTGCCGGACGGTTACGAATCCGAGCTGATGCACCCCTTCGTCGACTCCCTGGCCCAGGAAATCCAGCGCGCGCTGCAATTCTTCTACACCACGGTCAGCGTGTCGCAATATCTGCGCGTCGACTACATCCTGCTGGCCGGCGGCTGCAGCATGCTGCCCGGGCTGGACGACGCCGTCGCCGGCCGCACCCAGATCAGCACCATGATAGCCAATCCGTTCAGCACCATGGTGCAGTCCGGCAATATCCGCCTGAAGGAGTTGCTGATGGACGCGCCCGCGTTGCTGGTGGCCTGTGGACTGGCCATGCGGAGGTTCGACTGATGATACGCATCAACCTGCTTCCGCACCGCGAACAAAAGAAAGCCGCGCATAGATTGCGCTTCCAGGTGCTGCTGGGCCTAACCCTGGTCGCATCTCTGGCGCTGGTGGTGCTCAGCTACCTGATCATCGGCAGCCGGCTGTCCCATCAGCAGCAGCGCAATGACTTCCTGCAAGGCGAAATCGCCCAATTGGACAATCAGATCAAGAATATCGGCACGCTGAAGAAGCAGCGCGATGATCTGCTATCGCGCAAGCAATTGGTGGAACGGTTGGAACAGGGCCGCAATGAAGGCGTGCACGTATTCGACCAACTGGTGCGGCAAACCCCGGACGGCGTCTACTTGAAAAGCTTCAAGCAGACCGGCAACCAGTTCACGCTGTCTGGCTACGCGCTGTCCGGCGCCCGCGTCTCCAACTATATGCGCAGCCTGGCGCAGTCCAATGTCTTCGACGCCCCGGTGTTGATCGAGGTGAAAGCCTCCAGCATCAATAATCAGCGCGTCAACGAATTCACCCTGAACAGCAGCCTGCGCGAACCCGCTCCGGCCAAGAGCGGCCAGCCCGCCGCCACACCGGGAGCCAAGCCATGACGCTGGACGAACTGCGCACGCTGGACCCCAAGGATATCGCCAACTGGCCGGCGCAAGGTCAGGCCATCGCCTTGGCGCTACTGGTCGCCTGCTTTATCGGCCTCGGCTATTTCTTCGTGCTGGGAGACGAACTGGACCGGCTCAACGCCGCCAAGCAGCAAGAGGAGCAGCTCAAGCAGACCTATCTCGACAAGAAACGCCAGGCGGTCAACCTGGACGCGCTGCAACAGCAGTTGAAGGAAATCGACGCCTCCTTCGGCGTGTTGTTGAAGCAGTTGCCGACCAAGTCGAATATGGACACGCTATTGACCGAGATCAACCAGGCCGGTCTCGGCCGCGGGCTACAGTTCGAGCTGTTCCGGCCCAATCCCGAAATCAAGACGGCCGAGATGGCGGAAGTGCCGATCACCATCCGCCTGACCGGCAGCTATAACGACCTCGCCGCCTTCGTCAGCGATGTGGCGCAGCTGTCGCGCATCGTCACCATTTCCGACATCAGCCTGACTCCGGACACCAAAGGCGCCCGCCTGACCATGGATGCCACCGCCAAAACCTTCCGCGCGCTGGAGCCCGAAGAGCGGTCTGCGCAGGCGGTCGCCCACAAGTGAGTCCCAACACCATGAAAAGAACTCTCGCTTGCGTACTGTCCTTCTTGCTCGCCGCCTGCGGCAGCGGCGATACCGACGACCTGCGATTATGGATGCAGACCAGCACCCAAGGCTTGCGCGGCCAGATTGAGCCGCTGCCGCAGGCACAGTCTTATCAGCCCTTCGCCTACCAGGCTTTCGACTTGCTCGACCCGTTCAACGCGCAAAAACTGGCCGCGGCCAAGAATCAGAACCAGGCCAACGCGCCGGATATGAAGCGGCCGCGCGAGGCGCTGGAAAGCTATGATCTGGACAAGCTGGCGGTGGTGGGCGTCATCCGCCGCAGCGGCACCAACTACGGCCTGGTGCGCACGCCGGAAGGCGCGGTCTACCGGGTACAGGCAGGCAACTTCGTCGGACCCAATTTCGGCCGGATCAAGAAGATCGGCGACACCGAAATCGAACTGACTGAAACCGTGGAAGATTTGAACGGAGAATGGGTGCAGCGCAACACCAGCCTGTACCTGGACGAACAAGGGCAGAACAAATGAGCAAGCACTCCATCAAACTGTTGTCGGGGCTGGGCCTGTCCCTGCTGTTCAGCTGCGCCGCCGCCGGGCCCGCGATTACCGCCATCCAGCTGGCGAACGGCGACGGCGATCAGCAAGTGCTGAAAATCAGCTTCGATGGTCCCGCGGTTCAGCCCAATAGTTTCGCGATCGCCAATCCCCCGCGCATCGCCTTCGATTTCGCCGGCGCCAGCGTCAAAATGGCCAAGCCGCAACAGGACCTGGGCGGCTCGCTGGTCAAATCGGCGGTGGCGGTGGAGGCCAACGGCCGCTCGCGGCTGGTGCTGAGCCTGAGCCGCAATGCGCTGTACAGCAGCACCGTGTCCGGCAATATGCTGCTGGTCACGCTGAATCCGAACCTGGGCAGCGCCGCCCAATCCGCGACACCGGTGGAACGACCCGCCGTCGGCGCCCAAGTCGCCGCGCGCCCCAGCCAGCCGCTGGCCGCCAATGCTCCAGCCCTGGCGCTGGACTTCCGTCGCGGCAAGAATGGCGAGGGCCGGGTGGAAATCAAGTTGCCCTCCGCCAGCACCCCGGTCGATATCCGTCGCGAAGGCAAGCAGCTGCTGGTCGACGTGCTGGGCGCGCAACTGGATAGGCAGAACCAGCGCCGGCTGGATGTTGCCGACTTCGGCACCCCGGTGGCCAAGATCGATGCCCGCAACCAGGGCGGCAACAGCCGCATCCAGATTCAGCCCCAGGGCGATTGGGACTTCTCCTCCTACCAGACCGATGGCCAATTGGTGGTGGAAGTAAGACGGCCGACGCCCGAATCCGCCAGCGCCGCCGACAACAATCAAAAGCCGCAATATAAGGGCGACAAGCTGTCGCTGAATTTCCAGAACATAGAAGTGCGCACCGTCTTGCAGGTGATCGCCGAATTCACCGGCCTCAATATCGTCACCAGCGACACGGTGAGCGGCAATATCACGCTGCGATTGAAGGACGTGCCCTGGGACCAGGCCTTGGACCTGATCCTGCAAACCAAGGGCCTGGATCAACGTCGCGCCGGCAACATCATCCAGATCGCGCCGCGCGAGGAATTGCTGGCGCGCGACAAGCAAGTGCAGGAAGCCAGACAGCAACTGGCCACGCTGGAGCCGGTGCGCTCGGAAACCTTCGTGCTGCGCTACCGCTCGGCCGAGGACTTCAAGAAGGTGCTGGACGGCACGAATACCACCGGCAAGAAGGAAAGCATCCTGACCGAGCGCGGCAGCGCGCTGATCGACCCCAAAACCAATACGCTGATCATCAACGACACCGGCAGCACCATAGACAAGATCCGCGACATCATAGGCAAGACCGATGTGCCAGTGAAACAGGTGCTGATCGAGGCGCGCATCGTTGAGGCCACCGACAACTGGAGCCGCAATCTGGGCGTCAAACTGTCCTACGACCGGGTAACCAGCAACGGCATCATTTCCGGCGGCGGCCTCACCAACGCCATCACCAACGCCAACGGGAGGATGGGCATCGTCGGCAATGCCACGCAGACGCCCTATGTCATTGCCCCCGGCGTCAACCTGCCCATCACCAACCCCGCCGGCTCGCTGACCGCGCTCTACAGCGTGGGCAAGTCCGCCATCATCGGCCTTGAACTACAGGCGCTGCAGACCGAGAACAAGGGACGGGTAATCTCCAGTCCGCGCATCATGACCGCGGACCGGCAGGAAGCCACGATAGAACAAGGCACCGAGATCCCCTACCAGGAAGCCTCGTCCAGCGGCGCGACCTCGACCTCGTTCAAAAAAGCGGTGCTCAGCCTGAATGTGAAACCGCAGATCACACCGGACAATCACGTGATGCTGGACATCAAGGTCAACAAGGACAGCGTCAGCCCCACGCTGACCGTCGGTGGCACACCGGCGCTGGACACCAAGAAGGTCAACACCCAGGTACTGGTGGAAAATGGCGGCACGGTAGTGATTGGCGGCATCTACCAGCAACAGATCAGCGACATCGTCAACAAAGTGCCGCTGCTGGGTGATATTCCCATCCTGGGCGCCTTGTTCCGCAGTTCACAAAAATACGATAACCGTACCGAGTTGCTGGTCTTCATCACCCCCAGGGTGGTCGACGATCTGAGCGGCAACAATCAGTAAAACGGCGGCGCCTGCCGCCGTTTTCACGCTGCTGCGACGCCGAAAGACAGAGCGGCCAAGCTCGGCTACAATGCCTGCCATGGAGAAACTGGCAGGCAATTTTTTTCTGGTCGGCTTGATGGGCGCGGGCAAGACCACGGTGGGCCGCGCACTGGCACGTCGCACCGACAGAACCTTTTACGATTCTGACCACGAGATCGAGGCCAGAACCGGCGTGCGCGTGGCCACCATCTTCGACATCGAAGGCGAGTTGCGCTTCCGCGACCGGGAAACCTCGGTCATCGCCGACCTAGCCCGCCTGGACAATATCGTGCTGGCCACCGGCGGCGGCGCCGTCATCCGTCCGCAAAACCGCGCCTGCCTGTCGGCCCACGGCACCGTGATCTATCTGCGCGCGACGATAGACGATCTGCTCGCCCGCACCCTGCACGACAAAAACCGCCCACTGCTGCAGATCGCCGATCCACGCGCCAAACTGGAAAGCCTGTTCCAGGAGCGCGACCCGCTCTACCGCGAAGTGGCCGACATCGTCGTCGACACCACGCAACAGAATGTCAGCCTGTTGGTTGCGCGCCTAATGGAGCAACTGGCTGGTCTCCCCCCCAAACACCGCCCCGCACAAGGAAGCTGATTGTGATAAGCCTAGACCTGATCCTGCCTGATACCCGTTACCCTATTCACATTGGCCGGGACTTGCTGGAACAGGTCGAATTGCTGCTACCGCATCTACCCTTGCCCAAGGTCGCCATCGTCAGCAACGAGACCGTGGCGCCGCTGTATCTGGCCCGGCTGCAACAAGCGCTGACCCAGCACCAGATAGAATCCTTCTCCATCGTGCTGCCGGACGGCGAGCGGCACAAGGACTGGAACACGCTGAATCTGATTTTCGACGCATTGCTGTCGCGCAATGCCGAGCGCAAGACCACCCTGATCGCGCTGGGCGGCGGCGTCATCGGCGACATGACCGGCTTCGCCGCCGCCTGCTATCAGCGCGGAGCGCCCTTCATCCAGATCCCCACCACCCTGCTGGCGCAAGTCGATTCCTCCGTTGGCGGCAAGACCGCGATCAACCACCCGCAGGGCAAGAATATGATAGGCGCCTTCTATCAGCCACAAGCGGTGATCGCCGATATGTCGCTGCTGGATACCCTGCCTGAGCGTGAACTGTCCGCCGGTCTCGCCGAAGTGATCAAATACGGCCTGCTCGGAGACGCCGCCTTTCTCAGCTGGCTGGAAGACAATATGCCGCGGTTGCGCGCGCGCGACCCCGACGCGCTGCAATACGCGGTCAAGCGCAGCTGCGAAATGAAGGCGGACATCGTCGGCCAGGATGAAAAAGAACAAGGCGTGCGCGCCTTGCTCAACCTCGGCCACACCTTCGGCCACGCCATCGAGGCCGGCCTGGGCTACGGCGTCTGGTTGCATGGCGAGGCCGTCGGCGCCGGCATGGTGCTGGCAGCGGCCGCCTCCGCCGAGCTGGGCTGGCTCACGCCGGCGGAGCTTGAGCGCGTGCGCGCGCTGATCGCCGCGGCTGGCCTGCCGGTGAAGAGCCCGGCCATGCCGCTGGCGCGCTGGCTGGAGTTGATGAGCCATGACAAGAAGGTCGAGGCAGGCACCATCCGCTTTGTGCTATTGCAACAATTGGGCCAAGCCGCTATCCAGCCAGGCTTATCCTCTGCGATACTCGAAAAAATACTGAATGAAAACAGTTAGAGCGAAAACAATATAAGTACAGATTCGATAAGGATTTTTACGGATTGCCGCTCGCGCCACTTCATCAGAATAATGAATCTACTGGAGATGAGAACGACTGCGGGCAATATCCGGCATCGTGATTGAGGCCATAGCGCACAACGCGACGGGGTTTGCCAGCGGAATCAATTCGCCGCAAAGCGGAAGGGGAGACCACATGGTTGCGTTGAGCGCGTTTGCCGCCAGCTTCGGACTGATGGCAAGTTACTACGCCCTGCGATTCTTATGGAAGAAATTACGCTACACCAAGCCGCGTCAGCGCGGCATTGACCCGGTGGGAGAAGCCGAGGTCTTTCTCGCCTATGGCCGCACCAGCGATGCGGTGCGGGTGCTGAAAGACTCGCTGCGCGACAATCCGGATGACCTGCCGGCAAAAGTCACGCTGCTGCGAGCCTATTCCAGCGAATGCAACCGCGAGGCCTACTGCTTGCTGGCGCGCGATGTTCAAGCGCAAGTCCAAGGCCAGCCGGTCTGGCACACCATACAGGAAAACGGCCGCCGCCTAGCGCCGCAAGATCCGCTGTTCGAAGTCAAGCTCTGAACCGTATTCCTCAATACAAAACAGCCAAGGCGGATGCCTTGGCCGTTTTATTATCGCCGTCGCAAATGCTCAGTCCTCCGCCGCATCCTCATCCTTGAACTGCAAGCTATGCAGCTTGGCGTAGAGTCCCGCGCGCGCGATCAGCTGCGCATGCGTGCCCTCTTCGGCGATCTCGCCTTGGTGCATCACCACGATGCGGTCGGCGCTCTCGATCGTAGACAAACGGTGGGCGATCACGATGGTGGTGCGGTTCTTCATCAGGTTTTCCAGCGCGTTCTGCACCAGGCGCTCGGATTGGGTATCCAAGGCCGATGTCGCCTCATCCAGAATCAACAGCGGCGCGTTCTTCAACAAGGCGCGGGCGATCGCCAGCCGCTGGCGCTGGCCACCGGACAGGCGCACGCCGTTTTCGCCGATCAAGGTGTCGAAGCCTTCCGGCATCGCCTCGATGAACTCCAGCGCATTGGCCGCGCGCGCGGCTTCCACCAAGGCCTCACGGCTGACTTCGTCAACACCGTAGGCGATATTGGCGGCGACACTGTCGTTGAATAGCACCACGTCCTGGCTGACCAACGCGATATGCCGACGCAGTTCATGCAAGGGAATATCCTGCAGCCGCACATCATCCAGGCGGATCTCGCCATGATCCGGGTCGTAAAAACGTGGAATCAGGCTGACCAGCGTGGTCTTGCCGCTGCCGGACGAGCCCACCAAGGCCACGGTCTCTCCAGGCTGCACCTGCAGATTGATGTCGCGCAAGATCTGGCGCTCCGCCGATGGGTAGCGAAAGCCCACCTGAGACAGGGAAAGCTTGGCGCGTGTGCTCGGTAAGGCGGTATGACCATGATCCGGCTCTTCCGGCAGATCGAGGAATTCAAATACCGACTCCGCCGCGGCCAAGCCGCGCTGCATCGCCTGGGCAATGCCGGTGATACGCTTGACCGGTGCGAACAACAGCATCATCGCGGTCAGAAAGGACATGAAATCGCCGGCGGTGAAAGCCCCGCCCTGGGCACGCAGCGTGGCGAAATACAGAATGGCCGCCAGCGCGCAAGCTATCATCAATTGGGTCAGGCCGGTATTGGCCGAGGTGGCCGCGCTCTGCTTGACCGCGTTGCGCCGAATCGCGGCCGCCGCCTGGTGGAAACGCCGGCTCTCGCGCGCCTCGCCGCCATAAACCTTGATCACGCGCTGACAATCGATGCCTTCGCCCAGCACCTGGGTCAGCAAGGCCATGTTCTGCTGATTCTCGCGCGACAGATTGCGCAAGCGCTTGCCCACCACCCGCATGCACAAGGACACCACCGGCAACACCAGCAGGCAGATCAAGGTCAGCTGCCAATCTATATACAGCAGCCAGGCCAGCAGGCTGACCGCGGTGACGCCATCCTTGACCGTGACCGTGATCACGCTGAAGCCGGCCTCGGTGACCTGATTGACATCGTAGGAAACCCGCGACACTAAGCGGCCCGATTGATTGTCGGCGTAGTACTGCACCGGCAGACGCAGCATCTTGGCGAACATCTGCTCTCGCAGCGTCTGCACCAAGTGGCCGGTCAGCCAGCTTGAGGTGTATTCATTGATGAAGCTGGTGACGCCACGCACCGCGAATACGCCGATGATGGCCAAGGGCACCCAGGCGATGGCTTCTGGATCGCGATTGACGAAGCCGCTGTCGATGAGCGGCTTCATCAGTCGAGCGAAGGCCGGCTCGGTCAGCGCCGCCACCGTCATCGACACCAGCGAGATCAGGAATACCTTCCAGTAGCGGCCCAAATACCCCAGCAAGCGACGATAGATCGCCCAATTGCTTTGCAAAGAATGCTTCATCCGTTTCCATCATCACAATGCCCGCATGCGCGGGCGGTCATCAACATGGGCATCAAACGCCCATCGCGTCCAATCCGCTCAAGGTCAGGATCTGCCGCAAATTCCGCTCAGGGGCGAAGCGCGAACGCACATCGTCGCGTCCGGCTTGCGCCCAGGCTTTCATCAGCGCCGGCTGGGTCAGAGCTTGATCGATAGCCGCCGCCCAGGCGGCGCTATCCTCCGGAGCCACCAGCATTCCGGTTTCACCGTGGCGCATGGTTTCCGGAATGCCTCCGGTGTCGCTGGCAAGCACCGGAACACCCAAGCCCAGCGCCTCGATCTGCGACATGCCTAAGGGCTCGTAGCTGGATGGCATCAAGACCAGGTCGGCGCGCGCCAACAAGGCCGCCACCGGGCTGACCACGCCGGCGAGCAAGACTCTATCCTGCAAGCCCAACTGCCGCGCCAGTTCGGCGATCGCCTGCTGCTCCGGCCCTTCTCCAGCGATCAGATAACGCACATCGGGCCACTTGTCCTTCAACAAGGCCAAGGCCGCCAACACCGTCCTATGTCCCTTTTCGCCGCGCAGCATCGCCGCCTGCACCAGCAGAGGACCGGAAGAACGGGACAACCATTGCTCCAACGCTGCCGGCAAGGGCTGCGCGGCGGCCTGATCCAGGGCGGCGAAATCGATGCCGGGGTAGACCACATGCAGTTTGTCGGCCCGTATCGCCGGATTCTCCAACAAGCAACGCTTCAAATAAGCGCTGGGCAACATGGTCGCGTCCACCAGCTGGTTATAGCTCCAGGCCGAGGCCTTGCCCGGCTGATAGGTGCGCGAGCGCAGCAGGAAAGGCCGGCCACGCCCCATCAGCCGCGCGGCAATGGCCAGATTATTGCTGTCGTGACCGCTATGGCAGATGGCCAGTCGCGGACGATGACGTCGCATCCAACCATGTAGCGCGAGAATGGATGGCAGGTGCAGGCTGTTGCGAAAACGCAGCGGCAACACCTCAAGTCCGCGCTGACACGCGACCTCCATCACCCGGCTCTGCGGCCGGCAGGCCAGCATCGGCCTGAACCCTCGCTCCCCCAGCTCGCGCATCTGCTGCATCAGCTGCAGTTCCTGGCCGCCGACATTGGAGGAAGACTCGGTGAACAGCACGCTAACACTCATGCTGCCGCCAACTCCCGCCGCCGCGCCAGGATGATGGCGGCGAACACCGCCACCAACATGCCATAGAACGCGGTCTGCGACACGATCCAGAAATAAGTATCCATCAGGCCTGCTGTGAACTGGCCCGCCACCACCATGCTGCCGCCCGTTGCCGCGAAGCGGGTCCATTCGTCGTTTGCACGCAACCGGGGGAAGAACAAGGCAGCAGGCAGTAAGAACAGTAACAACCCCACAGCGACTCCAGGCACGCCCATTTCCACCCCCATGTTCAAGATCTCATTATGCGGATGCGGAGCTTTGCGAATGAGGTCCGGAGCCGTGCCCTGCTTGATCCTAGCGTTGACCTCGTTGAAATAGCCTTGCTTGCCGACCCCAGCTAACGGATGTTTGCGGATAATGTCGATTGCCTGCTGCCACATCACCAGCCGCGTCCCCATTGAGGAATCTGGACTCTGCTGATAGACACTCAAATCGTGGATACCTTCATTAATACGCTCATGCAGGCGATTCGGCGTCGACATCACCAGCCCACCCGCTAACAGTAGTATCACAACCAGTACCCCCAGAACCCGACCCGCGCGCCAGTGCGACATGCCCAACAAGGCAACCAACAGTAGTGGTGGCGCGATCAGAAACGGAGCCCGCGAACCGGAGCAATAAGCGGCGACCAGGCCGGCAAGCAAACCCAGTAACTTGGCCGCCCACAGCAGGCTTTTCCACTTGGCCCATTGCGGCGACAACGGCAAAGCCAAGGCGATGAAGCCCAGCATCACCGACAAGACACCGAAGGGAATGGGATTACTGAACTGATTCCACGCCCGACTTCCATCCGCCCAATAATATTCAGGGATATGGGTGCTAACATAACCCCATACCATCGTACCCAAGGCACCGAACAAGGCTCCCCAACAAGCTAGAGCCAGCTTCCTGCCACTTAAACGAGCCAATGCGAACAGACAGATGGCAGCCAAGAAGAAGCGCGACGGCGCATCCATCGCCTTGTGCTCAACCATGGGCATACCTAACACCAGCTGGGCCGCCGTAAACGCCAGCGGCAGCGCGAATACCAGCAGCAGGCTCCAGCTCCAGCGGTTATAGACTCCATCCTTCAATAAGGGCAGGGAGAGCAAGGTCGCCAGAAACAGAAAGATATTGGTGCCGCCCTTGACCGTCATGCCCGTGGCGAAGAATAGAAATACGCAGCCCAGCAACAAGCAATGCACGCTACGCCAGCGCGGCTGCGCCGGCTTCAAGTCAAACTCAGTCATTATTATTCCCCACGACTTTCCCATCCAATAAACCAGCAAGCGCCATCTGCACCGCCTGCACAGGAATCGCCCTCATGCATTGAGCATCCGGACAACGACCGGCCTCGGTTCCAGCCTGGCGCGAGCAGCGCAAGGCCCAATCGACATCGCGATAATGCACGCTGCGCTGATTGCGACAGGGAAACCACGCCGGGCCAACGCCTACGCAGGTGAAGCCGGCGAAAAACCGGCTTGCGCCGAACAAAGTCTCACTGCCCGGCCCAAACAGCATCAGCAAAGGCGCGCCCGCCACTTTGGCCAGATGCGCAATGCCGGTGTCCGGACACACGCAGGCGCGGGCGCGGCTCAACACCGCGCGCAATTGCGCCAGGCTCAGCGTGCCGGCCATCACGATATCGTCCGGCCCCGCCTCGACGGCCGACAGCAAATGCAGCTCTCCCGGTCCGCATGACCATAGCACCACGCAGCCGCAAGCCCGGACCGTGGCCGCGACCCGGTTCCAACTGGCCGCGGGCCAGAAGCGGGTCGCCGAACTCGCGCCAACATGCAGCACGACGAAGCGCGGCGGCACGGGCGGCAACCCTTCAACTGCTACCGGCCAATCCTGCAAACGAAACGGCTGGGGCTCGGGGCCGTCAATCAAGCGCGCGGCGGTATCGGTCCAGGCTTCCGGCTGATCCGCATACGCCACCGCCTCGTCCAGCAGCCAGTTCTTGTAGCGTGGTGTTTCACCAGCAAAGCCAACCACCCAACGCGCACCGATGGCGCGGGCGAGGAAGCTGAGCCGGTTCTCGCCCATCAAGTAAACGATGTCGAAACGCGCTTCGGCGAACAGTCGCCGGATTGAGGCGAAATCGCGCGGCTGCCAGGCCAAGGCACGGATACCGTATGGCCGCGTCGCATACAAGGGCGCCTGCCCCGGCGGGCAAGCCAGCACGATCTCCGCCCCGGGGAACTGCTCACGCGCCTTGGCCAACAGGCTGGTCGCCATCAAAGCATCGCCCAACAGGAATTGATGCAGGATCAGCACTCGGCGTGTGCGCGCAGCGCTCGGCTTGCGGCGCAGCCACTGCAAGGGCAGACGCAGCAATAGCGCCGCGAAAATCAGCAAGCGTCCGGGAAAACGTCCCGGCCTCATCTCGATGCCTCTTCGGCGGACAGCAAATCGCGATACAGCGCCAACATCTGCGCCACCATATGCGCCTCACTCAAACCGCGCACGCGCTCGCGCGCCAGTTCGCCTCGACGCTGCCAATCGTCGCGCACGGCCAGCCAGGCCGCCACATTGCGCCGCCAGGCCTCGTCGTCACGCGCCGCGGCCAGCCAACCAGTCAGTCCAGGTTCCAGCAGCTCCGCGCCGCCGCAGCGAGTACTGGTCAGCACCGGCAATCCGCAGGCCATCGCCTCACCCACCACCGAGCCGAAGGGCTCGTACACGGTGGGCAGAATAAAGCCGTCCGCCAGCCCATAGTGGCTGCGCACATCGCGCTGCGGGCCGGTGAAATGCGCGCGCTCGGACACCCCCAGCTGCGCCGCCAGATGCTGATAATGCGCCAGCTTCTTGTCGCCACCGACCACTACCAGATGTACGGCCGCGTGCGGCGCAATGGCGCGCAGCGCCTGGGCCACGCCCTTGCGTTCGAAGCCGGAGCCGACATAGACCAGCACCGGCGCCTGCGGTGGAATGCCGTATTGCTCGCGCAGCACGGCGCGCTGCTCGCGCGCGGCGGCCGGATTGAAGAAATCGCTGTCCACCCCGTTGTGAATCACCGCGCAGCGCCGTGGGTCCACGCCGAAACGGCCGACCACGTCGTCGCGCACCAAGGCCGAATTGCAGATCACCGCGCGCAGCGCCGAATGCCGGAACATCGCGCGCTCGGTGCGCAGCATGTAATGATGATAAGGGTTGCAGAAAGTGCTCAGCCGTCGCCACCATGGCCGCCCTTCCAGGCGCGCGTCCAGCCAGGCCGCGTGCACGCCGTCGCCGGCGCGAAACACATGGCAGCCGGGGATGCGCTCGTGCGATTGCACCAGGTCGGCGCCCGCCTGTCGCCACGCGGCACGCGCGGCGCGGGCAAAGCCCCAGTCGCGCCAGACGCTGCCCACGTAGAACGGTTTGACCCGCAGCGCCTCCACGCCTGGCAGGCTTTCCCAATTGCGGCTGATCAACAGCGGGCTGAGCTCGCCGCCGGCTTGCAATTGCTTGACGATGGCGCTGACGATGCGCTCCGCGCCCCCAGCCGGATTGTATTTCTGCCGGATAATCGCCAGTCGCTTCACACGCTTTCCCTCAATACCGCGTCCACCGCCGCCAGCACCGTCCCCACTTCGATGCGCTGCAGGCATTCGCTTTGCCAGCCACCGCCGCAGCCGGCGTTGCCGCAAGGACGACAGGGCATGGGCTCCGACACCACCCGGTGCGGCACCTGCCACGGACCCCATTCGACATCGCCGGACGGGCCGAACAGCGCGACGCAAGGCGTCTTCATCGCCGAGGCGATATGCATGGGCACCGAATCCACGCCGATATACAAGCGCGCCTGGTCTATCGCCGCCGCCAGCTCTTTCAGGCTCAGCTGACCGGCCAGGCTGGCCACCGGCCGTTGCAAGCGCGCTTCGATCTCGGCGATCATCGCCATCTCTTCCGCGCTGGGCGCAGCCGACAGCACCAGTTGTTCGCCACGCGCGCTCAAGGCGTCGATCAGAGCGCTCATTTTCTCCGCCGGCCAGCTCTTGAACGACCAGCGCGAGGTCGGGTGCACCAGGATGTACTCACCGGACCGCAAACCACGCTCGGCCAGCTTGGCCGCCAGCGTCGCCTCGGCGTTATGCCCAGGCACCAAGACCAGGCCGCGCTGGTCCGCGTCTGGGTAGACGCCGATGCGCCGCAACGCATCCAGGTGGATTTCTATGGTGTGACGGCGATTGCCCGGCACCTGCAAATAGCGGTGGCTGAAACTCTTCTTGAAGAAACGGCCATAATCGCCGTCCGGCCCCACCGACCAACGCGGCGCGAGCAGGCGCGCCAGCCAGGCGCCGCGATTATGCTCGGTCAGCGTGATCACCAGGTCGTAACGGCGAGCGCGCAAGCGGCTCAGCAGGCCCAGTTCGGCGCGGCACTGGCCCAGCACGCCCAGTTTTTTCCAATTGCGGTCTATGGTGTGCAGCTGACCCATGGCCGGGTGCAGGCTCAGCATTTCCCGGGTGTCGTGGTAGACCAGCGCGTCGATCTCCAGATGCGGCGCCTGCTGCTGCAGCGCGGCGAACAGCGGAGAAGTCAGCAGCACGTCGCCATGGTGGCGCAGCTTGATGACAAGCACGCGCCGCACGGCGTTCAGGTCGATGGGATCGTTCAGCATAAAAAGGAAAAAGCCGGATCAGACACCCGGCTCTGCATTCAGTTGTTGCAAAAGATCGGCGATTTTATCAGGGTCTTCGCTTCTAAGCATGCGCGCCGTAATCGGTGCGATCTGGTCCAGGTGGGTGTTGAGCACCTGTTGCTTGACCGCCAGCAGATTGGCCGGATGCATGGAAAACTTGCGCAAACCCATGCCCAGCAGCAGCCGCGTCAGCCTGGCGTCGCCCGCCATCTCGCCGCACACCGATACCGGCACCCCGCCCTTGATGCCCGACTTGATGGTGTGCAGGATCAGCTTCAGCACCGCTGGATGGATGGGATCGTACAAATGGCTGACCGAGTCGTCGTTGCGGTCGATCGCCAGCGTGTACTGGATCAAATCGTTGGTGCCCACCGACAGGAAGTCGATGTGTTTGAGAAAGCTGCCCACCACCAGCGCCGCCGACGGAATTTCTATCATCGCGCCCGCCTCGATGTCCTCGGCGTAGGCGATGTTTTCCTCGCGCAGTTCCTGCTTGGCGTACTCCAGTTGCGCCAGCGCCTGCTTCAGCTCCGGCAAGGAATTGACCATGGGGAACAAGATCTTGATCTTGCCATGCACCGAGGCGCGCAGCAGCGCCCGCAATTGCGCGCGGAACATCAAGGGTTCGGCCAGGCACAGACGGATGCCGGTCAGCCCCAGCGCCGGATTGTCCGCCACCGCGTGGTTCAACCACTTGGGATTCTTGTCCGCGCCCAGGTCCATGGTGCGTATGGTTACCGGCAACCCCTTCATGGTTTCCGCCACGTGCCGATAAGCCTCGTACTGCTCGTCCTCGTCCGGCAGGGTGTCGCGTCCCAGGAACAGGAACTCGCTGCGGAACAGGCCGACCCCGGCCGCCCCGGACTTGCGCACGTCCTCCACATCCTGCGGCAACTCGATATTGGCCAGCAATTCGATCGCGGTGCCGTCCTGGGTCTTGGCGTTGGACTTGCGGATCGACGATAGCTTGCGGCGGGCGTCGCGCCAGGCGCGCAGTCGCCGCCGATACTCGGCCAGCACCAGATCGTCCGGATTGATGATCACCA
Source organism: Chromobacterium sp. LK1 (assembly GCF_001043555.1). Taxonomy (NCBI): domain Bacteria; kingdom Pseudomonadati; phylum Pseudomonadota; class Betaproteobacteria; order Neisseriales; family Chromobacteriaceae; genus Chromobacterium; species Chromobacterium sp. LK1. The sequence goes on along the minus strand of NZ_LDUI01000018.1, from coordinate 110,049 downwards.
CGCCCTGCAGGCCATCGACGACGATCAACTCGTCTTCGCGGATCAACTCGCGCGAGTGGTGCAGCGCGATTACCGACGGCAGGTCCAGGCTGCGGCCCAGGATAGCGGTATGCGAGGTGGCGCCGCCGACATCGGTGATGAAGGCGGCGAAGTTCGAGTCTTTGAAATAAACCATGTCGGCCGGCGACAGGTCGTGCGCCACCAGGATATGGTCGTCGACCAGGTCTTCCGGCGCCGGCAGCTGCGGCACATCGCCGTCCAGATTCTTGAAGATGCGCTCGACCACTTGCAGCACATCGTTCTTGCGCTCGCGCAGATAGTCTTCCTCGATCGCATCGAACTGCTCGACCAGGGATTCGCATTGCAGCTTCAGCGCCCATTCGGCGTTGCAATGCTGTTTTTCTATGATTTCGCGCGGTTCGCGCGAGATGGTGACGTCGCCCAGCAGCATGATGTGCAGCGACAAGAAGGCGCCCAGTTCCGCCGGCGCGTTCTCCGGAATGCTGCCCCACAGCATTTCCAGCTCTTTGCGGGTATCGCGGATGGCTTCGTCGAAGCGCGCCAACTCCGCCGGGACTTCTTCGTCTTCCAGCAGATAGTGCGCAACATCGTCCATGCTGCGCGAAATCAGATGGGCGCGACCGATGGCGATGCCGCCGCCTATGGCCACCCCGTGCAGGATGATGCTCATCGTCCCGTCCTTAGGCTCCGCTTATTCGGCTTCGTCGAACCGGTTGTTGATCAGCGCCACCAGGGCATCCATCGCCAGTTGCTCATCCTCTCCGTTCACCTCCAGCTCCACCGTCGCGCCCTTCGCCGCGGCCAGCATCATCACGCCCATGATGCTCTTGCCGTTGACGCGGCGATTATTGCGCGCGATGAAGATATCGCTCTTGAAACGGCTGGCCAGCTGGGTGAACTTGCTGGAAGCGCGGGCATGCAGGCCAAGCTTGTTGATGATTTCGACTTCAGTTCGCAGCATTGCCTTCCCCCGGAATGATATAAAGCACACCCTCCAGACCACCGGTAATCGCCTTGCTGACCACGATTTCCAACGGCTGGCTGCTATAGCACAAGGCCCTGACCACCATGGGCAGGCTGGCGCCGGCCACCGCCTCCACCCGCCCCGGCCGGATCAGCCGGCTGGCGATATTGGACGGCGTGCCGCCATACATATCGGTCAGGATCACCACGCCCTCGCCCGTGTCCAATCGGTCCACCAGGAGCTGGGCCTCGGCTTGCTTGCTTTCCGGGTCGTCGGTCTTGTCGACCGCCATCACCGCCAGATTTTCCGGCTCTCGGCCCAGGATATGCCTGGCGCAATCCGCCAGGCTGCGCCCCAGGTCGCCATGCGCGATTATCAATACACCTACCATGCCTGATTCTTCATGTTGGCAGCGCCGCCGATATCGAACCGGCCGCTACAGCAAAAAGGTTGATCAACACGTCAGTCTGCCATTGTATCAGCAGTATTCTCTATTCGTCGGAACCATCCCAGCTTATCCGCCAATCCCACCACCTCGCCGACAATGATCAAGGCGGGCGACGCGATATTATGCCTGGACATCAGTTCCGGCAGATTCCCAAGCGTGCCCGTCACCGTGCGTTGACGCTCGGTGGTCGCCCATTCAACGGCGGCGGCCGGCGTCGTCTCCGGCTTGCCATGCTCAATGAAGGCGCGGCACAGCTCCTGCGCGGTGGACACACCCATGTAGACTACTACGGTCTGGGCCGGCCGGGTCAGCGCAGGCCAGTCAAGGTGAATGCTGCCATCTTGCTTGTGGCCGGTGACGAAAGTCACCGACTGCGCATGGTCGCGATGAGTCAACGGTATGCCGGCGTACGCGGCCGCGCCGCTGGCGGAAGTGACCCCGGGCACCACTTCGAAGGCGATGCCGTGCGCGGCCAGCGTCTCGATCTCCTCGCCGCCGCGCCCGAAGGTGAACGGATCGCCGCCCTTGAGCCGCAACACCCGCTTGCCCTGCTGCGCCAATTCGACCATCAACAGATTGATATCGCCTTGCGGCAAGGCGTGATTGGCCCTGGCCTTGCCCACATAGATGCGCTCGGCGTCGCGCCGCACCAGTTCCAGCAGCTCCGGCGCCACCAGATTGTCGTGCAGGACCACATCGGCCTGCTGCATCAGTCGCAATGCGCGAAAAGTCAGCAGGTCGGGGTTGCCCGGCCCCGCGCCCACCAGATAGACCGCGCCCCGAGGCGCCTGCGCGCCGGCCTCTTCCAGCCGCCGCGCCATCGCCTGCTCGGCAGTGGCCTCGTCGCCATTGATCACCGCCTCCGCCAGCGGGCCCTCCAGCACCGACTCCCAGAACGCGCGCCGGCGCTCGACATCGGGAATGCCGGCCTTGACCCGGTCGCGGAAGCCGGCGGCAAAGCGCGCCAACCGGCCAAAGCCGCTGGGAATCAGGCTCTCCAGCCGGCCTCGGATCAAACGCGCCAGCACCGGCACGCCGCCGCCGGTGGACACCGCGATCACCAGCGGCGAACGGTCGACGATGGCCGGGGTGATATAGCTGGACAGTTCTGGGTCGTCCACCACATTGACCGGAATATTCAAGGCCTGACAGGCGGTGGACACTTGGCGATTGACCTCGCGTTGATCGGTTGCCGCCACCACCAGGCGACGGCCTTGCACCTGGGCCGGCTCGAAACAGGAACACAAATGCTCCAGCTGCCCCCGCCGCGCCATCTCGGCCAGTTCCGGCACCAGTTCCGGCGCGGCCACCGTCAGTTCCGCGCCGGCGGACATCAATAAGCGCGCCTTGCGCAGCGCCACTTCGCCGCCCCCTACCAGTAAACAGGATGCGCCTTGCAATTTAAGGAAGATAGGGAAGTAATCCATTTGGCCAGCTCCGCGATGATGTTTGCAGCATACTGCATTTGTTGCATAAAAACGACGCTGGCGGATGCTATCGATATGACGAAACGCGCGCGGCTTGGCACGAATGCCATCATTGCGGTTTTGCGCGCAGCCACGCTCCGGAGAACTATTTGAACCCAGCCCCCCGCCGCCCATCCCGCCTCTTGCGCGCAGCGGCAGGCCTGCCATGCCTGCTTGCCGCCGACAGCGCCCGGGCCGCGACGCCGGGGTGGATGCAGGAGCTGGCGCTGGCCGTCCCCCTACTGGTCTTGCTCGCCGCGCTGGGCTGTCTGTGGTTCGCACGCAGGCGGCGCGCCGCCTTGTATCGCCATGTGCGGCAAAGCCCGCAAGCCCTGTTGCTGGCGGATGCCGGCGGTCGCTTGCTCGCGATCTCAGCGCATGCGCCGGTGTCGGCGCGCGAGGGCGGCCCGCTGTCCGACTGCGGTTTCAGCGCTCATGATCTGGCGCTGCTGCTCGACCCGACCCACCCCGGCCACCGCGACGGCCTGCTGGCGGCCCATGCCGAGCTGCAGGCCTTCCCGCTGCCCTGCGCCATGCCCGGCCTGCTATTGCTGCGAGTACAAACGCAGCACGCCGGCCACGCGCCAGGCGACGAACTGGCCTCATGGCGGCTGGCGCTGCAAGAAGCGCGGCTGGGCTTACTGGAGTTCGATCTGGATGCCCGCACCGTGCAAGGCTCCCCCCAGGCGCTGCACGCGTTGCTGGGCTTGCCGGCCGACGCGGAAAGACTGGCATTCTCGCATTGGCTGGAATTGCTGCACCCCGAGGACCGCTCCTTGTTCTCCGCCCTGCTCAAACACCCGGAACAGCGCCAGGAAAGCGCCAGCGGCATGGAATTCCGCGTGCGCCATCCACACGGCCACTGGGAATGGCTGGAACAGCGCACCCAGTTCCGCAAGGATGAACAAGGCCGCATCAGTCATATCCATGCGCTATGCCAGATCGTCACCGCGCGCAAATCCGCCGAAGCCGCGATGCTGCGGCGGGAGCAGGAATTCCGCACCCTGGTGGAGAACTCGGAAGACGTCATCGCCCGCTACGACCTGGAGCTGCGCTGCCAGTTCATCAACCGCAGCGTAGGCCGCTATTCGGCGCTGACGCGCGAAGAACATCTGGGCCGCGGCGTCCACGACAAGGACTGGCCGGACAGCGCGCGCGCCGGCTTCGCCGAAGAATGCGCGAAGCTGCTCACCAGCGGGGAAGCGCGCCGCTTTGAGCTGGAACTGAACCTAGCCGCCCGGCGCGTGATCTTTGAAGTCAGGCTGTTTCCCGAGTTCGACCTCAGTGGCGGCCTCAGAAGCATTCTGGCGGTGGAGCGTGAAATCACCCACAGCCGTCAGAGCGAGCGCTTGCTGGCCGAGGAAAACGCGGTGATGGAGATGATCGCCGGCAACGCGCCGCTGCAGGACGCGCTGAACCAGGTCTGCCGGATGATGGAATCGCAGCTGAATCGCGGCGCCTGCTCCATCATGTTGTTGAACGCCGCCGGAGACACGCTGCGGCTGGCCGCCGGCCAGAGCCTGCCGCCGGGCTACCGTCAGTTGCTGGAGCAGGTGCCGGTCGGCCCCGAAGCGGGCTCCTGCGGCACCGCCGTCCACCGCAAAAGCCTGGTCATCGTCGAAGACATCGCGTTCAGCCCGCTATGGGCCGGCTATCGCGAACAGATCGCGCCATTCGGCTTGCAAGCCTGCTGGTCCACGCCCATTTTCTCCAGCGACCGTCGTCTGCTCGGCGCTTTCGCCATCTACCATCCGGAACCGCACCAGCCGGAGCCGGAGGAGCTGCAGCTGGCGCAGCGCAGCACCCACTTGATCGCCATCGCGCTGCAACGCGACGCCCATGAGAAAAAACTGTATCAGCTCGCCACCCTGGATGAACTGACCGGTTTGTGCAATCGCCGCCAGTTCATCGCGCTGGCTGGTCGCGAGATCGAACGCAACCGCCGCTACCAGCTATCGCTGGCGGTACTGATGATGGACCTGGACCACTTCAAGAGCATCAACGACCGTCATGGTCACGCCAAGGGCGATGAAGTGATCGTCCATTTCGCCCAAAACTGCCGAAATGTATTGCGCAGCACGGATATCTGCGGCCGCCTGGGCGGCGAGGAGTTCGCCGCGGTGCTGCCGGACACCAAGATGGAGGACGCGCTGCTGGCGGCGGAGCGCTTGCGCCGCGCGGTCGCCGAAGCGCGCCTGCCCGGCGACGAGACCGGCCCGCTGCAATACACGGTCAGCATCGGCGTCGCCGTGCTGCGCGCCGACGAGAGCGATATAGACGAGGTGCTGATCCGGGCGGACCGCCAGCTATACCAAGCCAAGCATAGCGGCCGCAACTGCATCAGCGGCGAGGAATTGCTGCTATTGCGCTAAAATGCCGGCTTGAACCCTTTTTTCCCAAGATGTCCACCGTGAGCGCCTGGCAAACCGACTACCTCTCCCATCCGCTGTATCTGCCCGTCCGCGACGCCGCCGCGCTGATCGCTCCCACCACCTGGCCGGAGCAAGCGGATTACGACCAGTTGCTGCGGCGCTATCGCCGGCAGCGCCCTGACGCGCTACCGCCCCAGCTGCGCTTCGCTTGCGATCTGGAACCGGAAGCCTATTACGAGATGCACATCGGCCACACCGGCGAGGTTCCAACCCGCCGCGGCAATTGGCACGACTGGTTCAACGCCTTGGCCTGGCTGGCCTGGCCGCTGAGCAAACAGGCGCTGAACCGCCGCCACCTGCGCGCCATCGCCCGCGGCGAAACCAAGCGCGGACCACTGCGCGACGCCGCCACGCTGCTGGACGAATGCGGCATCATCATCGCCGTCGCCGATTCCGCCTTCAGCCGGATGCTGGACGATCTGGAATGGCAGCGCCTATTCCTGGAACACCGCGGCGACTGGGGCCAGCGCATCGACGTCCACGCCATCGGTCACGCGCTGTTCGAAGTCGGCCTGCGGCCGCATATAGGCTGGTGCGGCAAGGCCTTGCCGCTGCAGGTGCCGACGGAATTCTTTGCTTGGGAAGAGGCGCGCCGCCTCGCGTACTTGGACGAGGCACTGGCGCGCCTGCTGGACAACGACGACTTCATGCCGGCGCCGCGCGCGCTGTGGCCGCTGCCGCTGCTGGGCATTCCAGGCTGGTGGCCGGACAATGAAAGCCCGGCCTTTTACGAAAATCGCGATTATTTCCGGCCGACGCGGCGAGCGAAATCCTCCAGCGTCACCGACTGAAGTTCAGCCGTCATCGGCCCCAGCAGATTTTCCACCCCGACGCCGACGTCATCGTCGCGGTAGTTGTCGCTGCGATAAACGAATAGCTCGAACAGCTCCACCATGCAGATCGCCGACAGCCGCTTGCCCAGCACCCAGCCGTCGCGCTGGCTTTTCTGCACAAAGCCGCGCGACATCAGCATGTCCAGCACGCCGCCCAGCTCGTCGTAGCCCACTTTCACCTGGCTGCGCAGTTGCACCGGGCTCAGCAGTTCGCCACGGCTCTGTGCCTCGTCCAGTAGCAGCAACACCTCCACCGCGTCGAGAAAACGCCGCCGCGGCTCGAAGCGGCGCCGCCAGGCATCGCCCTCCCAGTAAGACAGCGAGGCGGTGAATACCGCGCCGCTGAGCACCACCATCCACAGGCAGTACACCCATAGCAGGAAAATCGGAATACTGGCGAAAGCGCCGTAGACCAACTGGTAATTGGCCACCTGGCCGATGTAGAAGCCGAACAAGGCGCGAGTGGCTTCCAGCAGGATGGCGGTCAGCAAGGCGCCGACGCTGGCGTGCTTGATCGGCACGAAGCGATTGGGCACGATGCGGTATAGCAAGGACAGCACCAGCGCGGTCAGCAGGATGGAACCGCCGGCCTCCACCATATTGGCCAGCACCGGCAGCGCATGGTCGAACTTGCTGACCTTGAACAGGCTGCGCCAGGCCAGCAAGCTGCCTCCCAATACCAGCGGCCCCAGGGTCAGCACCGTCCAGTACACCATGCTCTGCTGCAATAGCGGTCGTCCACGGCGCACGCCCCAGATGGCATTGAAAGTGCGGTCTATGGTGGACATCAGCATCAGCGCGGTCACGCCCAGCATCACGATGCCCGCCGCGGTCAGTTTCTCCGCGTTGTCGGCGAACTGACGCATGTAGACGGTGATCACCTTGCCGGCGAATTCCGGCACCAGCGTCGACAACAACATGATCTTGAAACGGGTGCTCAGATCGGAGAACACCGGAAATGCGGAAATCACCGTCAAGGCGATGGTGAATAGAGGCACCAGCGCCAACAGAGTGGTGAAGGTCAGGCTGCCGGACACTTGCGCGACGCGATGGCTGCCCATGCGGCGGGCCAGAAAGCGCGCAAAGCCCAGGTACGGTTCGATTCGACTCATTTGCATCCCGGCAAAATAATGGCAAAGCGCGGATCAGGCAAGCCGCGGAGAGTTGCATTATCATGCACCCGCTTGCGCTGCGGCGCGCGACTTAGCAATTTACCTCAGATGGAAGACCACGACCCCATGCAAGACCTCCTGGTGCTTTACTACAGCCAGCACGGCGCCACCCGAGAACTGGCTCGCCTGATCGCCCGCGGCATAGAAAGCGTGCCCGGCTGCCAGGCACGGCTGCGCACCGTGCCCAAGGTGTCCACGGTCTGCGAAGCGACCGAAGCCGCGATTCCCGACGCCGGCGCGCCCTATGTCGAAACATCGGATCTGACCGAATGCATAGGCCTGGCGCTGGGCAGCCCCACCCGCTTCGGCAATATGGCGGCGGCGCTGAAGTATTTCCTGGACGGCACCAGCCCGGAATGGATGCAAGGCGCGCTGGCCGGCAAGCCCGCTTGCGTGTTCACCAGCAGCGCCTCGCTGCATGGCGGCCAGGAATCGACGCTGTTGACCATGATGGTGCCCTTATTGCACCACGGCATGGTGATGGTGGGCCTGCCCTATTCGGAAACCGCGCTGACTCAGACTCGCTCCGGCGGCACCCCCTATGGCGTTAGCCATGTCGCCGGCGTGCGCAACGAGCAGCCAATCAGCGACGATGAGAAACAGCTGGCGCTGGCCCAGGGCCGCCGGCTGGCGGAGATTGCGCTGAAACTGGCTGCACCGGTTTAAATCTGCGACGCGTCGAAGAAAGCGCTGGGCGACGCGCCCAGCTCGCGCTTGAACATCGTCGCGAAGGCGCTGGGACTGGCATAACCCAGGTCCAGCGCCACCTCCAGCACGCTAGCGCCGCGTGCCAGACGTTCCAGGGCCGCGACCAGCCGCGCCTGCCGCCGCCACTGTCCGAAGCTTAGCCCGGTCTCGCGCTGGAAACGGCGCTGCAGCGTGCGCGGATCCATCGCCGCCAGCGCCGCCCACTCGGCAACGCCACGCGCGTCGCCGGGTTGGTCGAGCAACTGCCGGCATAGTTGGTCCAACACCGGCGACGCCGGCTGCGGCAAGGACAAGGCCAGGCTGGGCAGGCTGCGGATTTCATCCAGAATCAAGCCCATCACCCGCTCCGCTCGGCTATCCGGCGGATAAGGCACCGTAATGCCGGTCGCCGCCAGGATCAGCTCGCGCAACAAGGGCGACACCGCCAGCACGCAGCACTCCGCCGGCAGGCCGCTCAAGGCGTCGCCGCGCACATACACCGTGCGCATCCGCACCCGGCTCAACATGTTTACCTGGTGCCAGGTGGCGATGGGCAGCCAGATGCCGCGCGTCGGCGGCACGATCCAGCGCCCCTGATCGGTGGTGACCATCATCACGCCCTCCACCGCGTACAGCAGTTGGGCGGTTGGATGGGCATGGCGCGGCGAAACGCCGCCGGCCGCGTAATCGCGCGCCTTGCCCACCACAGGCGCCGCGCCGCCGTCGTAGTCATGCAAATGATCAAAATCAGCCATAACGCCTCTTTTACAAAGATGCCTGCCCTATTTTCGCAGGACGGGCGTTGCTTTGCTCGCTAGTATGACTTCACCCACTAGCTGAATGATTCTCAAGCCCATGACTACCGCCGCCGCCTCCGCGCCAGATCAAGACAGCACCCGTTTCCGGGTGCTGGGCGCCATCAGTTTCTCCCATTTTCTCAACGACATGCTGCAATCGCTGCTGCTGGCGATCTATCCTTTGCTCAAGGGCAATTACCAGCTCAGCTTCGCCGAGATCGGCCTGATGACCTTGACCTATCAGTGCACCGCCTCGCTGCTGCAGCCGCTGGTCGGGCTCTATACCGACAAGAAGCCGATGCCGTATTCGCTGGTGCTGGGCATGGGCGCCACCCTATGCGGCCTGCTGCTGCTGTCCAGCGCCGGCAGCTTCCCGCTATTGCTGCTGGCCGCGGCGCTGGTCGGCACCGGCTCCTCGGTGTTCCATCCGGAATCGTCGCGGGTGGCGCGCATGGCCTCCGGCGGCCGTCCCGGTCTGGCGCAGTCCATCTTCCAGGTCGGCGGCAACGCCGGCAGCGCCAGCGGGCCGCTGCTGGCGGCCTTGATCGTCATCCCCCTGGGCCAGGGCAGCATCGCCTGGTTCGGTCTCGCCGCCTTGCTGGCGATGGCGGTCTTGTTCAAAATCGGCCAGTGGTACAGCCATCAACAGCGCAAGGCCAAAGCCGCCGCCGCCGTTACGCCGCCGCCGCTGTCTCCGGCGCGCGTGAAGCTGACGCTGTTCGCCTTGCTGGTGCTGCTGTTCTCCAAATACTTCTACACCGCCAGCATCACCAGCTACTTCACCTTCTATCTGATCAAGCATTTCGGCCTGGGCGTGCAAGCGGCGCAGCTGCATTTGTTCCTGTTCCTGCTCGCGGTCGCGCTCGGCACCATCTTCGGCGGCCCGATAGGCGACGCCATCGGCCGCAAACGGGTGATCTGGTTCTCCATCCTCGGCATCGCACCGCTGACCCTGCTGCTGCCCTACGTCAATCTGTTCTGGACCAGCGTGCTGTCGCTGGGCATAGGCTTTGTTCTGGCCTCCGCCTTTCCCGCCATCATCATCTACGCTCAGGAACTGATGCCGGGCCGGGTGGGCATGGTGTCCGGCATGTTCTACGGCTTCGCCTTCGGCATCGGCGGCATCGGCGCCGCGGTGCTGGGCCAGCTGGCCGACAGCCATGGCATCGAATTCGTCTATCAGCTCTGCGCCTTCCTGCCGCTGCTGGGCCTGGTGGCCGCCCTGTTGCCGGATCTGCGCGGCGACAAGGTTTGACACTGGCGCCGCCCTGCCCGGATACTTCCGCCATTCAATTTTTCCAACGCGCCTGCGGCGCCGTCTGAGCGCTCGGCGGCTTGCCGGGCGCCTTGCCCATTCGGACAGAAAATCATGTGTGGAATCGCCGGCTTCTTCTCTCAACGCCCCACCGCCGCGGCCACCGCCCAGGCCATGTTGACGGAACTGGGCCGGCGCGGGCCCGACGCCGCCCATCAGTTATTATTGAACACCGACTGGCAGCCGGCGGCTGACGGCGACATCCACAACGCGCTGCTGCACGCGCGGCTGTCCATCATCGATCCGCGGCCCATTGCCGACCAGCCCATGGCCAGCGACGACGGCCAAGTCTGGATCTGCTACAACGGCGAGGTCTACGACTGGGAGACCGACAAGGCCGAACTGGAAGCCGGTGGCGCGCGCTTCAGCACCCACTCCGACACCGAATTCATCCTGCGCGGCTACCAGGCCTGGGGCATTGAAACCCTGCTGCAGCGGCTACGCGGCATGTTCGCCTTCGCCATCCTGGACTTGAAGCAACGCAAGGTGCACCTGGCGCGCGACCGCATGGGTGAGAAACCGCTGGTCTACTCGCTGCTGGACGGCGACTTCGCCTTCGGCTCGCTGGTGCGCTCGGTGCTGCCCTTCCTGCCGCCACAACAGCGCGATTTCTCCGCCGACGCCATCGACGCCTATCTGGCGCACCGCTATATTCCGTCGCCCGCCACCTTGTTCAGCCATATCCAGCGCCTGGAAAACGGGCACCGGCTGGAGTTCGACCTGGACACCCGCTCGCTGCGCAAACAGCGCTACTGGCAGCCGGTCAAGGACAATGGCGACTGGCTGCAGGAACTGGACCGCGCGGTGGCGATGCGCACCGTCGCCGACCGTCCGCTGGGCGTGCTCTTGTCCGGCGGCATAGACTCCACCGTGATCGCCAGCCGGCTGGCCACCCAGCAACTGACACAATTCAGTAGCTTCACCGCCGCCTTCCCCGGCTCCAAGCTGGACGAGGCCGCCGACGCCGCCGACTCCGCGCAAAGAATGGGCCTCGCCAACCTGGCGGTGCAGATGCCGGACAATCTGGCGGCGGATTTTGAACGCATCGTCGCCGACCTCGACCAGCCCTTCGCCGATCCATCCAGCTTCCCCACCTGGTATCTGTCGCGCGAAGTCAGCCGTCACGTCAAGGTGGTGCTGGTGGGCGACGGCGGCGATGAGCTGCTGGCCGGCTACAAGCGGATCAACAAGCATTTGCGCACCCGCTGGCGCAGCCTGCTCAAGCTGCCGCTGACGATCAAGCCGTCGCTGGATGGCAAGGGCGCCGGCAAGCTCGCCACCGAGCTGGCGATGAGCTGGCAGGACGCTTACTCACTGCGCTTTTCCGGCTTCACCCCCGGCCAGCGCCTGTTCCTGCAAGGCAACCGGCCGCTGACGCGGCTGTGCCACTGGCGCGCGCCGGACGATATCGGTCCGCCGCCGGCCAATGCGCCGGCCGGCCTGCATCATTTGCTGGCGATAGACTTCGCCAACTATCTGCCGGACTACATCCTGCAGAAGTCGGACCTGTGCACCATGGCCCACGGCCTGGAGGGCCGCGCCCCGCTGGTGGATCACCGCTTCTACCAAACCTTGCTGGCGCTGGACGGCAAGCAGCGCTTCACCCAGCCGGCCAAGCTGATCTTCCGCCGCGCCATCCACCCGGCGCTGCCGGCGGACTTCTTCCAGCGCAAAAAGCGCGGCTTCAACCCGCCGCTGTCCGGCTGGCTGAAAACCAGCCTGGCCCCGCGCATGGACGGCCTGGGCCAGCGCCTGGCACAGCTCAGCAAAGGCCAAATCGACGCCGCAGCGGTGGACGCCTTCGCCGCCGCCTACAGGGATGGCGCCGAGCACCTGGCCGAGCAGATGCTGCAACTGCTGATCCTGGACGAAAGCCTGACCCAGCTCAGCCGGCTGGCCGCGCGGGACTGAGGACCGCTCGGCATCCGCACTGGCGGCGGAAGCTGAATGCTCAATGGGCTGAAGACGCTTTTCAAGGTGGCCTCGCCAACGCGCGCTCACTCGCGGACAGCCCCGCGCCCGCCTCGGCGCATGCCATACCTATGGCCAGCGCCGCCCGGCGTCGCATCTGCTACATTCGACAACACATTTTCGTTTGAAAACGATAATGATTAGCATTAGTATTTTTAGGCAGGCCAAGCACATAACAATAAAGCGCTCACCCGCCAGGCTGGCGTCTTTCGCCAGCAAGCGGCCCGCTCGGGCCAAGCAGTGCCCTACTCAATTGAAACCAAAAGGAAACAATATGCGTCGCTTTGTCCAACTGGCTCTCGCCACCGCCGCACTAGCCGCGTCCACCGCCGCCATGGCCAAGGAATACCCGATCGGCAAGCCGGCCCTGAAGAATGGCATGGAGATCGGCGCGGTCTACCTGCAGCCGACCAAGATGGAACCGGAAGGCATGATGCGCAAGGCCGAGCAATCCGACATCCATCTGGAAGCGGACATCCACGCCACCAAGAACAATCCGAACGGCTTCGAAGAAGGCGCATGGATGCCCTATCTGGTGGTCAAGTACGAGTTGAGCAAAGTAGGCGGCAAGGAAGTGCTCAAGGGCGATCTGATGCCGATGGTGGCCAACGACGGCCCGCACTACGGCGACAACATCAAGCTGCAGGGTCCGGGCAAGTACAAGCTGAAATACACCATCATGCCGCCGTCCGCCAACCAGCACGCCCACTTCGGCCGCCACATCGACAAGGAAACCGGCGTGGGCCCATGGTTCAAGCCGTTTGAGCTGAACTACGAATTCACTTATGCCGGCATCGGCAAAAAAGGCGGCTATTAATCCCGTTGTTCTTGTAAAAACAGGATTAATGCGAATGAGAATGTAAACGCAAGCCATTCTCATGCGTTAAAATAAGACAGCGCATGCCTTCGCCTGCGCTGTTTTCAATCCGGAGACCCATTCCGATGAAGTTCGCGCCCTTGACCCTGGCCGCCGTCACGGCCTGCCTGTTGTCCATGTCGGCCATCGCCGACGAGATGCCGGTATTCAAACTGGTGATGAAGGACGGCGTGTTCACTCCCGCCCGCCTGGTGGTGCCCGCCGGCAAGAAATTCAAGGTTGAAGTGATCAATGCAGGCAAGACCCCGGCCGAATTTGAAAGCACGCCGCTGCGCAAGGAAAAGGTCCTCGGCCCCGGCGCGGAGTCCTTCCTGGTGTTCCAGCCGCTGTCCCCCGGCGAATACAAGTTTTTTGACGAATTTCACATGAAGACCGGCCAAGGCGTCATCGTCGCCAAATAAACGCGGCTCATCCGCTGTTTAGCCGTATTCAGGAGTAGACCTCATGGGACAAGTCCTATTCATCGTCTGGCGCGAAAGCGTCGAAGCCTTGCTGGTCGTCGGCATTCTCAATGCCTGGATGAACCAGAACCCGGCCGGCGCCGCCGGCAAACGCTATTTGTGGGCCGGCGTGGCGCTGGGCCTGCTCGCCGCCGTTGGCCTGGCCGTGGCTCTGTTCGCCGCCAGCAGCCTGATGGCCGGCGCGCAGGATATCTTCCAGACGGTCATGGTGTTCACCGCAGCGGCGTTGATCGTGCACATGGTGCTGTGGATGCGTGAGCATGGCCGCACACTGAAGAAAGAACTGGAGGCCGGCCTCCGCGAGAACGCCAGCAGCGCCAACTGGTGGGGCGTCACCTTGCTGGCCGCCATCGCCATCGCCCGCGAAGGCAGCGAGACCGTGGTCTTCCTCTACGGCATGCTGGCCGAGGCAGACGGTTCCACGCTGGCCAGCATGAGCTTCGCCGCCGTGATCGGCCTGGGCCTGGCCTTCCTGACCTTCTATTTATTGCAACTGGGCGGCAAATACCTGTCCTGGCGCTTGTTCTTCCGCATCACCGAAATCATGCTGCTGCTGCTCGGCGCCTCGCTCTTCCTCAGCGGCGTGGAAAAGCTGATCTCGATGGACATCCTGCCGGCGCTGGTCGATCCGCTGTGGGATAGCTCCGCGCTGCTGGACGACATGAGCCCCGCCGGCGGCGTCATCGCCTCGCTCACCGGCTACCGCGCCCATCCCGCCCTGATGAGCCTGATCGCCTACGCGCTGTTCTGGGCGACGATCTGGGCGCTGTTCCAATGGCGCAACCGCAAGCAAGCGCTGGCCGTATGAAATCCGCCCGCCCGCCCCTTCCCCATTCCGCCGACGCTTGCGCCGGCGTTTCCTGTAGTCAGCCGACGGCCCCAGGATTCATGGCCGCCGTCGGCCTGTGGCTGCGCGATCACGCCGGCCTGCTGCGCGCGCTGCAATGGGGGGTGGTGCTGGTCTACGCCGCGCTGCTGATCGTGCCGGCCTGCCTGGACCTTCCCGGAGATACCGCCCGGATCTGGAACAATCTGACCATCTTCGCCCAATTCGTGTTCTGGGGCATTTGGTGGCCCTTCGTGCTCTTGTCCATGGTGTTGTTCGGCCGGCTGTGGTGCGGCGTGTTGTGCCCGGAAGGCGCGCTGTCGGAATGGGCGGCCAAGAAAGGCCTGGGCCGGCCCATCCCGCGCTGGATGCGCTGGGGCGGCTGGCCCTTCGTCGCCTTCGCGCTGACCACCATCTACGGACAACTGGTCAGCGTCTACCAATACCCCAAGGCGGCGCTGCTGGTGCTGGGCGGCTCCACCGTGGCCGCGGTGATCATCGGCTTCATCTACACCCGCGGCAAACGCGCCTGGTGTCGCCACCTGTGCCCGGTCAACGGCGTGTTCGGCCTGCTGTCCAAGCTGGCGCCGATGTATTACCGCGTGGACGAGGCCGCCTGGAAGGCGGCGTCTCAGGACAAAACCATCCCGATTCAAGCGGTGGACTGCGCGCCGCTGCAACCGCTGCGCCATATGCAAGGCGGCAGCGGCTGCCATATGTGCGGCCGTTGCAGCGGCCATCGCGGCGCCATCGAACTGAGCCTGCGCTCACCCACCGAAGAAGTGGTCAAGGTCGCCGCCAAGGAAGCCGACGGCTGGCAGACCGCGCTGATCGTTTACGGCCTCTTGGGCGTAGCGATGGGCGCCTTCCACTGGACCATGAGCCCCTGGTTCGTCGCCATGAAACAGGCGGCGGCGGAATGGCTGGTGGACCGCGACATCCTGTGGCCGCTGGACACCGAGGCGCCGTGGTGGCTGCTGACCCATTACCCGCAGCATAACGACGTGTTCTCCTGGCTGGACGGCGCGGCGCTGATCAGCTACGTGCTGGCCACCGCGCTGGCGCTGGGCAGCGGCCTGCTGCTGTGCCTGGCCGCCGGCGTGCGCATTGCCGGTCCCTGGCGGCTGCAGCGCCTGCACCACCTGGCCCAGAGCCTGATTCCGCTGGCTGGCTGCGGCGTGTTCCTGGGCCTGTCGGCGCTGACGGTGACCTTGCTGAAGGCGGAAGGGGTGCCGATGTTCTGGGCCAACGACGCGCGGCTGCTCTTGCTGGCCGGCGCCAATCTGTGGTCGTTGTGGCTGGGGCGTGCCATTCTCGCACGCTGGAGCAGCGGCTGGCGCCAGGCGCTGGCCTTGCTTCCCTTGCTGGCGGCGCTGGCTCTGGTGGATGCAGCCTGGGGCTTCATGTTCTGGTGGTGGTAGCCGCCCGGCTGGCGGCGGGGTGGGCGCTGTGCGATAACAAAGCATGCCCCCACCCTGATCCTGGAGTCGCGCCATGTGGCGTCCGCTGCTGCTTATCCTCTATTGCCTGGCCGCGTCCGCGCGCGCGGAAGCGCCGGCGATAGACTTCGCCACCGGCGAGTGGCCGCCCTATGTGTCGCGCAGTTTCACCGCCGACGGCGTATTCGCCGACATGGTGCGGCAAGCCTGCCGGCGCGCCGGCTATAACGCGCGCTTTCACTATATGAGTTGGCCGCGCGCGGAGGCCGAGGTCAAGGCCGGCCGCGCCGCCGCCGCTTTTCCCTACCGACCGACGCAGGAGCGCCAGCGCGACTTCGACTTTTCCCCGCCGCTGATCCACAGCAGCAGCTACTTCTTCTACTACAAGCCCCGACTCGTCAACCCTCCCGGCGACTTCCGCAGCCTGACCGATTTGCGTTCCTACCGCATCGGCGTGCAGCTGGGCTATTGGTACCAGCCGCTATTCAAGCAATACCGCTTGAACACCCTGAACACCAACGACGAGGAAAACGCGATCAGGCTGCTGCGCGCCGGCCATCTGGACCTGGCGCCGCTGACGCTGGAGCGCGGCCTGTTCCTGATTCGCACCCAAGCCACTGGCCACGAAGGCGAATTCGCCTACATTCCCACGCCGCTGGACAAGGCCACGCCGCTGGGACTGATGTATTCGCGCAGCTATCCGGACATCGCCAAACTACGGCGCGCAATCGATCGGACCTTGCAAGCGATGCAGGCCGACGGCAGCCTGCAAGCCATTTACCAGCGCAACTTCCCCGAACTCAAGCAGCGGCGCTGACCAGGACGGGCCGCAACACCCGCTGCGCCTCTTTCGGGTCCATTCCTATCAGAAAGCCGCGCTTGCCGCCGTTGATATAGATGCGCTCCAGCTCGACGATGCTGGCTTCCATATACACCGGCATCTGATGGCGGGTGCCGAAAGGGCTGGTGCCACCCACCTGGTAGCCGCTGTGCTTGTCGGCGGTCTTGGGATCGCAGGGATGGACCTTCTTGACGCCGATCTGCTTGGCCAGCATGCCGGTGCCCACTTCGCGGTCGCCGTGCATCAGCACGATCAAGGGACGCTTGTTCTCGTCCTCCATGATCAGGGTCTTGATCACGCAGTGCTCATCCACGCCCAACTCCCGCGCCGACACCGTGGTGCCGCCCTTTTCCTCGTACTTGTACAGATGCTCGCTATAGCTGACCTGATGCTCGCGCAATACCCGGATCGCCTGAGTGACCGGGGCTTTCTCCTTGGACATGATCTTCACGGTGAAAAACAAAACGCCACTGTAGAAGGTTGAGCGCCGGCTGGCAAACCCCAAGCCGCCGCCTTGCCGCCCCGGAGTCGACAGGTTTGTCCCAGCTCAAGCGCCGCCCGTCCGGCGCAGCCGCCACCACAGCCGCAGCCCCAGCAGCACAGCCAACACCGCCGCGTAGATCAAGGGCTGGCTCAAGTCCTTTTTCACCAGCCACCAGTAATGGATGACCGCCAGCAGCGCCACCGGGTAGACCAGCCGGTGCAAGCGTCCCCAGTTGCGCTTGAGCCGGCGCATCCAGCCCTGGGTAGAGGTCAGCGCCAGCGGCGCCATCAGCAAGAGCGCGGCGAAGCCGACGGTGATGAATGGCCGCTTGTAGATGTCCCTGACGATGCCGGCCCAATCAAAAAACTGGTCCAGCCACAAATAGGTGAGGAAATGCAGGCTCAAGTAGAAAAAGGCGAACAAGCCCAGCATGCGCCGGCACTTGAGCGGCCAGTTGCCGGTGCCCAAGCGCCGCAAGGGCGTCATCGCCAGCGTCGCCAGCAGCCAGACCAGGGTCCAGGTGCCGGTGGAGCGGGTAATGAATTCCACCGGATTCACCGCCTCTCCAGACAGCACGATCCAGGCGGCGCGCGCCAGCGGCAACAGACAGACCACAAACAGCAGGCATTTGAACCAGGTCAGCGCGCGATCAGCCGGACGAGCGGAAACGGATTTAAGGCGCAATGTCGTCATCTCCGCCCCATCAATAGTTCTTGCGCAGATCCAGGCCGCGGTACAAGCCCGCCACCTGCTCGGCATAGCCGTTGAACATCAACGTCTTGCGCTTGAAGAATTCGCCGATGCGGCGCTCGCTGGCCTGGCTCCAGCGCGGATGATCCACTTCCGGGTTCACATTGGAATAGAAGCCGTACTCGCGCGCATTGGCCCTATTCCAACTGGTGGCCGGCATGGTTTCCTGCAAATGAATGCGCACGATGGACTTGATGCTCTTGAAGCCGTATTTCCACGGCACCACCAGGCGGATGGGCGCGCCATTCTGATTGGGCAGCACATCGTTGTACAAGCCGACGGCCAGAATGGTCAGCGGGTGCATCGCTTCGTCGATGCGCAGGCCCTCGCGATAGGGCCAGTCCAGCACCCGACCGCGCTGGCCGGGCATTTCCGCCGGCCGCTGTAGGGTTTCGAAGGCCACGTACTTGGCGCGCGAGGTTGGATTCATCTGCTTGAGCAGGCTGGCCAGCGGAAAGCCCACCCACGGAATCACCATGCTCCAGCCCTCGACACAGCGCAGCCGGTAGATGCGCTCCTCCAGCGGCATTTTCAGCAATTGCTCAATGCCGAAGCTGCGCGGCTTGGCCACCTCCCCGTCCACCAGCACATTCCAGGGACGGGTTTTCAGCCCGCCGGCATTCGCCGCCGGGTCGGCCTTGTCGGTGCCGAACTCGTAGAAATTATTGTAGCCGGCAATCTCTTTCAGACTATTGGCCTTGTCATTTCCGGCCAGCGTCGACAAGGGGCTTTTCTTGGCGGCCAGCGCCGCCAGCGTCTCCGTGGACAGCAGCAGGCCGGCGCTGCCCAGCATGAAGTGGCGGCGATTCAGGTACACGCCTTCCGGCGTGATGTCCGACGAGGGAATGTCGGCGGGTTTCTTGATCAGCATGGCGGTGTCTCCAGTCTCTACTCCCATGAGTCGGGAGCGGCTCCTGAATCTGACAATCGACCACGCGGATAATTTACGCAAGCCGTTCCGTGTCCGGCCGCCAAGATTGTCCCAGCGCGCTCCCCTGGCCGCCGTCCCGCGCCAGCAGCCGGCCTATCGCCTGCAAGGCGGTCCAGCGCGGAGCGCACCAATCCGGCGCGATCAGCGTGGGCGCCTGCGCCGTGGCCGACACCCGGTGATACACCACTTGCGTTGGAGTGTGGCGAATCAGGCTGGCGGCCACCTCGGCATAGTCGTCCAGGCTCCACGGCATCACTTCTCCGCGCCGGTATTGCGCCGCCATCCGCGAGCCGCGCACCACCATCAGCGGGTGCAGCTTCAACCCCTCGACGCCGATGTCCAGCACCGTGGCCAAGGAGGCGTGGACGGCGGCGGCATCCTCGCCGGGCAGGCCGGCGATCAGATGGGTGCAGACCTTAAGCCCGTGGCCATGCGCGCGTCGCACCGCGTCGCGGTATTCGGCCAGGCCGTGACCGCGCCGGATCAAGGCCTGAGTCTGGTCATGCGCGGTTTGCAAGCCCAGTTCCAGCCATACTTCGCTGCCTTGGTCCTGGTATTCCGCCAGCAAGGCCAAGGTGGCGTCCGGCACGCAGTCCGGCCGGGTGCCGACGCACAGCCCCGCCACGTCGGCGCCGGCCAGCGCCTCGTCGTACAAGCGGCGCAGCAGTTCGGTTTCGGCATAAGTGCTGGTATAAGCCTGGAAATAGGCGAGGTAGCGCCGCGCGCGATCGGTCTTCTCCTTCTCCCGCGCCAGTTGCTCGCTGATAGACAAAGCCGCCGGATCGCGGCCGAAGCTGCGCACATTGCAAAACGTGCAGCCACCGCGCCCCAGCGTGCCGTCGCGGTTGGGACAGGTGAAATCGCCAGCCAGCGATAATTTGTGCACGGCCTCGCCGAAGCGGCGTTTCAGATAATAACCAAAGGTATGCAGATGCCGGGTCAGGTCCATCGCCAAACAACGCCCAAAGCCGGGCAGTCTAGCAAACGGAGCCGCCGGCGGCGCTGAGCGGGATCAAGGATGGGCGTGGCGGGCGCGGCTCACAAACGATGCCAGCCCAATAGATACAACGCCGAAAACAAGCCGGCGCTGAGCAGCAAGGCCAATGCCAAGGTGCTGAACAACTCGTGCAGGCTCTGCCGCTGACGACGGTTGAGCAGCCAGCGCGCCAGCATCAGCAAGACGCCGCACAACACGAAAAACTTGAAAAGACGACCGAACATGGCGGGCCAACGGAGGAAAGTCGCCCGATTATCCAGCGCGCCGCCCTGGCTGGCAAGACGGCTGTCGCAGGCGGCGCAAGGCATGCTAAAGTCCTGACTGTAGCCTACAGGAGGCTCCGCGACAGAGAATGGCCGGCATGGACCGGCCGCCGGCGGAGCGGACATGCCCGACGCGCGGCCCAGCCGGCGCGCCCGACGCATGTCGAAAACAGCAATAGAGGCACTCAACCCCCATGTCCGATCCTCACGACTCCGTCGGCATCGTCACGGCCCAGACCGCAGTCTTCGATGCCCCCTTGCCGCTGAACTGTGGCGCCACGCTGCATGACTACCAGCTGCGCTTCGAAACCTATGGCGAACTCAACGCCGCCAAAAGCAACGCCATCCTGATCTGTCACGCGCTGTCCGGCCATCACCACGTGGCCGGCCGCCACCAGGCGGACGATAAGGCCGCCGGCTGGTGGGACAATATGGTCGGCCCCGGCAAGCCCATAGACACCCGCCGCTTCTTCGTGGTCGGCGTCAATAATCTGGGCGGCTGTCACGGCAGCACCGGCCCGTCCAGCATCAATCCGGCCACCGGCCAGCCCTGGGGCTCCGCCTTTCCCGTCGTCACCGTGTCCGACTGGGTCGCCAGCCAAGCGCGGCTGGCGGACCGGCTGGGCGTGGAACGCTGGGCTGCGGTGATAGGCGGCAGCCTGGGCGGCATGCAGGCCTTGCAGTGGAGCATAGACTACCCGGAACGCATCGCTCACGCGCTGGTGATCGCCTCCGCGCCCAAGCTGTCGGCGCAGAACATCGCCTTCAACGACGTGGCGCGCCAGGCCATCATCACCGATCCCGAATTCCATGGCGGCGACTTCTACGCCCACGAGGTGCTGCCGCGGCGCGGCCTGCGGCTGGCGCGCATGCTCGGCCACATCACCTATCTGTCCGACGACGGCATGGGCGAGAAATTCGGCCGCATGCTGCGCTCCGGCGACTATCGCTTCGGCTATGACGTGGAATTCGAGATCGAATCCTATCTGCGCTACCAGGGCGACAAATTCTCCGACGCCTTCGACGCCAACACCTATTTGCTGATGACCAAGGCGCTGGATTACTTCGATCCGGCCAAGAGTTTTGGCGGCGACCTGGTTGCCGCGCTGAAAAAGGCCAGCGCCCAATTCCTGGTGGCCAGCTTCACCAGCGACTGGCGCTTTTCGCCGGAGCGCTCACGCGAAACCGTCAAGGCGCTGGTGGCCGCCAACCGGCCGGTTGCTTATGCCGAAATAGAATCCGCCCATGGCCATGACGCCTTCCTGATGACCGACGAGCCCTATGTCCAACTGATGCGCGCCTACCTCGACCGCGTGGCGCGGGAGGTGCGAGCATGAACACCCCGCAAACCACGGCGCCGCTGCGCGCCGACCTGCAATTGATCGCCGACTGGATCGCCCCCGACAGCCGGGTGCTGGACCTGGGCTGCGGCGATGGCGCGCTGCTATCCTGGCTGCAGGGCAACAAGAACACCACCGGCTACGGCGTCGATCTGGATGTGGGCAATGTGGTCAAATGCGTGACCTCCGGCGTCAATGTGCTGCAGGGCGACCTGGAAACCGGCCTGGCCGAATTCGACAGCGGCGCCTTCGACCACGTGGTGCTGTCGCAAACCATACAGGCGATGCGCGAAACCGAGCAGATCCTGAATGAAATGCTGCGCGTCGGCCGCGAAGCCATCGTCACCTTTCCCAACTTCGGCTACTGGGAAAACCGCTGGCAGATCCTGCAAGGCCATATGCCGGTGTCCGACACCATTCCCTACCAGTGGTACGATACGCCCAATATCCACTGGTGCATGCTCGGCGACTTCGAGGCGCTGTGCGCCAAGAATCGGCTGCGCGTGCTGGAACGCGTGGTGATGAACGGGGTCAAACGGGTGACTTTCATGCCCAATCTGCGCGGCAGCCTGGCCTTCTACCGGGTGGCGCGCCAATAACAACAAGCGGCGGGGGCGGCCCCGCCGCGCGATCCGTAGAAACATAGCCTGCCCATGAGCAATACAACCATCGATTGGCGGCGCGACGTCTTTTCGCGCACCATGCTGATTTGCGTCTTCACCGGTTTCGCCTCCGGTCTTCCGCTGTACACCCTGATCAATCTGCTGCCGGCCTGGCTGCGCAGCGAAGGCGTGGACCTCAAGGCCATAGGCCTGTTCGCGCTGATCGGCCTGCCCTACACCTGGAAATTCCTGTGGTCGCCGCTGATGGATCGCTATGTGCCGCCGCTGCTCGGCCGCCGCCGCGGTTGGATGCTCTTGACCCAGTTGGCGCTGATCGCGACCATGGCCGGCTTCGGCCTGTTCAACCCGGCTCAGCACATCTGGAGCATCGCCGCGCTGGCGGTGGGCGTGGCCTTCTTCTCCGCCAGCCAGGACATCGTGCTCGACGCCTACCGCCGCGAGATCCTCAGCGACAGCGAACTGGGCCTGGGCAATACCGTGCACATCAACGCCTACCGCTTGGCCGGCCTGGTGCCGGGCTCGCTGTCGCTGATCCTGGCCGATCACATCCCCTGGGACCAGGTCTTCCTGATCACCGCGCTGTTCATGATTCCCGGCCTGTTGATGACGCTGCGAGTCAGCGAGCCCAAGCTCGCCGGCCAGGCGCCCAAGACCCTGCGCGAAGCCGTGGTCGAACCCTTCCATGAATTCATCACCCGCCAGGGCTGGCAGGGCGCGGCCTGGATTCTGGGCTTCATCTTTCTGTACAAGCTGGGCGACAGCATGGCCACCTCGCTGGCCACTCCGTTCTATCTGGACATGGGCTACGCCAAATCCCAGATCGGCCTGGTGGCCAAGCACGCGGCGCTGTGGCCGGCGGTGACAGGCGGCCTGCTCGGCGGCCTGTGGATGATCAAGCTGGGCATCAACCGCGCGTTGTGGGCCTTCGGCGTGGTGCAGGTACTGTCCATCCTCGGCTTCGCCTGGCTGGCCAGCTATGGCCGCTTCTCCGCCATCGGCGCGCATGAGCTGAGCATGCTGGCCGTGGTCATCGGCTTCGAGGCGCTGGGCGTGGGTCTTGGCACCGCCGCCTTCGTCGCCTTCATCGCCAAAAGCACTCACCCGGCCTATACCGCCACCCAGTTCGCGCTGTTCACCAGCCTGGCGGCGGTGCCGCGCACCCTGGCCAATGCCGCCACCGGCTATATCGTCGACAGCATAGGCTGGACCCGTTTTTTCCTGCTGTGCACCGCGCTGGCGCTGCCCGGCATGGTGTTGTTGCTGAAAGTCGCCCCATGGAGGGAAAAGGAGGGAGCATGAAGGCATGGAAACCGGCGCTGCTGGGCGCCGCGCTGCTGGGAACGGCCATGGCAGCCGTTGCGGAGCCCGTCGGCGAAGTCATGCACACCATCAAATACCGCTGCAACGGCAGCAAGATGGTGGTGGTCGAATACCCGAAGCCGGAGCAGGACAGCTCCGCCGCCATACGCCTGAACTGGAACAACCATCACTACCGGCTGACGCCGGCCAAGGTCGCGCAGGGCGAGCGTTACGTCAGCCAGCAGCTGATCTGGTCTCTGCGGGATGAGCAGGCGCGGCTGACCACCCGCGGCGGTCGGGTGTTGGCTCAAGACTGCCGCGAGATGCAGCTGCCAGCGTCGGGTTCTTAGCCAGTTCAAAGTCTCGCGAGCAAGGGCGAGACAAGGCGAAAACGGCTTCAGAATGCTCATGTACCGTATGTACATTCCGCTTCTTCAGCCGTTTTCAACGCGCCTGTCTAACTAGCCCGCCGAAGCGCAGCAGACTTTGAACAGATTCTAAGAGCCTGTTCAAAGTCTCGCGAGCAAGAGCGAGACAAGGCGAAAACGAGCGAAAAAGCGGAATGTACACGTGGTACATGAGCATTTTGAGCTCGGTTTCAACGCCGTATCGCCGCAGCGCAGCAGACTTTGAACAGGTTCTAAGAGGCAAGCCGGACGCGGTCATAACCCAAGTTCAATCTCCCCAGGCGCGGCATGGCGCTGGGACGGCCCCCTCGTCCGGCCCGCATTGCAACAGATTGCCATCCTGATCCACACTCAACAACAGGCGCCCAGCCAGACGATGCCCGGTCTTGGGTCGGGCCAGCAAACGGAAACTCGCTTGCCCTGCGCTATCCGTGCCCGGGCTTGCGCTGCCGAGCTGGATGTCAAAATCACGAGTACCCTGCCGCGGCAAGCCCGGCCATTCCGCTTTCCGCAGACGGCTCTCCAGCCGCCAGCGTTGGACGAAGTGCAGGTTTTCCAGCAAGGCGGCCCGCGCTTCCGCCAATTGCGCGCGCAACATCTGCTGCTGATACGCCGGCCAGGCCATGCCAGCCAAGATTGCCGCCAGCGCCAGCGTCATCAGCAACTCCAAGAGCGTCATCCCCCGCGCAGTCCTCATTCCTCCTCCTCCGCCTGCCGCCAGTTCAAACGCCCGCCCTGCTGTGCCCGCGCGCCGGCGCCAGCCCAGAACCAGCTTTGCAGCGTCAACGCTCTACCCTCGTTGTCCCCCCAGACTCGCAAGCTGATCCGGTACAGACGACCGTTGGCGCCGTCGGCGGGGCGGAACGCCGGATTCAACAACTCGACCAGATAACGCGGCGCGCTCCACGGCTGACCGGCGCGCGGTCGCGGCGGGACACAGACGCCAGCCACGCGCCCGTTTTCCGCGGCCAAAGAGCGGCTGGCCCCGCAGGGGTGCAGCAGCGGCCAGCGTCTTCCCTGCACCACCGCGCTGCGCCGCCACAACGCGGGGGCCGTTGCGCACAAGCCGTCCCCAAGACCGCCGCCGGCGGACAGACAATCCGGCATGAACCAGCCCGGCACACGGCCATCTCCCTGCCAGGGCTTGCCGCGACCATTCGCCAATTCACCGTCGAAATACGCGTTCAACGCCAATACCCGTCGCTCCGCCGCCTGCAAGGCTTGCATCGCCGCCAGCCACAAAGCCCGCTGTTCGGCCAGGTTGCGCGTGGCGCGCTGCTCCACCGCCAGCGAGCGCGATGCGCCCACTGCCAGCACCGTCAGCAGGCTGAGCAGCGGCAGAATAAGCCACAATACCGCGCCGCATGGCCTGGCCTTCATTCTCCCGGCTCCAGAGCGCACGGCAGGGCCGGCGTCAACGCCACCATCGTGCTCCATGCCCAACGCTCCTGGCCCAAGCGCATTTCCAGCGTCAGTTCCACCCGCAACAGGCGTCGCCAATCCTCCGTGCTCAATTGGCCGGCCTGCTCCCGCCATTTCAGTGTCAGCGGCCGGCAAGCGCTGCGCACGCCGAAGCGCTGCCGCAGCGCGGTCACCCCTGCCGCCAACAGCTGCGGCGCCTCCGTCGCCTGACCGGGCAGGCCTTGCTCCAACCACAGCATGCTGTCGTTGCCGTTCTGGCGAAGGAAATAACGCTGCCATTTTATGGCCATGGCCTCCAGCGACGCGGGGTCGGCATCAGGCCAAGACTCCTCCGCGCTCCCCGGCAAGATCAGCAGTTGGTCTCCGGATTCCCGCCGCCACTGCCAAGCGCCGTCCCCGCGCCGCACAATGAGCAGGCTGGCGCAACTGGCCAGCGCCGCCTCCGCCAAATCCGCGCTGCCCGACCAACGGATGACGACCCCGCCTTCCCTCCGTGTCACTACCGCGGGCCTGACCCCGTAGCGAAAGCGCATGCCTTCCGACGTCTCAAATCCGGCTCCGGGCGACGAGCCCAGTTGCGCACAGGCGAAGCGGCCATGCTTGCGCCAGCTATCGGCCAATTGCAGCAACGCGAACTGCCCATCCTGGTGCAGGCGCAGCCGGCGCTCTATCGCGTACAGGCTGTTCTGCATCGTCAACGCGCCCTGCAAGGCCAAGGCCAGCACCAGCAGCCCAAGACTCAGCGCCACCATCATCTCCACCAGGGAGAAGCCCCGAGGACGCACAGCGGGCACCATGGCTAGGGAGCCTCCATGACCAAGGCGTAGCGGTACTCGAAACGAGCGGCGCCCTCCCCGGCGGCCGCACCGCGCCAGGCCAGCGACAAAAAGGAACCGGTCCCCAGCTGCGCGCAGCGGCCAGTCAAGTCATCCGCCGCGCCACGGCACAAGCGGGCCTCGAGCAGTCCGTCTCCCGCCAGCTGCGCCAACCGCTGCTGCCCGCGCTCCCAATCTTCTCCCCGTTGCGCCGCGGCGTCCGGCTCTGGCCACAGCAAGGCGGCCTCGCCCAGCGCCAGCGCCTCCGCGATCACTTCCGCCCGCAACAATGCATCGCGTCCTTGCAGCAAGGCCCGCAGTTGCACCGAAGACAGCGCCAGCATCGCCACCATGAGCACGAACAAGGCCAGCATGGTTTCCAGCAAAGCGCCGCCGGACGCGGATTTATGCCGGGCAATCACCGCGGACCTCGCCTATGTCCGGCCGGCCATGACCGCTGACCGTCAATGTCAGACACTGGCCGGAAAGCGGACTCTCCAGCAGCAGGCGCGCGCCCTGGCCGCGTTCCAGCCGACCATTGGCCATGAATTGCAACTGATCTCGCCCTACCCGCATCCGCAGCTTGCCCGCCGCGAACACCAGCAAATGCAAGCGCTCCTGACTATCGTAGGCGCCCGTGCCGCCACCCCCTCCATCCGCATACGCGAGGATGCCGGCGTCCCAGACTTGCCGCTGCCGGGCACAGCCTTGCAATTGCAGATTCCGTTTCAGATTGGCCGCGCATAGATAGACCGGGCGGTTGCCGCGCAAGGCCTCGCCGCGAGCATAATGCAGCACGCCGGCCACTGCCTGCGCATGGCTGCGCAGTTGCTGCGCCAGCAAAAAGCGGCTCAGCCCCGGAGCGGCCAAGGCCAGGCACAGCAGCATGACGGCCAGCGCCGTCATCGCTTCGATCAGGGTGAAACCGCTCTGGCTGCGCATGGCAGAATCTCCGCCTGGGCTGGAATATGGCTAATATATTCACCAAGCGGCGACGATGAAATCGATCTTGTCCCCGTTCGCCCGCGCTACGCCAGGCATTAAGGCCAGGCGGGCCGGCGGCCAATAAAAAAGCCAGCCCGGAGGCTGGCTTGCGTCAGATGAGCGCGACGACTCAGTGCGCGGCTTCCCAACTATCTCCGGCGCCCACTTCCGCCAGCAGCGGCACCTTGAGCCTGGCCACGCCGGCCATGATTTCGGGCAGGCGGCGTTTGACCTGCTCCAGCTCGGCTGCCGGCACTTCCAGCACCAGTTCGTCATGCACCTGCATGATCTGCTTGCTGCCCAGGGCTTCGCGCTGCAGCCAGTCCTGCGTCGCGATCATCGCCAGCTTGATCAGGTCCGCCGCCGTGCCCTGCATCGGCGCGTTGATCGCCGCGCGCTCGGCGCCGGCGCGACGCGTCGGATTGGACAGCTTGATCTCCGGCAGGTATAGCCGGCGGCCGAACACGGTTTCGACATAGCCTTGCTCGCGCGCGGTTTCGCGCGTGGTCTGCATATACTCGGCCACGCCGGGATAGCGCATGAAGTAACGATCTATGTATTGCTGGGCGGCGCTGCGTTCTATATCCAGTTGCGCGGCCAGACCAAACGCGCTCATGCCGTAGATCAGGCCGAAGTTGATCGCCTTGGCGGCGCGGCGCTGATCGGCGCTAACCTGGTCCAGCGCCACGCCAAACACCTCGGCGGCGGTGGCGCGGTGAATGTCCTCGCCGCTGGCGAAGGCTTGCAGCATGCCGGCGTCGTCGGACAGATGCGCCATGATGCGCAGTTCAATCTGTGAGTAGTCGGCGCTGACGATCACATGCCCCGGCGGCGCGATGAAGGCCTCGCGCACGCGGCGGCCTTCCGGCGTGCGCACCGGGATGTTCTGCAGATTGGGATCGGAGCTGGCCAGCCGGCCGGTGATCGCCACCGCCTGCGCGTAATTGGTGTGCACGCGGCCGGTATCGGCATTGATCAGCTGCGGCAGCTTGTCGGTATAGGTGGACTTGAGCTTGGCCAGGCCGCGGTACTGCAGGATGCACTTGGGCAACGGATAATCCAGCGCCAGCGCCTCCAGCACCGATTCATCGGTGGAATAGCCACCGGAAGGCGTTTTCTTCACGCCCTTGGTGGGAATACCCAGCTTGCCAAACAGGATTTCCTGCAATTGCTTGGGAGAATTCAGGTTGAACGGCTGACCGGCCAGTTCGTAAGCCTCGCTTTCCAGGCGCAGCATCTCGGTGCCCAATTGATGGCTCTGCGCCATCAGCCTGTCGCGGTCTATCAATACCCCGTTGCGTTCCATCGCGAACAATACTTCAGCCACCGGCAGTTCGATGTCGCGGTAGACCTCGCGCAAGCGCCCGCTCAACTGGCCGGCGAAGTATTGGTTCAGGCGCAAGGTGATATCGGCATCCTCCGCCGCATAATTGGACGCGGTATCCACGTCCACCTCGCCAAAACCGATCTGTTTGGCGCCCTTGCCGCAGATTTCCTCGTAACTGACCGTGGTTTCGCCCAGGTGGCGGCGCGCCAAATCGTCCATATTGTGGCGCTCATGGCTTTCCACCACATAGGACGCCAGCAGGGAATCATCGACCACGCCGGCCAGCCGGATGCCGTGGTTGGCGAACACATGACGATCATACTTCAGGTTCTGGCCGCACTTCTTCTTGGCGGCGTCCTCCAGCCAGGGCTTGAGCTTGGCCAGGCACTGCTCCAGGTCCAGCTGCTCGGGCGCGCCGGCATAGTGATGGCCTAGCGGCAGATAGGCGGCTTCGCCGGAGCGCACCGAGAAGCTGACGCCGATGATGCGCGCCTGCATCTGATCCAGGCTGGTGGTTTCCGTGTCCAGCGACACCACTTCCGCCGCCGCCAGCTTGACCAGCCAGGCATCCAGCTGCGCGGGCTCCAAAATGGTTTCATAGCGTCGCTCCGCCACCGCCTCCGGCAGGGCCGGGCTGTGTTGCGCGGCTTCGATGGCGAACAAGTCATCGCCCTGCACGCCGGGCGCGGTCTGCGCCACCGCCGGCATTTCCTCGCCCTCGGTCACTTCGCGGTAGAAGGTGCGGAAGCCCAAACCCTGGTAGAGCTCGGCCAGCCGCGGCTTGTCCTTGAGGCCATGCTGCAGGCTGTCCAGGCCATAGGGCATGTCGGTGCTCAGGTCCACATCGCATTTGATGGTGATCAGTTCGCGGCCCTTGGGCAGCCAGTCCAGCGCCGCGCGCAGGTTCTCACCCACCTTGCCGCCCACTTCCGCGGCCTGGGCGATGACGGCGTCCAGGCTGCCGTACTGCTCCAGCCACTTGACCGCGGTCTTGGGGCCGCACTTGTCGACGCCCGGCACATTGTCCACCTTGTCGCCGATCAGGGTCAGGTAGTCGACGATCAATTCCGGCGGCACGCCGAACTTGTCCTTGACCCCGTCGCGGTCGAAGGTTTCATTGGTCATGGTGTTGACGATGGACACCAGCTCGTTCACCAGCTGCGCCATGTCCTTGTCGCCGGTGGAAATGATCACCCGCATGCCGGCGGCCGCGCCGGCCCGCGCCAGCGTGCCGATCACATCGTCGGCCTCCACCCCGGGCACCACCAGCATCGGCCAGCCCGATGCTTGCACCACCTCGTTTACCGCCGTAATCTGGGAGGCGAGTTCCTCCGGCATCGACGGGCGATTGGCCTTGTATTCGGGGTAGAGGTCGTCGCGAAACGTCTTGCCTTTGGCGTCGAAAACGCAGGCGCTATAATCGAACTGCACTTCCTTCTCCAGCCGCCTGAGCATGTTCACCATGCCATAGACAGCCCCCACCGGGCGGCCATCCGGAGAACGCAAATCGGGCATCGCGTGAAAGGCGCGGTACAAATAAGAAGAGCCGTCGATCAATAACAGTGTTTTCATAAAAAGAGGCAGAATATGAGCTTGTCCGATAAATTACCGCAAACCAGCGATCGTCACGCGATGATGCAGCGTTTCCGTTCCCGCGAAGCCTGGCATGTGATGAAGATTATGTCGGAGTTTGTCGATTCGGCCGAGGCCTTGCAAGGCATCATGCCGGCGGTGAGCATCTTTGGCAGCGCGCGCACGCCGCGCGACCACAAGTATTACAAATTGACCGAAGAAGTCGCGCGCCTGCTGTCGGATTCAGGCTTCTCCGTCGTGTCCGGCGGCGGCCCCGGCATCATGGAGGCCGCCAATAAGGGAGCATTCTACGGCAGAAGCCCGTCGGTGGCGTTGAATATCGTGCTGCCGCATGAACAGAAACCCAACGAATACCAAGACCTCAGCATCAAGTTCAATCATTTCTTCAGCCGCAAGGTCATGTTCGTCAAACATGCGATCGCCTATGTGGTGATGCCCGGCGGCTTCGGCACTCTGGATGAGATGTTCGAGGCGCTGACGCTGATCCAGACCGGCAAGAGCCGCAAGATCCCCATCATCCTGTGCTGTCGCGAGTTCTGGGAAGGCCTGCTGGACTGGGTCAAGGACCGGCTGATCAGCGAAGGCATGATCAATCCCGACGACATGAATCTGATCCAATTGATCGACGACCCGCGGCAAATCGTCGAAACTATCTTCAAACATTACGAAACCCGCGGTTTTGAAGCGCTGCCAGAAGAGCGCGAACAACTGCTGCACCTTTAAACTAAACTGATGACAATCAAGGACCACGCCATGCGCCGCCTGCTCGCCGCCCTCGCCCTGCTGCCCCTGACAGCCGCCTGGGCAGATACGCCCCCTCCCGCCAAAACCCCGGTGCCGCCGCCGCCCGCCATCAGCGAGCAGAACGCCGCCACTGCGGAACCGGAAGTGCGCATCATCCAGAAGGGCGAGGACAAGATCGAAGAATACCGGCTCAACGGCCATCTATACATGGTCAAGGTGACTCCGTCGCATGGCGTGTCCTACTACCTGATGGACGACAACGGCTCCGGCACCATGAAGCAAATCGATCCCGCCAACCGCATCATCATCCCACGCTGGGTGCTGATCCGGTTCTGACGAGGAAAGCCATGTCGGTTTACACCACGGTCGGCCACGACCAAATGCAGGAGTGGCTCAAGCGCTACACCTTGGGCCAATTGCTGGACTTGCAAGGCATTGCCTCCGGCATCACCAATACCAATTACTTTGTCACCACCACGCATGGCCGCTATGTGCTGACGCTGTTCGAAACGCTGAAGCCACAGGAACTGCCCTATTACCTGACGCTGATGAGCCACCTGGCGCGTCACGGCGTCGCCTGCCCGGCGCCGGTGGCGGATAGTACCGATCAGTTCGCCTCCATGCTGGCCGGCAAGCCAGCCTGCCTGGTTAGTTGTCTGCAAGGCGCCGATATCGAACGTCCAAGCGCGGCCCAATGCCGCGCGGTCGGCGAGATGTTGGCGCAAATGCATATCGCCGGCGCCACCTTCCCCGGCAAGATGGACAATCCGCGCGGTCCGCGCTGGTGGAGCGCGACCGCGCCCCAGCTTTACTCCCGGATGCCCGCGGAAGATGCCACCATGCTGCGCGAAGAGGTGCTGTTTCAGGACAACCACCGCTTCGACCATCTACCCTCCGGCGTGATCCACGCCGATCTGTTCCGCGACAATGTGCTATTGGACGGCGATCGCATCTCCGGCTTCATCGACTTCTACTATGCCTGCAACGACGTACTGCTCTACGACCTGGCCATCGCGGTCAACGACTGGGCCCGCAACGACGACCATAGCATCGACGACGAGCGCGCAGCCGCGCTGCTCTCCGGTTACCAGTCGGAACGCGAGCTCACCGCGGAAGAGAAAAAAGCCTGGCCACTGATGCTGCGCGCCGCCGCGCTGCGTTTCTGGGTGTCGCGGTTGCAGGATCTGCATTTCCCGACGGCGGGCGAGATGACCTACACCAAGGATCCCAAAGTCTTCCAAACCGTGCTGGAGGCGCATCGCTCGCGCAGCGACTGCTGGCTGCGACATTAATGGCACACTCATTCCCGTCGCGTTGACAAATCCCCAGTTGTCACTTTGCAGACTTACAGTCTTGCACTATGCTGATGGCAAGTATTATTGGTTTTATGATTTTGATAGTTTTCCTGTTTTAAATGTTGCACTTAGATTAACTTCGAAGCACAAATACACAAGGGCACACTATCATGTTGAAGAAAGTCTTTATTCTTGCCTTGGCTGGCCTGCTCTCTGCTCCGGTGTTTGCCGCAGAGGAAGCCGCAGCGACCTCGGCCGCGGGCAGTAGTGCCGCCGGCACCACCTCCGCGGCAGCCGCTGGCGCCGCCGGCACCACCGCCGGCATTGCCGGCCTGAGCGTAGGCACCATCGCCGCCATCGGCGCAGCGGTTGCCGCAGCGGTTGCGGTTTCCAGCAACAGCGACTCTTCTACCTCCCACTCCGCCACCACCCACCATTAAGCCGCCGTGCCTATGCACTGCGGCTTGACCGGACACTGGCGTTCGTCCCGAACAGGCAGCCTGCCTGCACCCGCAACAGGCTGCCTGTGTTTCTGCCTGCGTCTGACACCGGCGCTGCGTAAGCTTGACGTTCTTTATTGATATTCACTTGTTGTTTGCAAGACCAAATCAATAACTCTAAATAAAGCAATCCATGCGTGGCATTCTGATAAAAGGGATCGTTTTCGGGGGTAGTTGCGGCCTGCTGTTACCGGTTTACGCGCAACCGTCGCTCAATGGCCAATCCGGCTACATCAATATGCCGTCGGCGGACCTTGGCCGCGATGGCTCCTTAAGCTTTGGTTTCAGCTCCGACAAGCCATACAGCACCTTGTGGGTCTCGGCGACGGCGCTTCCCTTTCTGCAGATTTCGGGGCGTTATATCTCTATTGCCGGCATTGCCGGCTTTGACGATCAGCAATACGGCGGCGGCTACGGCAGTTTTAAAGACAAAGCCATTGACACCAAATGGCGTCTGCTCGAAGAGTCCGACTTTTGGCCCGCGCTCTCCTATGGCCGAACGGATATCTTCGGCACAGCCCTATGGCGCGGTAATTATCTGGTGGCCAGCAAGCGCCTCCGACCCAACCTAGAAGTCTCGGCGGGGGGCGGCTCCGGCCGGATCAAGGGCCATTTCGGCGGCCTGCGCTGGACCCCGGAACGCTTCCCCCGCTGGTCGCTGGTCGCGGAATACGACGCGAATCACTACGCATCGGATTTCCGCGCCAAAGACACTTCCGCCGCGCAAAGGGAAAAAGGGCCTGCGGTCGGCCTTGAATATCGATGGGGCTGGCTGGGGCTGCAATTGGCCAAGCAAAAAAACCATGCCAGCCTGAACGCCTCTATCGAAATCCCCTTGAATGAGCGCGAATTCGTTCCCAAAATCAGCGAGCCCGCTTATTTCAGCGGCGGCCCCGAAGTACCGCTCCGCCCCACCTTGCGACAATGGCATGCCGACAGCACCTATGGCCACGGCCTGGTCAGCGCGCTGAGCAAACAGGATTTCAAAAACATCCGCATCAGCATGCGCGGCGACGAGTTCGTGCTGGAACTGAACAATAGCCGCATTTCCAATGTGGGCCGCGCGGTGGGCCGCGCGGTTCGCACCGCGCTGTACTTTACCCCGATTGAAACGCGCAGCATCCGCGTGGTCTACACCAAGCAGGAACAGCCGATCGCGACCTATAGTTTTTTCAAGCTGTCCACCTTGAACGACTACCTGCTGGGCAAGATCGATCGCCAGCGCTTTCTGGAAAGCGTCAGCATCACGCCGGGCAAGAACTTGGAGTTGGAAGAAGTCGACACGCAACAGCTCAGCGCCAGCATCAAAGACAGCGTCAACCTGGAGGTTTTGGCGGGCAAGGACGGCGACATTGTCCAGCTTAACGCCGAGGACAACGAGGCCAACCGCTTCCGGCTGGTACCCAAGACCGGGGTTTACTTCAATGACCCCAGCGGCGCCTTCCGCTATGAAATCGCCGCCGCCGCCACCTATACGCGACGTATGGGAACCGGCTTGTTTCTGAATAGCGCACTCAGCACCAATCTCTACAACACGGTCTCCGGCGTCAAACAGCCATCCAACAGCCTGTTGCCTCATGTCCGCTCCGACGTGGCCGAATACAAGAAAACCAACTCACCCAAGCTGGACCGCCTGCTGCTGAACCAGTATCTGAGCTTGGGACCGAATACCTATGCCCGCGCCTCCGCCGGTATTTACGAGGAAATGTTCCGCGGCGCCGGCGGCCAGGTCATCTATTACCCCGAAACCCGCCACTGGGCGATAGACCTCGCCGTGGACGCCTTGCAGCAACGCGACTTCAAGGGCTGGCTCGGCAAGCGCGATTACCAGACCGTCACCGCGCTGGCCTCACTGCACTATAAATTGCCGATGAACGTCACCGCCACGGTGCGGGCGGGCCGCTTTCTCGCCAAAGACAGCGGCGCCCGTCTGGAGCTGAAACGCCGCTTTCGTTCCGGCATCGAGATCGGCGCATGGTACACCAGCACCAACGGCAACGACATCACCTCGCCCGGCGCGCCCAGTTCGCCCTATAAGGACAAGGGCCTGTTCATTTCCATCCCGCTGAACAGCATGTTGACGCTGGACACCCAGGCGGTGGGCAATTTCGCCCTGTCCCCATGGACGCGAGATGTCGGCCAGATGGTGCTGTCGCCCGGAGACCTCTACGACCAGCTCAACGACCCGCGCAGCGATGTGAACGCCTACGACGGCCTGGGCAATTTCGCCGAACGGCCGGATGAGCAAGACCTGCCTCAAGTCAACCCGCTCGCTCCGTCTTTCCATCCCTGGCCCTCGGTGCGTCTGCGGCTGAGCGACTCCTCCAAGCAATTCGCGTCCATGGAGGACAAGCCAGGCGCTGTGGCCATTGCCGCCGGCATGACCCTGGCGGCGATAGCTCTGGACAAGCCGGTGAACCAGGCGGTGGGCCGGCATCAGGACAACCGCCTGCTCAAGGGCTGGAAGCAAATTGGCAAGACCCTGCCTATCGCCACGCTGGGTCTGGCGGGCGGCGCTTTCGCGCTGGGCGACGACAGACTGAGCAACACCGGCTTGATCGCGCTGGAGTCCTCGGCGCTGTCCGCCGCCGGCAGCGTCGCGCTGAAGGGCTTGGGCAATCGCGTGCGGCCAAACGCCAGCGATAAGCCCTGGCAACAGCAGCCGGCAGGCAGTTCCCGCTTCCAAAGCAGCTTCACCTCCAATCACGCCGCAGTGCTGTTCGGCGCGCTGACGCCGTTTGCCAAGGAGTACGACCAGCCCTGGCTGTATGGCTTGGCCGCCATCGGCGCGCTCGGCCGCGTCGCCGGCAAGGACCACTGGTTGTCCGACGTCGCCGCCGGCAGCCTGCTCGGCTACGCCTCAGGCACCTGGCTCTGGCACGCCCAGCGGGACGAGTCCCGTTATCGCACCTCGCTGATGCTGGGCCCCAAGCAGGCCGGCATCCAAGTTTCGAAACCACTGGATTGAAACGACCTCCCATGACCCATCCGCTCGCGACCATGACTGCTTATCCAAGCCTCCGCCGCCAGATGATCCCGCTGCTTATCGCCCTGTGCGTCGCCAGTCCCGTCTACGCGGCCGCAAACGCCGCCGGCAATTTCTCCAGCACCATGATGCCCAGCTATGAGCCGGACCCCATGATGTACGGACAACCCAGCATCAACAATCAGGCCCCGCTTGCTCAACCGCAGCCATGGCCGCAGCAAACGCCACAAACGCAATGGCAGCAGCAGCGCAGATTGCCGACGCCTCCCGGCGCGAAACCAGGCAAACGCGACCCGCTGCAAAATGAGCAGCAGGAAGAAAAGTTACCGCCCTTCGTCGAATACGTGAAAGTCGCCACCGGCAACATCCTGCCGGTCTTTGGCGCGGACTTGTTCGACAACCCCCCGTCAACCTTTGCCCCCAGCGGCGCCGCCCAGGTCAATCCGGACTATGTGATCGGCACCGGCGACCAGATCCAGGTCAAGGGCTGGGGCATGGTCGATATCGATCTGACCCTGACCGTGGAACGCAACGGCACGGTCTATCTGCCCAGGGTCGGCGCCATCGCGGTGGCCGGCGTGAAATTCAGGGATTTGCAAGACACGTTGAAAAAAAGCGTCTCACGCGTATTCCACAACTTCGATCTGAGCGCCAGCCTGCTGCAAACCCGCGCCGTGCAGGTATACGTCGTCGGCAATGCGCGCACGCCCGGCAGCTATACCCTGGGCGGGATGAGCACCTTGCTGAACGCGCTGTTCGCCGCCGGTGGCCCCAACGACAATGGATCAATGCGTCATATCCAATTGATGCGCGACGGCAAGGCCGTCGGTCAGCTTGATCTCTACAAGATTCTGGTAGATGGGGATAAGTCCAGCGATCTAACCCTGCGCGACGGCGACGTGATTCAAATCCGGCCGACGGGCAAACGGGTCGCCCTGCAGGGCGACGTCAAACACCCCGCCATCTATGAGTTTGCCGACGGCGACAGCGTCGCCGACCTATTACATTGGGCCGGCGGACTGGAGTCGGCGGCGGAAGGCAAGGCCTGGCAATTGGAGAAAAGCGTAGACAATCGCTTCGAATCGCAATGGCAGACGCCCAACGAAAAAAGCGGTCTTGATAACGTCGCCCTAAGACAACTCAAGCTGGCGGCCAGCGATATTTTCCGGGTGTTCGCGCCCAATGCGCTGCCGGTAAACATCCAGCAAGACACCGAATACGTCCGCGTCAGCGGAGAAGTGAGGCAAACCGGCACCTTCCTGCTGCAAAAAGGCGAGACCTTGCGCGATTTGGTCATGCGCCTGGGCGGCTCCACGGAAAACGGCTATGTCTTCGCCACCAATTTACAGCGCGAGAACATCAAGAAAGAACAACAGGCCAAGCTGGATGAGGTGGCCAATCGCTTTGAAAAGGAACTGGAGCAGGCCTCCGCCGCGCGCCTGTCCAAACAGACCGATAAAGACAATGTCGCGGCCATTACCGCGGAAGTCGAACGTCAGCGCAAGCTGGCGGAAAAAATGCGCACCATCAAAGCGGAAGGGCGCGTCGTGCTGGAACTGAGCGGCAGCGGCGCCCAAGTCAAAGACCTACCCGATCTTCCCCTGCAGAACGGCGACTCCATCACCATCCCGCGCCGGCCCGGCACTGTCAATGTCCTGGGCTCGGTTTACCAGAGCAATGCCTTCATCTACAGGCCGCAACGCTCGGTGAAAGACTATCTGGACCTGGCCGGCGGCATCAGCCAGACCGGCGACAAGTCCGCGACCTATGTGATCCGCGCCGATGGCACCGTGGCCAGCAATAATAATGCGGGCTGGTTCAACAGCCTGGGCGGCAAGCGCATCAATCCGGGCGACACCATCGTCGTTCCCGACGAGCTCGTTGTCAGCAGCTGGACTCAATCGCTAAAGGAATGGACTTCGATTCTCTATCAGTTCGGGCTGGGTGCCGCCGGCTTGAAAGTCTTGAAATAAGACAAGGCTTCATCACTTAACTCGGGATTCAGACATGTCCACACACGACAAGGCAGAAGCTCAAACCGTACCTTCCGATGACATTGATCTCATCACCGTGCTGAAAACCTCGCTGAAACACAGGCGCTGGGTCATCGGCAGCGTTATCGCGCTGGGCAGCGGCGCCTTGATCCTGAGCCTGACGCTACCGCCGTTGTATACCGCCACCGCCAAGATCCTGCCGCCCCAGCCGCAAAACTCGAGCATGAATATGCTGCTGGGCCAACTGGGTGGGCTGGCCGGCGCAGCCGGAGGCATTGCCGGCCTCAAAAATCCGGGCGAACTCTATATCGGCCTGCTGCAAAGCCGCACGGTGGCGGACAATTTGATTCAGCAGTTCAAATTGAAACAGCGCTACGCCACGGAAACGATGGACGAAACCAGAAAAGCCTTGCAAAGCGCCAGCGCCATCAGCAGCGGCAAGGACGGCTTGATCAGCATCAACGTGGAAGACAAGGACCCCCAATTCGCCGCGGCTCTGGCCAATGGCTATATCGCCCAATTGATCCGGCTCAATCAATCCCTAGCGGTCACCGACGCGGCCAAACGCCGGCTGTTTTTCGAGACCCAGCTAAAGCAGACCAAGGAGCAATTGACCGCCGCGGAAACCGCGCTGCGCCAGACTCAGGAGCGCACCGGCATGATTCAGCCGGATGGTCAGGTGCAGGCCATTATGAACACCGTCACCCAGCTGAAAGCCAGCATTGCCGCCAAGGAAGTGCAATTAGAGGCCCTGCGCAGCTACGCCACAGAACAGAACCCGCTCTATCAACGCAGCCGGCAGGAACTGGCCGGTTTGAAAACGCAATTGGCCAAACTGGAAAACGGAGCTGAAATCGCCGGCGACGTGATGGTGCCCACCGGCAAAATGCCGCAATCTGGGCTGGAATACCTGAGACGGCTGCGCGAGGTAAAGTACCAGGAGACGATTTTCGAACTGCTGGCCAAACAATATGAACTGGCCAGAATCGACGAAGCCAAGGATTCCTCTCAAATCCAGATACTGGACAGCGCGGCAATACCCGAACTCAGGAGCAAGCCAATTCGCTCTTTGATCACCGCCACGGGACTATTCAGCGGCTTGGTGCTCGGCATCGCGCTGGCCCTGCTGCGCGAACGTTTCCGGATCGCGCAACAGTCCGGCCGCCTGCATGAGTTGAACTGGGTGTTGAAAGAGCGCTAGCGCGTCACCCGCCGCCTATACCCCATCCGGAACACGAAGCCCAGCACCAGCATGACCATCATGCAGGCCGCCAGGCTCAGCGGGCTACCCCAGACCAGCGGCGCGATCAGGCCGGCCACCACGCTGGACATCATGGTCTGGAAGAAGCCTTGCAGCGACGAGGCGGTGCCGCGCAAGGACGGAAACTGGTCCATCAGGTTCAGGGTGATGGACGGCGCGGCGATCGACATGCCAGTGGTGTACAGCGCCAGCGGCAGCACCGCCCACGGCATCGCCGCGGTCGGGGCTAGCAGGTTGTACAACAGGTTCCAGCCGGCGGCGATGAACATCACCGCATAGCCGCGCGACACGATGTCCTTCTGCTCCACGCGTCCCGCCATCTTGCCGGACAGATAGGCGCCGAACATGATGCCGGATACCGCCGGGCCGAACATCCACAAGAACTGCCCCGGCCCCAGGTGCAAGTGCTGCATCAGGAATACCGGCGCCGATGGTATGTAAAGGAAAAAGCCGGCGAAATTGAAAGACACCGCCGCAGTCAGCAGTTGAAACTCGCGTTTGCGCCCCACCTGCCAGTAGTTGGCCAGCAGGTATTTGATCTTCAAGGGCTGGCGCGCCGATTCATGATGGGTTTCCGGCAAGGCGAACCAGCTCATCAGGAACAGCGCCAGACCGATCAACGCCATGAACACGAAGATGGAATGCCAGCCAAAGGCGCCGAACAGCCAGCCGCCCACCACCGGCGCGATCGCCGGTGACAGGGAAAACAACATCGTCACTTGCGACATCAGCCGCTGAGCGTCGGCGCCGTCCAGCTTGTCGCGGATGATGGCCCGCCCCACCACCAGGCCGGCACCGCCGCAGAAGCCTTGCAGCGCGCGGAACAGCAACAGCTGGCCCAGGCTGTCCGCCAACGCGCAGCCTATTGACGCCAGACTGAACAGCAAGGTGGTGACCAGCACCACCGGACGGCGGCCCACCGCGTCCGAGATGGAGCCATGCCACAGCATCATCACCGCGTAAGACAATAGATATACCGTCAGCGCCTGCTGCATCTGCAGCGGCGTGACCGCCAGGCTCTGCCCGATCGCGCTCATCGCCGGCAAGAAGGTGTCGATCGAAAACGGCCCCAGCGTGGACAGGGCCGCCAATAGGATTGCCAGCCCGAAGTGGCTGCGTGTGGAGGCGTGCATGGCGAATAAATAACAATGAGAGTCAATGCATGGTAACGGTTGGGCCGGAACTTGCCAAACAAGACTGATTCAAATTAAACGCCATCGGTGCATATTGTGCTAGCCATAAGCCGCCACGCACGCTGGCGCCAATCGCGATTTCGTGCCACGATCAATTCGCTCCGCGCAAAGCCATAACAAGGAGATACCATGATCCGCCTCTACCATAATCCGCGCTGCTCCAAATCCAGGGAGGCGCTCAGCCTGCTGGAAAACGCCGGCGCGGAAGTCGAAGTCGTCGAGTACCTGAAACACCCGCCCAGCTATGAAGAGCTGGAGCGCCTGCTGGCGCTGCTGAACATGGAACCGCGCGACCTGATGCGCCAGAAAGAGGAGGAGTACGCCGAACTCTATCTGGACGACATCACACTGGAACCCAGACACCTGATTACCGCGATGGTGGACAATCCCAAGCTGATTGAGCGCCCCATCGCCGTCCGCGGCGAGCGCGCCGTGGTGGGACGGCCGCCGGAACGCGTGCTGCAGTTGCTGGACTAGCCGGCATTCCCACCCGCGCCCAGCCCCTCCGGCTGGGCATATTTATTTCCGCCACATCGGCTTTCAACGCAACCGTCCCATCTCCTTCTAAATTATCACTTGC
The DNA here is from genome assembly GCF_001043555.1 of Chromobacterium sp. LK1. Classification (NCBI taxonomy): domain Bacteria; kingdom Pseudomonadati; phylum Pseudomonadota; class Betaproteobacteria; order Neisseriales; family Chromobacteriaceae; genus Chromobacterium; species Chromobacterium sp. LK1. The sequence continues at coordinate 69,711 of NZ_LDUI01000018.1, read as the reverse complement.
GGAATAGTAACCTAAGTTACTAAAATAGCGTTCATGAATCCAACCAAGTCTTTTCAAACGCTAGAGCAGGCGGTCAATCGGATCGAAGCGCGTTTTCCAGGAGTGCCGCGCCAGGAGGTGATTCTGGCGCGCTTGCTGTACCACATCCTGCCGCGCCTGTCCGCTCACCTGTGCGACAAGCTCAAGCAGCACGGCCTCAACGAAACGGTATGGATGGCCCTGCTGGCGCTGTACGCCTGTCCGCAGCAGGCGCTCTACCCGTCTGAAATCAGCGATACGCTGGATTCATCACGCACCAACGCCACGCGCATTGCCGACGAACTCGTCAAAAACGGCTGGGCCGCGCGTTCGCCCAGCGCGGAAGATCGGCGCAAGATTCTGCTGGAGCTGACACCGGGCGGCGTTCAACTCGTGGAATCGCTGCTACCCATCTCCCGAGAATGCCACCGCGAGCTGTGGGCCGATTTCGACGCCGCGGAAAAACAAGAGTTCGAACGCCTATTGCGCAAGCTGCTCTGCAGCCTGGGCGGTTAAGGCCGCATACGCGGTTTTTTTCGTCCCAATAATAACTTAAGTGACTATCACATCATCAATCACTTCATCAATTGCTAATAAAGCAAGTGAACACGGGGAGACCCTCAAGGTGAAAAAGACTCAATGGCAGCACGGCGTCAGCGCCCTGCTGCTCAGCGCCCTATTGGGCGGCTGCGCGAGCTTCGGCCCCGACAGCGTCCCGGCCAGCCAGCTCAATGCCGAGCAACTGCGCCTGGCCAACAAGCAGGGCGGACAGCTCGCCAGCGACTGGTGGACCCAGTTGAATGACGCCGCTTTGAACCAGTTGGTGGCCAGCGCCTTGCAAGACGCGCCGTCGCTGAAGCTGGCCGAGGCCAGGCTGCGCCAGGCGCGCGCCGCCGTCGGTATTGTCGAAGGCAATAGCGGCCCCAAACTCGACTTCAGCGCCAATATGACCCAGCTGAATTACGAGTTCCCGGCGCCGATCTCGCGCGACTACGTCAACGCCTATACCGCGATGCTGATGGGCAGTTGGGAGTTCGACTTCTGGGGCAAGCACCGTGGCCAGATCGACGAGGCCGTCGGCCAGCAGACCGCGATCGCCTTCGAGGGCGCGCAAACCCGGTTGACGCTGACCCAGGCCGTCATCGCCCAATACACCCAATTGCAGCGGCTGCAGGCGCAAAGCGCGGTGCTGGCCAAGCGCATCCAGCTGGCGGAAAGCCGCCAGACGCTGACCCAGGCCCGCATCAACGCCGGCTTGCTGCCAGGCGACAATCAGCGCGGCAATGAAGTCTCGCTGCACCGCCTGCGTCAGCAGCAAAGCGCGCTGGCGCAAGACAGCGACCGCGCCCGCCACGCGCTGGCGGCGCTGACCGGCCAAGGCCCGGACGCCTTGCGCGATCTGCAGCCGGGCAAGGCGCTGACGGTGCCTGCCATGGATGCCGATGGCCTGAACGCCGATCTGTTGGGCAAGCGCCCGGACATCGCCGCCCAACGCGCGCGAGTGGAAGCCATGGCCGGCGCGGTCAAGGCCGCGCGCGCCGAGTTCTATCCCAATATCAAGCTGACCGCCTTCGCCGGCCAGACTTCGCTGGAATTCAACAAGCTGATGAATGGTGATTCCTCGTTCTGGGGCTTCATGCCGGCGATCAGCCTGCCAATTTTCCACTCCGGCGCGATCCAGGCCAATCTGGGCAAGCAACGGGCCAGCTATGACATGGCTGTGCTCAGCTACAACCAGACCGTGCTGGACGCGCTGCGCGACGCCGCCGACGCCGTCAGCGGCTGGCAGCAAAGCGGCAAGCAACTGGAACAGGCGCATCAAGCACAGGACAGCAGCCTGCGCGCGGCGGACTCCGCCGGCGCCCGCTTCAAGGCCGGCATCATCAACAAGCTGAACCTGCTGGACGCTCAGGACAGCGCGCTGGCGCAACAATCCGCGCGCATCGACGCCGAAGCCGGCCGCAAACTGGCCTGGACCTCGCTGAACACCGCACTGGGTGGCGGCTTCACCGCTGCCCCCGCCACCCACTAGGACACCATCGTCATGGATAAGAAAACCAAAACCGCGCAAGGCCGCAAGCGCAATCTGATTGTCGCCACCACCTTGTTCGCCGCCATCGCCATCGCTTACGGCGCTTACTGGGCGCTGGTGCTCAGCCACGAGGAAAGCACCGACGACGCCTATGTCAGCGGCCACCTGGTGCAAGTCACCCCGGAAGTGGGCGGCACCGTCGCCAAAGTGCTGGTGGACGACACCCAGCACGTCAAGGCCGGCCAACTGCTGGTTAGCCTGGACAAGAACGACGCGCAGCTGAACTTCGACCGCGCCCGCAATGAGTTCGCTCAAGCCGTGCGTCAAACGCGCCAATTGATGAGCAATACCCAGCAACTGGCGGCCCAGGTCACCCTGCGCGAAACCGAGCTGGCCCGCGCCGATGCCGACCTGAAGCGCCGCAAGCAGCTAGCCGGCACCGATGCGCTGTCGGCGGAAGAGCTGGGCCACGCCAATGACGCCGTCGCCACAGCCAAGGCCGCGCTGGAGGCCGCGCGCGAACAGCAGAAAGCCAGCGCCGCGCTGCTGGGCAAGGACGCGCTGGCGCAGCAGCCGGCGGTCAAATCCGCCGCCAGCCGGCTGAAGGAAGCCTGGCTCGCGTTGCAGCGCACCGAGATCAAGGCGCCGCTGGACGGCGCCGTCGCCCGCCGCAATGTACAGGTTGGCCAGCGCCTGGCCGCCGGCACCCCGCTGATGTCGGTGATTCCGCTGCAGAACCTATGGGTGGACGCCAACTTCAAGGAAGGCCAACTGGCCAAGATCCGCATCGGCCAGCCGGTGGAACTGAAGTCCGACCTCTACGGCGGCAAGATCGTCTACCACGGCAAAGTGGTCGGCCTGTCCGCCGGCACCGGCAGCGCTTTCTCGCTGCTGCCGGCGCAGAACGCCACCGGCAACTGGATCAAGGTGGTGCAACGCGTGCCGGTGCGCATCCAGCTGGACCCGAAAGACCTGCAATCGCATCCGCTGCGTGTCGGCCTGTCCATGGACGTGGTGGTGGACACCTCCAGCAAGGATGGCAAGGCGGTGGCGGAAGCCCAGCCCTTCGTCGCCCATCAGGATGTCTCCGGCCAGTTGCCGGACCTGAAACAGGCCGATGAACTGGTGCGGACGCTGCTGGCGGCCAACGCGGGTGAAGGCAAGGCCGAATAAGGAGGCCGGACCATGAATCATCCACCATTGACCGGCTCCAAGCTGGTCTGGATCACGCTGGCGCTGTCGATGTCGGTGTTCATGCAAGTGCTGGACACCACCATCGCCAACGTGGCCTTGCCCACCATCTCGGGCAACCTCGGCGCCGCCACCAGCCAGGGCACCTGGGTGATCACCTCCTTCGGGGTGGCCAACGCCATCGCGGTGCCGCTGACCGGCTGGCTGGCCAAGCGCCTGGGCGAGGTGAAGCTGTTCACCGCCTCCACCCTGCTGTTCGTGCTCACCTCCTGGCTGTGCGGCATGTCCAATAGCCTGGAAATGCTGATTTTCTTCCGCGTGCTGCAAGGCGCGGTGGCCGGCCCGATGATTCCGCTGTCGCAAAGCCTGCTGTTGTCCTGCTACCCGCCGGAGAAGAAAGGCATGGCACTGGCGCTATGGGCGATGACGGTGATCGTCGCGCCGGTGTTCGGCCCGATTCTGGGCGGCGTGATCAGCGACAACTGGCACTGGGGCTGGATTTTCTTCATCAACGTGCCGGTGGGACTGGCGGCGGCCTTCATTTCCTGGCGCATCCTCAAGCCGCGCGAAACCGACACCGTGGACCTGCCCATCGACCGCATCGGCCTCGCCTTGCTGGTGATCGGCGTCGGCGCGCTGCAAATGGTGCTGGACCGCGGCAAGGAACTGGATTGGTTCAACTCCACCGAGGTGGTCACCCTGGCGGTGATCGCGGTGCTGGCGCTGGTCTATCTGGTGATCTGGGAGCTGGGCGAGAAACATCCCATCGTCGACCTGAGCCTGTTCAAGCAGCGCAACTTCACCGTCGGCACCGTCGCCATCAGCCTGGGCTTCATGCTCTACTTCGGCACCGTGGTGCTGCTGCCCCTGATGCTGCAGACCCAGATGGGCTATACCGCCACCTGGGCCGGCCTGGCCGCGGCCCCCATCGGGCTGATCCCGGTGGTGCTGTCGCCCATCATCGGCAAGTACGCGCAGCGGCTGGACATGCGCTGGGTGGTGACGGTGAGCTTCAGCGTGTACGCGATCTGCTTCTTCTGGCGCAGCACCTTCAACCCACAGATGGACTTCGCCTACGTGGTGTGGCCGCAGGTGGTGCAAGGCATAGGCGTGGCCTGCTTCTTCATGCCGCTGACCACGATCACCCTGTCCGGCCTGCATCCCAGCCAGATCGCCAGCGCGTCCAGCCTGTCCAACTTCCTGCGGATTCTGGCCGGCAGCATAGGCACCTCGATCACCACCACGATGTGGGACCGTCGCGAGGCGATGCACCACGCGCGCCTGACCGAGCATGTCAGCCTCTACGATCAGGCGTCCAACGCCTGGTTCCGGCTGCTGGACATGGCCGGCCTATCCTCCGGACAGCAGGCGGCGCTGACCTCGCTGCAAATCACCAAGCAGGGCTACATCATGGCGGCCAATGAGATTTTCTGGCTGTCCGGCGTGTTGTTCGTGCTGCTGATCGGCCTGGTGTGGTTCGCCAAGCCGCCGTTCACCGCTGCTGGCGGCGATAGCGGCGCGCATTGAGAACCTGTTTACGATGCGGATCGTAAACAGGTTCTAAGAGTCTGTTCAAAGTCTCGCGAGCAAGAGCGAGACAAGGCGAAAACGAGCGAAAAAGCGGAATGTACAAGTGGTACATGAGCATTTTGAGCTTGGTTTCAACGCCGTATCGCCGAAGCGCAGCAGACTTTGAACAGGTTCTAAGCAAGTCAAGTGGACCGGGCGGCAAGATCATTGCCGCCCGATTTTTTTATTCGCCGCGGAACACCGCCGCGCGCTTGTCCAGAAACGCCCGCATTCCTTCCTGCTGATCCCGCGATGAAAACAGCAGCTGGTATGCCTTGCGCTCCAGCATCAGCGCCGTCGCCAACGGCGCGTCGGCGCCGGCCAGCACCACCTCCTTGATCTGCGCCACCGCCAGCGGCGGCAAGGCCGCGATCTGCATCGCCAGTTCCAGCGCCCGCGTCTCCAGCGCCTCGTCCGCCGCCACCTCGCTGACCAAGCCCATCGCCAGCGCCTCAGCCGCGCCGATGCGCTCGCCGGTCAGCAGCAGCTTCAGCGCGCGGAACTTTCCCACCGCGCGCAGCAAGCGCTGGGTGCCGCCAGCGCCCGGCATCACGCCCACTTTGACTTCCGGCTGCCCAAACTGCGCCGATTCCGCGGCGACGATGATGTCGGCGTGCATCGCCAATTCGCAGCCGCCGCCCAGCGCATAGCCCGCCACCGCCGCGATCACCGGCTGGGGGCAATCGGCTATCGCCTGCCACAGCTTATGCACTTGGCGCTGCATCAGTTCGATGCTGCCGCAATCGGCCAGCTCCGCCAGGTCGGCGCCGGCGGCGAACGCGCGCCCGGCGCCGCACAACACCACCGCCCGTATGTCGCGCTGTTCCGCCACCGCGTGGAAATGGCGCGCCAATTGCCGTCGCATCTCCAGGTTCAAGGCATTCAATGCCTGCGGACGATTCAAACGCAGCCGCGCCACACCGGGAGCCGGGTATTCCAACAACACCAGCTCGTCCATCAGCCCTCTCCCTCCACCCGTTCCAATATCAGCGCCACCCCCTGGCCGACGCCGACGCACATCGCGCACAAGGCCAGCTTATCGCCGCTGGCCTCCAATTGGCGCAAGGCGGTCAACACCAGCCGCGCGCCGGAAGCGCCGAGCGGATGGCCAAGCGCGATGGCGCCGCCGTTGGGATTGACCCTGGCGTCATCGTCGGCCAGGCCCAATTGCCGCAATACCGCCAGCGATTGCGAGGCGAAGGCCTCGTTCAACTCGATCACATCCAGTTCCGCCACGCTCAGGCCCAAGCGCCGCAGCAGCTTTTCCGCCGCCGGCGCCGGCCCCATGCCCATGATGCGCGGCTCCAGCCCCACCGAGCACTGACCCAGAATCCGCGCCCTGGGGCGCAGGCCGTGGCGCTTGATGCCAGCGCCGCTGGCCAACAGCAAGGCCGCCGCGCCGTCGTTGACGCCGGAGGCGTTGCCGGCGGTGACCGAGCCGTCCGCCACCACGCCCTTGAGCCGCGCCAGCTCCGCCAGCGTGGTGGTCGGCCGCGGGTGTTCGTCCTGGGCCACCCGTAGAGGCTCGCCCTTGCGCTGCGGCAGCTCCAGCGCCAGGATTTCCGCATCGAAAAAACCGCGCTCGCGCGCCGTGGCGTAACGCTGCTGGCTGCGCAACGCGAACGCGTCCTGATCGGCGCGGGAGATATTGAACTGGCGCGCGACGTTTTCCGCGGTTTCCGGCATCGAGTCGATGCCGAACTGGCGCTGGAAGGCCGGGTTGACAAAGCGCCAGCCTATGGTGCTGTCTTCCAGCCGCGCATTGCGCGCGAACGGGCCGTCGGCCTTGCCCAGCACAAAAGGCGCGCGCGACATGCTCTCCACGCCGCCGGCCAGCGCCAGGTCGGCCTCGCCTGCGGCGATCGCGCGCGCGGCGATGCCCACCGCGTCCAGGCCGGACGCGCACAAGCGGTTGACGGTGAGCGCCGGCACCGATTGCGGCAGGCCGGCCAGCAAGGCCGCCATCCGCGCCACATTGCGGTTGTCCTCGCCAGCCTGATTGGCGCAGCCCAGAATCACTTCGTCCAGGCAAGACCAGTCCAGCAACGGATGACGCCGCATCAGATCGGCGAGCGGCAAGGCCGCCAGATCGTCGGCGCGCACGCCGGAAAGCGCGCCGCCGTAGCGACCGAATGGGGTGCGGATGCCATCGCAGATATAGGCATGGGGCATGGTGTGACTCCTTATTGAACAAATTAAGAAGTGATTCAGCGCCTGCCGCGTTTCATCAGGCGTCACACGCCAGAGGCGTTCCGCATGCTCGGCCATCGCGGCTTTCCCAGCCATGACGCCTTGCCTCGCGCGTGCTCGCTAAGCATTGGGCAGGTTCTTAAACAACGACGAGCGAAGCATCTAGGCCTCAAACCTTCACCTCGCTCCTGGCGCGCCTAGCGGTGCAGGAAACGAGGCGGCCGCTTGTCGAGAAAGGCCCGCATTCCTTCCCGCCGATCATCCAGCGCGAAACTGGCGTGGAAGGCGCGCCGCTCGAACAGCAGGCCCTCGGTCAGGCTGGATTCGAAAGCGCGGTTCAAGGACTCCTTGATCAGCAGCAGCGCCGGCAGTGAATAGCCGGCCATCCGCGCGGCCAGCGTCTGCGCCGTCGCCAGCACTTCGGCGTCGGCCACCACCCGCGACACCAGGCCGGCCTGCTCCGCCTCGCGGGCGCTGTACAGCTCGCCGCTCAGACACCACTCCATCGCCTTGGCCTTGCCGATCGCGCGCGGCAGCCGCTGGGTGCCGCCCATGCCGGGCAAGGTGCCCAGCTTGATTTCCGGTTGGCCGAAGCGGGCGGACTCGCCGGCGATGATCACATCGCACATCATCGCCAGCTCGCAGCCGCCGCCTATCGCCAGGCCGCGTACCGCCGCGATCAGCGGCTTGCGCACGCTGCGCGCGCGCTCCCAGTGCCGGCTCACGTAATCGTCGAGAAAGACCTGCTGATAGTCCCATTCGGCCATGCGACCGATGTCAGCGCCGGCGGCGAAGGCCTGCTCGGTGCCGGACAGCAGAATGACGCTGATGGCGGGGTCGCCGTCCGCCGCGTCCAGCGCGGCCTCCAGCTCCCGCATCAGTTCGGCGCTCAGCGCGTTGTGCCGCGCCGGCCGGTGAATTTCCAGATGGCAGATCCGCTCAGCGCGGTGCTCCCTCAGATACTCGCTCATGGTCAGTTCCCTCTCCACATCCATACACGCCGTGAAGAAACAACTGGCTGACAATGCGCGCCATGCCCGCCCTATCTATCGCGCCATCGGCGCGGAACCAGGTAAACGTCCAGTTCATCATGCCGAACAAGGTCATCGTCACCGGCTTGACCTGCGCCGCCGGCAGCTCCGGCCGCAGGCGGGCGATCAACTCGGCGAACGCCGCCACCACCCCGGCCTGCTTGGCCTTCACCTGCTTCCGCTCCGTCTCGCCCAGGAATTTGACATCCTGCACCAACACCATGTGGTAATGGCGCGAGGACGCGTACTCTTCCATGAAACGCTCGATCAGCAGCCGCAAATGCGCGTCCGCCGGCAGGCCTTGCCGCGCCGCCGCGTCGACGATGCCGACCAGCTTATCCACATAGGTGTCGGCGATATCGAACAGCAGATGCGATTTGTCGCGATAGTAGTGATACAACAGCGGCTTGGACATGCCGCACAACTCAGCCAGCTGGGCTATCGAAGCACTGGGAAAACTCTGCTCGGCAAACAGCCTGGCCGCGTTTTCCAATATGTTTTGCTGCTGCGCCTCGTAATTGGGAGATTTTGTTCTGGCCATATCCGCATATCAGATTGAGTGAAAAGGCCAGACGCGGCAGCAACGAACCTCCCCGATGACTACGAACCACCGGGCAAAACCGGGGTTAACCGGGTTTTGCCGGCGGCTCTAGGCAAGCAACCGTCAACGCTCATCAAAACTGAGCACCACTTGCTGGGTTCGTGGCCGCGCCTGACAGGCGAGCACGAAGCCTTGTTCCACCTCGGCGGGTTCCAGGGCGAAATTCTTGTCCATGGACACCGCGCCGGACAGCACCTTGGCTCGGCAGGTGCAGCATACCCCACCTTGGCAAGAGTAAGGTAGGTCGACCCCGGCCGCGACCGCGGCCGCGAGTATGCGCTCGCCGGCACGCAGCGCCAGCTGCCGCTGCTGGCCGTCGATGATCACCGTGACGCTGGCCGCCGGGTTCTCCTCCTCCCGCGCCGGTGACGGCGCCGCGCCGCGCACGGGTTCGCCGAAGCGCTCGCAATGGATACGGGACGCGGCCAGGCCGGCGATCTCCAGACAGGCGCAGGCCTGATCTATCATATCGTTGGGCCCGCAGACGAAGGCTTCATCGACCAGGCCTCGCGGCAGCAGCGCCGCCAACGCCCGCTGCAGCCGCGTCCGGTCCAGCCGGCCATGAAACAGCTCGGGCTGTTGCGCCTCGCGACTCAGGAAATGATGCACCGCCAGCCGCGCCGGATAGCTGGACTTCAGCGCCGCCAGTTCCTCGGCGAACAGAATGTCCTGCCGCCGCCGATTGCCGTAAAACAAAGTAAAGCGGCTGTGCGATTCGCGCCGCAGCGTGGTCTTGATCAGGGACAACAAGGGCGTGATGCCGCTGCCGGCGGCGATGCCCAGATAATGCTTGCGCTGCGCCTCCGCCAGCGGCGTGAAAAAACGCCCCGTCGGCGGCATCGCCTCCACCCAGCGCCCCGGCAGCCAGCATTGGTGGACATGGCTGGAAAACACGCCGCCGTCCACTTTCTTCACCGCCACCCGCAAACCGTCCTCGTCGGCGTCGCCGCACAGCGAATAGGAGCGGCGCACCTCGGCGCCGTCGATATGCTCCCGAAACACCAGGTGTTGGCCCTGGGTAAAGTGGAATTGCGACTGCAGTTCGGCTGGCGGCTCCAGGGTCAGCACCACGGCGTCGGCGGTTTCCCTGCGCACATCGACAATGCGCAGGCGATGAAAAGCGAGTCTCATCCGGCCTCCTTGTTCAGATCGGTTTGAAATACTCGAACGGCTCCAGACACGCTTCGCAGCGGTACAGCGCCTTGCAGGCGGTGGCCCCGAACTGGCTCAGCCGCCGGCTGCGGCGGCTGCCGCACCGTGGACACGCCGGCGATGCCGGCTGAAAGCGCAGGGGCTGCCAGTCCTTGCCGCCGACCTCCGCCGCGCCGCCCGGTTCCGGCGGCGCGATGCCGTAGCGACGTAACTTGTCGCGGCCGGCGGCACTGATCCAATCCGTGGTCCAGGGCGGGCTAAGCTGCGTGCGCAAGACCACCCGCGTTTCTCCGGCCCGGCCCAGCGCCTGGCGCACCGAGGCTGCGATCGCCTCGGTGGCCGGGCAGCCGGAATAGGTCGGCGTCAGCGTCACCTCCAGATCGCCGTCCACCCTGCGCACCCGGCGCACGATGCCCAGTTCGCACAGCGACACCACCGGCACTTCCGGATCCGGCACCCGCTCCAGCGCCCGCCAGGCCTGCGCCACCGTCAGCTCGCGCCTGGCCATCACCAGTTTCCGCCTGGATAGGCGCGCTGCAGAAACTGCATTTCCGCCAGCACATGCCCGAGGAATTCGCTATGCTCGCCGCGCTTGCCGCCGGAGCGGTACGCGCTGGCCTCGGGCCGCTGCAGCGTGGCTTGCGCCAGCACCGGCAGGATCAGCGCCTCCCACGCCGCCCGCAGCTGCCGCGCTGGCGGCGCGATGCCGTCAAGACGCCGCTCCAGCGCGTCGTCGTCGAACATCTCGGCCAGATATGGCCACCAATGCGCCAGCGCCTGCTGCATGCGCCGACGCGATTCATCGGTGCCGTCCCCCAGCCGCACCACCCATTCCGCCGCGTAACGCAGGTGGTAGCGGCTTTCCGCCAGCGCCTTGTCGGCGATCGCCGCCAGCCGCGCTTCGCCGCCGCTGCGCAGCGCCTGCCACAGCGCCACTTGATAGCCGCTGAACAAGGCGATGCGCAGCACGGTCTGGCCGAAGTCGCCGTTAGGCAGCTCCACCAGGGTCAGGTTGCGGTATTCGGGCGCATCGCGCAGAAAAGCCAGCGCGTCCTCGTCGCGGCCGCGCCCCTCCCATTCGCCGGCCAGGCCCAGCAACAGCCGCGCCTGGCCTATCAGGTCCAGCGCGATATTGCTCAGCGCGATATCGTCCTCCAGTTCCGGCGCGTGGCCGCACCATTCACCCAGACGTTGGCCCAGCAGCAATGCGCTGTCGCCCAGCCGCAATGCGTACTCGATCAAATCCTGGCTCACCTCCGCCGTTGCCGGCGTCTCCGCTTGCACGCGCATGCGCGTTCTCCTCACATATGGTTCACGGCTTCCGGCAGTTGGAAGAAAGTCGGCAAGCGATAAGGCTTGCTGGCCATCGGCTCGATAAACAGCCGGCGCTGCTCCGGCTCGCTGCAGCTCAACGCCGCGCTGGGCAGCGCCCAGACCGCGCCGGGCGGGAAGGCGCCGAAAGCGCTCTCGGCCTGCACCAAGGCCTGCGGCGCCGACTCGGCCAGCAGGCTGGCGACGTGCAGGTGGTCCAGTCCCGGCTTGAATTGGATGAACAGCTCGAACTGCTGCGGTTCCGCCGCTTCCCGGACCACGACCGCCGGCATGCCGTTTTCCTGCAAGCTGCTGCTGAGCGCCACCCACAGGCTCACGCCTTCCTGGCGGCGGAAATAGACATCGCGGGCCAGCAGCAGCGCATGCCGCGCATCGCTGGCGTGCAAGCTGCTGGAATGCTTGTATTGCAAGGCGTGCCGGCCGAGGACGAAGACCTCGAAACGCGGCCAGCCGGCGCTGGAACGATCAGACATGCGAGCTCCTGGTCAGGCGGCGGCGCGCGCCGCCTGCTTATCGGCGTGGGCGCGAGCGGCGGCGCGCACCCAGCCGCCCTCTTCATGCGCGCGCTGACGCGCGGCCATGCGTTCGCGGTTGCAGGGACCGTCGCCGGCCAGCACTCGCTTGAACTCCTCCCAGTCCGGCTCGCCGAAATCGTAATGCCCGCGCTCCGCGTTCCAGGCCAGCGCCGGGTCCGGCAGGCTGACGCCCAACACTTCGGCCTGCTGCACAATGGCGTCGACGAACTTCTGCCGCAGATCGTCATTGGAAATGCGCTTGATGCCCCATTGCATGCTACTGGCGCTATGCACCGAATCCCGGTCCGGCGGGCCGAACATCATCAGCACCGGCCACCACCAGCGATTCACCGAACGCTGCACCATGGCGCGCTGCGCCTGGCTGCCGTCCATCATCGCCAGCAGCAGGTCGTAACCCTGGCGCTGGTGAAAGCTTTCTTCCTTGCAGATGCGCACCATCGCGCGGGCATACGGACCATAGGAGCAGCGGCACAGCGGGATCTGGTTCATGATCGCGGCGCCGTCCACCAGCCAGCCTATGGTGCCGATATCGGCCCAGCACAGCGTCGGATAGTTGAAGATGCTGGAATACTTGGCCTGGCCGGACAGCAACGCCGCCACCATCTCGTCGCGCGAAGCGCCCAGCGTTTCCGCCGCCGCGTACAGATAAAGACCGTGGCCGCCCTCGTCCTGCACCTTGGCCAGCAGGATGGCCTTGCGCTTGAGCGTGGGCGCGCGCGTGATCCAGTTGCCCTCCGGCAGCATGCCGACGATTTCGGAATGCGCGTGCTGCGAAATCTGCCGCAGCAAGGTCTTGCGGTAAGCCTCCGGCATCCAGTCGCGCGCTTCGATCTTTTCATCCGCGTCCAGCTTGGCGTCGAACGCCTGCTGCCGCGGCGATGGCGCCGCTGTCGGCGCGCTGATGTCCGGCTGATCCAATGCTTGGGTATACATCGCCCATCCTCCTTGATGAACGCCGCCAGGCCTCGCCGCCCGGCATGCGGTGACAACTCCCAATTAATTTACCGACCGTTCGATAAAATAACAAGCGAAAATGCGAACCATGCGGCGAAGTTGTCAGCGCGGGCGCTTGTCCACCACCCGCCGCGCCTTGCCCACCGAACGCTCTATCGCCATCGGCTCCACCACCTGCACTGTGGTCGTCACGCCGACATGGCTCTTGATCCCGTGCTGCAACTGTCGCGCCGCCAGCTGTTTGGCATCGTCTCGCGCCGGCCCGCTGGGTTCGCGCTCGACATAGACCACCAGCTGATCCAGATGGCCATCCTTGCTCACCTCCAGATAGAAGTGCGGCGCCAAGCCTGGCTGCTGCAGGATCAACTCTTCGATCTGCGTGGGAAACACATTGACGCCACGGATGATCAACATATCGTCGGAACGGCCGACGATCTTGCCGATGCGCCGCATCGAGCGGCTGCTGGGCGGCAGCAGCCGGGTCAGGTCGCGAGTGCGGTAGCGGATCACCGGCATCGCTTCCTTGGTCAGCGAGGTCAGCACCAATTCGCCCTCCTCGCCATCCGGCAGCACTTCGCCGCTGTGCGGATCGATGATTTCCGGGTAGAAGAAATCCTCCCAGATCACCGGGCCGTCCTTGCTTTCCACGCACTCGCTGGCCACGCCCGGCCCCATCACCTCGGACAGGCCGTAGATGTCCACCGCGTCGATGCCGGCGCGGCGCTCGATCTCCTGCCGCATCAGTCCGGTCCACGGCTCGGCGCCGAAGATGCCGACCTGCAGCGAGGAAAGCGCGGCGTCCATGCCCCGCCGTTCCATTTCATCGAGAATGTTCAGCATATAGGACGGCGTGACCATGATGATGTCAGGGCGGAAATCCTGGATCAGCTGCACCTGGCGCTCGGTCTGGCCGCCGGACATCGGCACCACGGTGCAGCCCAGGCGTTCGGCGCCGTAATGCGCGCCCAGGCCGCCGGTGAACAGCCCATAGCCGTAAGCGATGTGCACCATGCTGCCGCGACGGCCGCCGGCGGCGCGGATGGAACGCGCCACCACCGTGGCCCAGGCATCGATATCGCCGCGGGTATAGCCCACCACCGTGGGCTGGCCGGTGGTGCCGCTGCTGGCGTGAATGCGCGCCACCTGCTCGCGCGGCACCGCGAACAGACCGAACGGGTAGTTGTCGCGCAAATCCGCCTTGCTGGTGAAGGGAAAACGGGACAAATCCTCAAGCCGCCGCAACTGCTCGGGATGGACCCCGCGCTGTTCGCACTTGGCGCGGAAGTGGCCGACATTGTCGTAGGTATGCTGCAAAGACCAGCGCAAGCGCCGCAGTTGTAAGGCGGACAACTCATCGCGGCTGGCGGTTTCCATCGCGTCCAGTTCGCTGGACGACGGGCGGGGGGCGGGCATGGTGCTTCTCCTGTGTGATAGGGGGCTGGCTCTGCGGCCATTTCCTGTTTAGAGCGGCTGACAACGCTCCTGATACGGCGTTGCGCCGACCTGCCTTGGCCGCAAAACCGGCTCTTGCTAGCCACTCTTGCCGGCTGATCCAATAAAACCTCCTCTTGCTTAATCATCCGAGACGGCGCACGCGCCAATCCGGTGTGAGCGGCCACGCAGCAAGGCCAGGGTTTCGTCGCGCTGATTGCTCAGCCTCACCTCGTAAAGGCCTTGCCGCCCGCCTTGGTGCAGGCATTCGGCCGCCGCGGTCACGCAGTCGCCGCCGCGGGCCGGCCGCAGATAATCCATGCTGATGGCGGCGCCGACGGCCTGCGGCCCCCAGGAATTGCAGGCGATGGCGAAGGCGGTGTCCGCCAGCGCGCACAGCAGCCCGCCGTGACACAGCAGAAAGCCGTTCAGCATATCGTCGCGCACCCGCATGCGCAGCCGCGCGCGGCCCGGTCCCACGTCCAACAGCTCCATGCCCAGACTGGCCGATGCGCGGTCGCGGCTCAGCAGCGCCAACGCGCTTTGCTCGGCCTGGCGGCAGGCAAGCTCGTGCTCAGTCATGGAAACGTCCTCCGGACAAGGCCAGTCGCCGCAGCAGCGGCGACACCCGGTAGCGCTCATCGCCGTAATGCGCGTACAAGGCATCCAGCGTCTGCGCGACGAAATCGTTGCCGAGGCGGTCCGCCCAGGCCAGCGGCCCGCAGGGATAAGCGGTACCCAAACGCATGGCCAGGTCCACGCTGTCCGCCATGGCCACGCCCTGCCCCACCGCGTCGGCCGCCTCGTTCGCCAGCATCGCCACGGTGCGCAGCACCGCCATGCCGGCGGCGTCATCCATCCGCGACACCAGCAGGCCGGCCGCCTGTAACACGCCCTCCGCCCGCGCTGCCACTTCCGGCGCGGCCTGGTCCGCCACCGCCAGAGCCAACCGCCGCACGCTGGCGTAATCCAAAGCCAGATCAAACACCGCCCAGCCGGCGTGGCCGCTGTCGGCCGCGCGGCGGGTCGCGCTGCGGCCATCCGACAGCGCCAGCCGCAAACTCTCCCATTCCAGCCAGCCTTGCGCCGGCCCCGGATCGCGCTCCACGCGCACGCCGCCGGCCTGCAGCCGCGCCAGCAGCGGTTCGGCCACGCCCAGCCCGCCGCGCACGCGCACGGCGGCGGGCGGGTCTTGCGGCGGTACGGCCTCCGGTGTTGGCTTAGCCTGGCTGTAATCGTAGAAACCATGGCCGCTCTTGCGGCCCAGCCTGCCTGCCGCCAGCAGTTCCTGCTGCAACGGCGATGGCCGGAAGCGCGAGTCTTGCTGCATCGCCTGATATACCGACTGCGTGACCGCGAAATTCACGTCGTGGCCGATCAGGTCCATCAGCTCCAGCGGCCCCAGCGCGAAGCCGCCGGCCTCGCGCAGCAAGGCGTCCAGCGTGGCCGGCGCGCAAGCGCGCTCCTGCAGCAGCCGCAATGCTTCGGCGTAGAACGGCCTTGCCACCCGGTTGACGATGAAGCCGGGCGTGGACGCGGTCGCCACCGGCGTCTTGCCCCAGTCTCGCATCAGCGCGCACAGGCTGTCCGCCAATAACGGCGCGGTCGACAACCCGCTCACCACTTCCACCAGCTTCATCCGCGTGGCCGGATTGAAGAAATGCAGGCCCAGCATCCGCTGCGGATGGCGCAAGCCAGCCGCCAGCGCGGTGATCGACAGGGACGAGGTATTGGAAGCCAGCACCGCCTCGGCCGGCAGCACCTCCTCCAGCCGCCGCAACAGCTCCTGCTTTGCGTCCAGCCGCTCGACAATGGCCTCGATCGCTAAGGCCGCGTCGGCCAGTTCGGACAACTGCGCCACCGGCCGCAGCCGGCGGCGCGCGGCGTCCAGCCGTTCCGGCGTCCACTTGCCGGCCCGCACCAGGCCGGCCCAGTCGGCGGCGATCGCATCCGGCGCGGCGGCGGCCGCCGCCGCGTCCTGATCGTAGAGATACACTTGATGCCCTGCCGCCGCCGCCACCGCGGCGATGCCGCGCCCCATCGCGCCGGCGCCCATCACCGCCACGCGACTGTCTCGTGTCAGCCTCATGTCATTGCCCCTGAAATTGCGGCTGGCGCTTGGCGAGGAAGGCGGCGACGCCTTCGCGGTAATCGGCGCTGCAGCCCAGTTCACGCTGCAAGTCGCGCTCCAGCAGCAGTTGCTGTTCCAGGCTGTTGCGCTCCGCCGCCTGCAAGGCCTGCTTGATGCGCGCATAGGCCAGCGTCGGCCCGGCGGCCAGCTCCGCGGCCAGTCGCTGGACCTCGGCCGGGAACACCGCATCGTCGACGCAGCGCCAGATCAGCCCCCATTGCGCCGCCTGTTCGGCCGACAGGGGTTCGGCCAGCAGCGCCAGCCCCAAGGCGCGCGCTTGCCCCAACAAGCGCGGCAGCCAGTAGCTGCCACCGGAATCCGGTAACAGGCCTATTTTGCTGAAGGCCTGCACGAAGCGCGCCGAGCGCGCGGCGATCACCAGATCGCAAGCCAAGGCGAGGTTCGCGCCGGCGCCGGCCGCCACACCGTTGACCGCGGCGATCACCGGCTTGGGCATGTCGCGCAGCCGCCGCACCAGCGGCGCGTAATAACGCTCAATCGATTCACCCAGGTCCGCCGCCTGCTGGCCGGGCGTCACCGCCCGGTCGCTCAGGTCCTGGCCGGCACAGAACGCGCGGCCGGCGCCGGTCAACACCAGCACCCGGACCTCAGCATCGTCGCGCAGGCGGTCCAGTTCCGCCGCCAGCGCCCGATGCATGGCGGGATTGAAGCTGTTCAGACGCTCCGGCCGGTTCAACGTCAAGGTTGCTACGCCGACTTCCAGTTTCAATTCGATGCTTGTTTCCGCTGTCTGCATGCTTGCCCCTTTTTGGGATGCGGCCATGGTGATGCAGGCCAAACCGCTACTGTGGCAAACGCTATCATTGACCGACCGGAAAATCAATTATAAGCTGACCTGCATCAACGACAGCGCGACCAACACCGTCGCTGCCATGGTCCGGCCCGCCGCTGTGGCATGAAACAGGCCGGCTCCCCTCACCCTCCGCTCGAGGAGAACGCCCATGTCCCACCCTCTGTTCCTGCAACATCAAGCCATCCTGGATCAGGCCCTGCAGGCCTTGCGCGAGCGCCAGTACTGGTCGCCGCATCCGGAAATGCCCAGTCCCAAGAGCTATGGCGAAAGCGCGCCGGCCGATGGGCTGACCGCGTTTGAGGCTTTATTGCAACAAGATTTCCAGTTGGATGGCCTGCCGCCCAGCCAGGGCTGGGTGGGCAGCGAGCGCTCGCCCTATCGCGGCGCGCTGCGCATCCGCTACCCGCGTCACGACGCCGATGCCTTGCTGAACGCCTCCGCCGCGGCACTGCAATCGTGGCGCCAAGCCGGCCCGCATGCCTGGGTGGGTGTCTGCCTGGAAATCATCCAGCGCCTGAACCGGCGCAGCTTTGAAATCGCCCATGCGGTGATGCACACCACCGGTCAGGCCTTCATGATGGCGTTCCAGGCCGGAGGCCCTCATGCGCAGGACCGCGCGCTGGAAGCGGTGGCCTACGCTTGGCGCGAGATGGCAGCCATCCCCGGTCACTGCCGCTGGAGCAAACCTCAGGGCAAGCACGAGCCGCTGGTGTTGGAGAAAAACTGGAAGGTGATCCCGCGCGGCATAGGCTTGGTGATAGGCTGCAGCACCTTTCCCACCTGGAACGGCTATCCGGGGTTATTCGCCAGCCTGGCCACCGGCAACAGCGTCATCGTCAAGCCGCATCCCGGCGCGGTGCTGCCGCTGGCCTTGACGGTGAGCATTGCCCGCGAGGTGTTGGCCGAAGCCGGCTTCGACCCCAATACCGTGCTGCTGGCTGCGAATCAGCACGGCGAGCCGCTGGCCCGCCTGCTGGCGCAACGGCCGGAGGTAAAGCTGATCGACTTCACCGGCAGCAGCGCGCACGGCGAGTGGCTGGAGAGTCAGTGCCGACACGCTCAGGTCTACACCGAAAAAGCCGGCGTCAACTGCGTGGTGCTGGACTCCACCACCGACTTCCCCGGCCTGTGCCGCAACCTAGCGCTGTCGCTGGCGCTATACAGCGGCCAGATGTGCACCGCGCCTCAGAACATCTTCATCCCCGCCGACGGCATCCACACACCTGAAGGCCAGTTGTCCTACCAACAAACGGTGGAGGGCTTGTGCGCGGCGCTGGAGGCGCTGTGCGCCGAACCGGCCAAGGCGGTGGAACTGCTGGGCGCTATCCAGAATCCCGGCGTGCTGCAAAGGCTGGAGGCGGCACGCGCACTGGGCCTGCCGGCGCTGGACAGCCGGAGGCTGAGCCACCCCCACTATCCGGAAGCCGCGGTGCATACCCCGTTGCTGCGTCAGCTATCGATAGAAGACCGCGCGGTTTACGAGCAGGAACACTTCGGGCCGATCAGCTTCCTGATCCAGACACCGGACAGCGCCTCGGCGCTGCGTCAGGCGGAAGACGTCATGCGCCGCCACGGCGCCCTAAGCTTCTCGGTCTACAGCACGGACCAGCAGGTCCGGGAACTGGCCCGACAGGCAGCGGAAAACGCCTGCGTGTCGCTGGCGCTCAACTTCACCGGCGCGGTGATGGTCAACCAGTCCGCGGCCTTCAGCGACTTCCACGGCAGTGGCGGCAACCCGGCGGCTAACGCCAGCCTGTCCGACAGCGCTTTCGTCGCCAACCGCTTCCGCGTGGCGCAAACCCGCAGTTTTGCCTGACCCCCGGCCCCGGCTATGGCCGGGGCGTCGCCCGCCATCGTGAAGCGCGTATTTACCATCTGCCGCGCAACGGCGGCGCGGCGTTGAAACCGGCTTCGAAAGGTTCATGCGCCACCGGACCATTCCGTTTTCTCAGCCGCTTTTGCCTTGTCTCGTCTTAGTTCGCAAGATCGTAAACGCACTCTTACGGAGCCGTGTCATGACGCCACAACAACAGCAAGCGATTCTGAACCACCCTGCCTTTCAACAACTGGCCCGCCACAAAGCCCGCCTGGGCTGGAGCCTGACAGCCATCATGCTGCTGCTCTATTACGGCTTCATCCTGGTGTTGGCCTTCTCGCCGCAGTGGCTGGCCCGACCCGTAGGCGCCGGCGTCACTACCTTGGGCATGCCGGTTGGCATCGCCATCATCCTGGCCGCGTTCGCGCTGACCGGGATCTACGTGCGCCAAGCCAACAGACGGCTGGATCCGCTGAACGATAAAGTCCTGCGGGAGTGCCAACCATGAGAATCCTCCTCGCCATTCCGGCGCTGACCTTGGGCGCCCCGGCCTGGGCACAGGCTGGCGCGCAGCGCCCCTTGAACTGGAACGCCATTCTGATGTTCCTGCTGTTCGTGACCCTCACCCTGTTCATCACCGGCTGGGCCGCGCGCCGTACCCGTTCCGCCTCCGACTTCTACACCGCCGGCGGAGGCGTCAGCCCGTTGCAGAATGGCCTGGCCATCGCCGGCGACATGATCTCCGCCGCGTCCTTCCTCGGCATCTCAGCAATGATGTTCAGCAAGGGCTACGACGGCCTGATCTATGCGCTGGGGGTGTTGGCTGGCTGGCCCATCATCATGTTCCTGATTGCGGAACGGCTACGCAATTTGGGCCGCTTCACCTTCGCGGACGTCGTGTCTTACCGGCTGAGTCAGACGCCGGTGCGCATCACCGCCGCCTGCGGCACGCTGACGGTGGCGCTGCTCTATCTGGTGGCACAGATGGTGGGCGCCGGCAAGCTGATCGAGCTGCTATTCGGCGCCAGCTATCTGAGCGCCGTCATCATCGTCGGCGCGCTGATGGTGTTGTACGTGATGTTCGGCGGCATGCTGGCCACCACTTGGGTGCAGATCATCAAGGCCGTGCTGCTGCTGTCGGCCACTAGTTTCATGGCCTTCATGGTCTGGCGCCGCTTCGACTACAGCAGCGAAGCGATGTTCGCCGCAGCTGCCGAGCTCCGCGGTCAGGCGATTCTGGCACCGGGCGGCCTGGTGTCCAATCCGGTGGACGCCGTCTCGCTAGGACTGGGCATGATGTTCGGCACCGCGGGCCTGCCGCATGTGCTGATGCGCTTCTTCACCGTGGCCGACGCCCGCGCCGCGCGCCAATCGGTGTTCTACGCCACCGGCTTCATCGGCTATTTCTATTTGCTGCTGATCCTAGTGGGCTTTGGTGCCATCCTCATCGTCGGCGGCGATGCCAGCTTTCGCGACGAAGGCGGCGGTATTGTCGGCGGCGCCAATATGGTGGCGGTGCATCTGGCCCAAGCGGTGGGCGGCAACCTGTTCCTCGGCCTGGTGTCGGCGGTGGCTTTTGCCACCATTCTCGCCGTGGTGGCCGGCCTGGCGTTGTCAGCCGCGTCGGCGGTGTCGCACGACTTGTACGCGGTGGCGCTGCGCCAGGGCAAGGTAAGCAATGCAGAGGAAATGCGGGTGTCGCGGCTGGCGACACTAGTGATAGGACTGCTGGCCATCTTGCTGGGGCTGTTGTTTGAAAAGCAGAACATCGCCTTCCTGTCCGGCCTGGTGCTGGCGATTGCCGCCTCTGTGAATTTTCCAGTGCTGTTTCTGGCGATGTTCTGGTCCCGGCTCACCACCCTCGGCGCTGTGGCCGGCAGCCTGGCCGGTCTGGTGACCGCCATCGCGCTGCTGGCGCTGGGACCGGCGGTATGGGTGGATATTCTCGGCCATCCACGGCCGGTCTTCCCCTACGCCAATCCGGCCTTGTTTTCAATGAGCGCGGCTTTCGCCTGCGCCTGGCTGTTTTCGGTCTGCGACCGTAGCGCTCGGGGAAGGCTGGAACGCAGCCGCTTCCCGGCGCAATACATCCGCGCGCTGACCGGCCTGGGGGCCGGCGATGGCCGGCGCTGAGCGGAGCCGGCACGATATCCGCGGCGCTAGGCGCAAGCATGCGCCGAGTCAGGCGGCGAAACGCTCATGACCTCCTCGCACTTGCGCCTGCTCGGCGGTTTTCGCCTTGCCCCGCTTGCCCGCGCAGCTTTGAGCCGATTCCGTGGCAACACTAATAACCATCCGGCAAGTCCCGGCACAGCCGGACGAAATAACCGTTATCGACCTCGATATAGCCGCCCTGCTTCAACTCCTTCAGGATATCCAGCACTCGTGAGCGCGACAGATTGGTGCGGCTGCAGATGAAGGACACCAGGGTATAGCTTTGCCGATACGCATCCGCCGCCGAGGACAGCCATTCGATGGCGAAGCGGACCTTGCCGTAGGCATTATTGGACGTCAGCATATGCCGCGCGCTGATCGCGCATTGATAAACCCAGGTCAGGTACTCGGCCCCTGCGCGCAGGAAATCGGCATCGGCGCGAAAACTCGCCAATTGCTGCTGGCTGCATTCGTAGTACAGCGAAGGCACCAAGGCCTTATGCCATACCGTGACCGGCATGGGGCTGGTCGCAAAGTAATTGTCCAGGCCGATGATTCTGCCGCCGGGAACATGCGACTCTATCATCGACTCGCCCAAACAGGTTTCCCAGGCGCCACGCTCCACCGCAATCAATTTCACATAATCCACATGGATGATTTTGTCTCCCGGCTTAGCCGTTTTGGCTTTCCCGTTTTTTTTTACTTGGGCCAATAGATACTGGGTAGCCTCTACTGGCGGCTTTCTCCAACAGCCAGGCAGCAAGGCCTTGCTGCCTGCAACTAGCAAGCTCATTTTCTTCACTCCCCCAAACCATGGCGCAAGCCCATGAATGCGTGTTATTTCAAGGCTCGCGCCCCTCAACCGTTCCCTCACTGGTCAAGGTCCGGATTTTCGTAATTTACTTCATAAATTAAATATAGACAGCAAAATACTGCTTGCCACCTCTGGGAGCCTGTTCAAAGTCTCGCGAGCAAGAGCGAGACAAGGCGAAAACGAGCGAAAAAGCCGAATGTACTCGTGGTACATGAGCATTTTGAGCTCGTACTCACCGTGCTACGCCTCACGAAGCGCAGCAGACTTTGAACAGGTTCTTAGTCGCTTCGCGGTGGACGGTCCCTGCTGCACGACAGAGACCCGCTTCCCGCGCCGCCAAACCCGTGCCCAAGACGCCTGCTCACGACCCCGCGATCAAGAACGAGACATGGAGCAGGCACTAAAGATACATACTCAATCCCACACAGCGCCTCACTCGGTGTATTTAGATCGCTTCCCGCTATTCACGCGTCTGCCGGCGCTCGCCAAAATAATAGGCCGATGCCGCCCCGGATTCGTTGAATAAATAGCCCAACACCACCCCAGCCAAGGTGCTATCCAATTTCAACTCCCCAAACAACAGCAAACCACCTATCGCCATGGACCCACCGATCAAGATATAAGCCAGATTACGCGGCGTTTTATCTCGTATTGAAATCTCACGCTTACGGGCGGCCTCTCTGTCGCTCAGCAAGCTGCCGATTAATTGTTGGTGATTTTCAAAGCCCAGCTGTTTCAATTTCAATGCAAACTCCTGATCGGCACGCCGCATTGATTGAATCTGCTCGGCATTCAAATTGGCGCAGGCCTTGTTCAGGGCTTTATCGGTTTTTTCCGTCAAACCCAAGGCATCGCTCGCGGCGTCCATTGCCAATTGTCGCAAGGGACCGCTTAATGCGGTAGCGATCCACGGAGCTACGGTGCTTAATAATTCAAGCATGCATCCTCCCGCGCGTAACGCATATTCTGCACCAGTCGCGCTATCCAACCGCGGCCAAAATGCACAAAACCGGGCAGCGCAATATAGCGCTCCATTCGCGCCACATTCATCATGATCATCAGCTCAAACGCCGGCTCAGCCAATACCGCCGCGCGGGTTAGCGGCCCCCATAATCCATCCACGGCTACGCCCGCGCATTGTTGCAGCACACGCATCGCCGTCCCCGGACCATGATTGACACCAGCGTCGAACAATTGGAAAGCCAGACCTGGCGGCAGTTCGGCACAGGCCAGCGGCTGCCAGTAGTCCTGCCGGTAAATCCGCTTGGCCAATTCCAGCTCCAGATCCTGCATTGCACCACGATAACCATGGCGCCGCGCCACCGCAGCGCTAATTCCCCAGCGGGTTTCTCCCCCCGGATCTTGCGGATGATGGCTATACCCGCCCTCATGTTTCAATACCCTTTCCAGCGCCTGCTCAAAATACATATCCACGACTCCCTTCAAAAACCCGGCGACATAAATCATCAAAGAAATCTCAAAGCCCGCCAATAAAACCGGCATGGCAGCGCTATGCTCTGCGCGCGCCCCAAAGCTGACAAGCCAAAATCCAAAATTGGACTTTCCCTTGTCGGCAGCGACGCAAATCTAAACAATTGCCGCCATTCAAAGCGATGAGCAGGCCAGGGCATATGGATTCATATTTCCGTCAGTCCGATATTGATTTGAGAAACGGCAATCAATAACTCGGCAAACACCAATCCACGATAAATACCGCTCTGCCTTATTGAATGAGAATCGAAAAAAGACTGGTTTCACAGACAGCCCGGAATACACCGTGAGCAGGCATTCAATGCCTTGAACACCGTTAAGTCGGAGCAAGACCCCATCAGGAAAAGGCACGGCAATTGCCCGCTGCGCCCAAGCTCCGACCAAACCAGCATGGCCATCGCAGCAGCGCGGGTTTACTGAAGCAGACGCTCAAGCCCGTCGCACACGCGTTGACCGCAGCAGTGCGGCCGGTTCGCCGGCCGTGTTTTCCACCTTCAATCAGGAGTTATTCATGGCGATTACCGTTATCCGCGACCTGGCCTCCACCGATCAGGCCGACACCATCGGCGACTTGATCGACAGCGGCCTGCATTACCGCCACCCCGATTCCGCGCAAATCGCGTATCCGAGGATAGTGGAAGGGCAACAGGCCATCGGCACCTTGCCACTTAACCAAAACCTAAAGATCGCCATTGTCGGCATGGGCGCGGCCGGCATTGCCGCCTTGTACGAGCTGTCGAAGCTGGAAGGCAATCATTCCGTCACCGTGTTCGAGCCGGATGCCAAGCATGTGGTCCATCATCAGAATCCTCGCGATATCGACATCGAGGGCCTGCGCGCCGGCCGCGTCTTCGCCGCGCGGGCCAAGAGCGAGCAGGGCGAGGACCAGACCGTTTACGAAATCGGCGCGATGCGCTTCCCGGAAATTGCCGGCCTGACCTGGCAGTACGCGCAGGATGTGTTCGGCTCCGACGGCAAGGTCAAGGTCTTCCCCAATCCAGGCAAGGTGGCCACCGAATTCGTATTCGGTGATCAGGTCGAGCGTTACAAGGGCGAAACTTGGGCCAATCCAGACGCTCCGACCAGGCAGGTCAAGGATCTGGTGATTCGCTATCTGTTGGGCAATGGTGTCGAACCCTTATTGTGGATCGGTGAACGCGCGCCGCTGGACGTCATCCCGCTGCTGAAAGCGAAAGACACCAGCACTGAAACCTTGGCCGGGATCGATCAAGACTGGAAACAATTCGCCATCGACAATGACGGCATGACGCTGGGCGCGGCGGTGCGCGCCATCCTCGCCAGCCATATCGCCGAGCTGCCCGACTTGCCTGGCTTGAACACTGAGCGCGAGCGTATCAACTATTACTTCGAGTTGTTCGGCCGCTTCGGCTTTGGCACCGGCGGTTTCAAATCGCTGTTCTCTCAGTCCATCGTCGAAATGATGCGCTTGATCCTGTGGGACTACTCCAATGAGTACACCCTGCCGGTGACGGAGAATGTCCAGTTCCTCGCCGGCCTCTATCACAAGGCGAAGGACACGCTGGGCACGCGCTTGACCCTGAAGCAAGCGCGCGTCTGTGATGTGCTGAATCAGCTGCTGGACGATTATTCAGCAGTCATTGCCTATTACCCAGAAAACGAGACCAAGATAAGCACCGAGCAATTTGACTATGTGATCCTGGCGTTGCCGCATGAGCAATTGCTGCCGCTGATCAACCGCGCCGGCGTCGCTCCATCTTATAGTGTTCGCCGTGTCGGCGATCATGCGCTGGGCTTGGGCACCCAACTTCTGAGAAATGTATTGCCACCCTTGCTGTTGGACAACAAGGAAACAGCCTTCAACGCTCGCGCCATCAGCGCGGTCAGCATGCTGCGCATGACGCGCTCGGCCAAGGTATTCGGCACCTTCGATAATAAGTACGAAAGCGACCTGCCCACCTTTAATGATGAGCCGATCAAGGCCGTGATCTCCGATGGCGGCTTGGCCGCCAGCTACATCGTGCCCAGCCCTATCGCTGGCATGGAGGATAAATACTCCAGCTTCCTGGCGAGTTATACCTGGGATGACGACACCACTCGCCAGCAGCGCGACTTTGGCGAATGGCCGTTGAACCCGGCCGCGGGCGAAGCCGACGACGGCAAGCCAATGTTCCAGCGCTTGATCAGCCGCGCCGATCACAATGTCAAAGCCGCAGGGAGTAACAGCTATCAGCCCTGGTGGTTCTATGAGATCTTGCAGAAAGTGGAACCGGCCAACCGCCTGTCCTTCGACTGGAGCACGCACGGCAGCGCCGGCGGCTTCAAGATCGACATGCCCGGTGATCACCAGCACAGCAATTTCTGCTTCCGCTTCCACACCCATGCGCTGGACGAGACGCTGCCAACCCGCTTCTTCCTCGCCTCCGACAGCTACAGCCACTTGGGCGGCTGGCTGGAAGGCGCGTTCATGAGCGCGGTCAACGCGGTGTCCGGCGTGGTGGTGGCCGCCAATGGCCGCGGCGGCACAGGCGTAGAAGCCTTGAACGCAGAGGCGCAGAAGCTGTTCACCACCCTGGACCCGATCACGCAATCACGCGCGTAAGTCCAATAGAGCGCGGCCCGGCTTTCGGGTTCGCTCCCCGCGCCGTCGGCCTTGGCCGGCGGCGCTTCTCTTTACGCGCTCATGCCAGCAGCGCCGCCATTGTCATGTTTTGGAACGCCGCCATGCCGCGGGTCAGCGTCTTGTCGCGGTGTTGCACCTGATACAGCGTGCGCGTCAGCGTCGGCAAGCCGGCGCGCACTTCCGCCACCGCGCCGGACTGCAGCAGGTCGGCCACCACTCGCCGCGACAGGCAACTGACGCCCAGGCCTGCCGCCACCGCGTGCTTGATCGCTTCCGAGTGACCCAGCTCCATGCTGACATTGAGCATGGCCAGATGCGGCAGTAGCAGGCGGTCCACCTCCTCGCGCGTGCCGGAGCCGGCTTCGCGCAGAATCCACTCGGCTTGCGCCAAATCCTGGCGCGCCGCCTCGCTCCGCGCCAGCGGGTGATCCGCGGCGGCGAACACCACCAGCTCGTCCTGGCGCCAGGGTTGGGCGATCAGTTCCGGGTGATGGCAAGGCCCTTCGATGAAACCGAAGTCCACCCGCAGCGCCGCCACCGCGTCGACGATGTCGCGGGTATTGGCCACGTCCAGTTCCAGCCGCGCCAACGGCCAAGCGGCGCGGAAGGCCGCCAGCTGCTGCGGCAGCAGATAATTGGCTACCGTGCTGCTGGCGCCTATCTTCAAGGACATCGCGCCGGCGTTGAACAGGCTCTGCATATCCTGGGCCGCGTCCAGCATCGCCCGCGCCTTGGGCCACAGCAGCCGGCCATGCTCGTTCAGGCTCAGGCGTTTGCCGATGCGGTCGAACAGGCGCACATCGAGACCGGTTTCCAGCTTGTCCAGCGCCTGGCTGGCGGCGGACTGGGTCAGCGCCACCTGCTGGGCCGCCTGGGTCACGGTGCCATATTCTGCCACCGCGACGAAGACCTCCAGCTCGCGCAGGGTCAGCTTCAAGGACATGCCCTCTCCTTATATCGATTTTGCTACTGATATATATCCATTTTATCCGTTTCTCTACTGAAAACTAGACGGGTATCGTTAGCCTCATCCGCCATAGACCAAACAGGCATTTACTTATGACAAACCTTCGCCAAATCTTGCCGGGCCTGGCGTTGGCCATTGCGCTCGCCATCGCGGCCTTGTACGCCGCGGAACTGCCGGCGATGAAACACCTGGGTTTCTCCGCGCTGACCATCGCCATCATCGGCGGCATGCTGATCGGCAACAGCGTTTACCGTTTCGTTGCCCAGACCAGCCATCACGGCATCCAGTTCTCCAAACAGAAGCTGTTGCGCCTGGGCATCATCCTGTTCGGTTTCAAGCTGACCTTTCAGGACATCGCCGCCGTCGGCTTCGCCGGCGTGTTGATCGACACCCTGGTGCTGTGCTCCACCTTTCTGCTGGCCTTCCGCATCGGCCGCAAATACCTGGGCATGGATGAGCAGAGCGTGATCCTGATCGGCGCCGGCAGCTCCATCTGCGGCGCGGCCGCAATTCTCGCCACCGAGCCGGTGATCAAGGCGCATGCGGAAAAAGTGGCGGTGGCCGTCGCCACCGTGGTGGTGTTCGGCACCGTGGCGATGTTCCTGTGGCCGATGCTGTATCAGTGGACCAGCCATCTGGGCATTTCCGAGTTCAGCTACGGCGTGTTCGCCGGCTCCACCATCCATGAAGTGGCGCAGGCGGTTGCCGCCGGCAAATCGGTCAGCGAGGCGGCGATGACCACCGCGGTGATCACCAAGATGATACGGGTGATGATGTTGGCGCCCTTCCTGATCGCCCTGTCCAGCTGGCTGGCCGCCAAGCCGCACGGCAGCCGTCAGCAGAAGGGCCGCATCGCTATCCCCTGGTTCGCCGTCGCCTTCCTGGGCGTGGCCGCCTTCAACTCCTTCAATCTGCTGCCGGCCGCATGGGTCAACGCCATCGTCTCCCTGGACAATCTGCTGCTGGCCGCCGCGATGGGCGCGTTGGGCATCACCACCCATTTCTCCGCCATCCGTCAGGCCGGCGCCAAACCGATGTTGCTGGCGTCCATCCTGTTTGGCTGGCTGATCGTCGGCGGCGGCCTGATCAACTTCGGCGTCAGTCATTTGCTGCATTAAGCAAACCTCAACGCTTCCAGCCCTGTTCAACCCCGATTCGCCCGCACCAGCATCGCGAACCGGGGTTTTCCAGTTCAAGCAAGCCGTGCGCCCACTCCTGCACCCCACCGTTTACCTAAACTTCACTCAACTCCCGTGTTCTCGGCCCTCTCCCTGTCCAAAAGTACAAGCATGCAATAAATCCATGCCCCAATTTCTTTAAATCAATCAACTTTACTGCTTCCCAATCAAAAAAATCACAACAAAAACCCAATGCCTATCATTCAAAAACATAAAATTTCAGATCAATAATATTACCTAATAAAAACAAGAGACTAATGATAAAAATACCGTTGACTATAGAAGATCAACCTAGGACACTAACTCAAACTCAATAAAAACCATCAACGGGGATGCTCTCAATTAAGATACAAGGAGCATACCAGTGCACACCGCAATTCTTCCTCAGCTAAGATATGAAAACTTCTCGGTTCCCTACCTTGTGGATGAAACTTTAAGAGAAGGCATTGAACGAACCGCTTTCCCAATCTCCCTAGATTCTAAAATGAAAGTCCTGTACAGCCTGGCAGACGCAGGGATTAGGGAGTTCGTCATTGGTTGCGGCCCCGAAGAACCCTTGGTCTGGGACAGGGTGCACCAAGACAAACGGCAAGGCATGCTACCGCCGGACACTCAAGTCACTTTCATTGTTCTGATGAACTGCTGGAGTACAGCACATCATTACTTCAGCCTCAGAGCAAAAAACATTGAGGACATAGAGAACACCATTTTCAGCTTTGGGATGATCTCCTATCGAAAAGATGAGAATGAATTTGAAAAAGCACTTACGGCATTTAAAAGCATTGGAGCAAAAAGATTCAAAGCCAGCATTCTAAACAACTTCAGAGCGGGTGTATCCAACCATGCTTATGAAGCTATTTGCCGACAAATCGACTGGGCAATATCTTTAGGAGTGGCCATCATACGCATCAACGATTCACTTGGTTCATTACAGCCCCACATCACGCAATGGCTTTGCTCCAAATTAGTCAATGATTACCCTGAAACTATTTTCTGTCTTCACGCGCACAATGATAACGGACTGGCCGTGGCAAACGCCATGCAATCCATCCAATCTGGGTTTCAGATGATAGAAGGCTCATTGGCCGGCTTTGGAAACCGGTCAGGAATTGCACCAATAGAACAAGTAATCAAACTCTGCCTAAACAACAATATCAAACTAGGAAACCATGACATTGACTTAAAAAAGGTCGTTCATTCGGCACAGGTTTGTGAAGAAATATTCTTGCAATCACCCAACATATACCGATCTGTCAGTGGAATATTCGAAACCGACTCGAACTATGGAGTGCTAAACATCCCTGATTTCCTGGAAACCCAAGATGAAAAATCTTACTTCGTCAATCTTGTTGGACTACACCCCAGCACAATCAGGCAAGCTTTAAAAGAGCATTGTCCTTCGTTAAATTTAAACAACATTTCGAACCAAAAATGGCTGCACCTCATTGAATTGATTAAGGTAAAAATGCTAAAGGATGCTGCCGAAACAGAGGCCAAATACAAAAACTTGAGATTACAGCTGCATGATTACTACCGATCAAGCACCTATTCTCCTAAAAAAATAGCGACCTTCGCACATCAGCTACTGGTCGAAAACGAAATTTGAGCCATGGAAAAAATCATCACTGTCGTACTCCCCCTGTTTGCAATGATTCTATGCGGGTATGGGATAGTTCGAGCGGGCATCATTGGAAAGGAGACCGTCAGGGGTTTGGTCGGCGTCGTATTTTGGCTGTTCCTGCCCTGTTTTATCTTCATGAAGACACTCGGCGCAGACTATCAGGCCGGCATTAATTGGAATTTGCTCAATGCTTATTACCTGGCTTGCCTAATGGTATTTTTAATTGCCGCCGCTATTGGCCGTCTGTTTTGGGGAGGTGACCTGCGCATCGCCGGGCTGCGAGGCTTAACCGCCATTTCCGGCGTCGTCGGTTACATGGGCTTGCCATTGATGGTGATGACATTTGGAGACGCCGCCGTGCTGCCCGCGGTAATGATTACAACGGCAGACAACCTTGTCATTTTGGCGGGAGGCAGTTTGCTGATGGAGATGACCGGCCCACGGACCGATCATGCTCAACCAGGAAGCTGGCCACTATTGATCGCGATAGCCAAAGGCATCATCCGAAACCCTTTGATCCTAGCGGTGCTTCTCGCCGCTGTTTTCATCGTCGCCGGACTGAGCCTACCCAGCGCCCTGCACATCTTCGCCAGGCAAATGACCGATGCAACCGGACCGCTTGCGCTGGTCGCCCTGGGCGCCGCGCTGGCCATCCATCCAATCACGGGCCTGGCCCAAGCCGACTCTATTTTTCTGGCCGTCCTGAAAGTGGCCGTGCTGCCGGGCCTCGTATTTATATCCTGCCGGTACGGTTTTGGACTTGACCCTTTCAGCGTCAAGATCGCCGTTCTGATGGCCGCGCTTCCGGTGGCCGTCAATGTTTTCATTCTGGCGTCCCGCTACCAAAGTTATGAAACTCAGGTGTCCAGCGCCATGCTGTTATCGGCGGGCATGGGATTGCTCGTCATCTCGGGCCTGTTGCTGATTCTGGCTTGAGGCTAAAAAAACACCGCCCGGCGGATGCCCGGGCGGTGGGGATTTAATGCAAAGTCAGCACGGACACTTTTTCATGCTCTTGCCGCCATAACGCTCATCCTGGCAGCGGCGGAAGAAGGCCTCGCGGCTCATCACTTCCGCCTTGGGATCGAAACGGCGGCGGCTGGCGACATAGGCGTCGTAATCCTTGACCCCCACCATCAGCCGGGCGGTTTTCGCCCATTGCGCCCATAGTTTTCCCATCACGCGCCCTCCTGGCGGAATACCGCCGGCACCTCTTTGGCGGTGGCCCATTTCACCGCCAGCGATTTGCGGATCACATTGACGGAGAACACCAGCATGGCGATCACCACCGCCATGAACAGCGCCGTCAAGGTGGCGTCCACATAATCATTGAAGATGATTTGCTGCATTTGCGCCATATTCTTGGCTGGCGCCAATACCTCGCCCTTGGCCGCGGCGGCGGAGAATTTGTCGGCGTGAGCCAGGAAGCTGATCTTGGGGCTGGCATGGAACAGTTTCTGCCAACCGGCGGTCAGCGTCACCACCAGCAACCACAGCGTGGGCACGGCGGTAACCCAGATATAGCGGGTCTTTTGCATCTTGATCAGTACCGCCGTGGCCAGGATCAGCGCGATGCCGGCCAGCATCTGGTTGGCGATGCCGAACAGCGGCCACAAGGTGTTGATGCCGCCCAGCGGATCCACCACGCCCTGGTACAGGAAATAGCCCCAGCCGGCCACCGCCAGCCCGGTGGCCACCAAGTTGGCGGTCCAGGATTCGGTATTGGCCATCGGTTTGACCACCAGACCCAGCAGGTCCTGGATCATGAAGCGCAGCACGCGGGTGCCGGCGTCGATGGTGGTCAGGATGAACAAGGCTTCGAACAGGATGGCGAAGTGATACCAGAAGGCCATCATTCCCGGCCCGCCGATCACATTGGACAGGATGTGGGCCATGCCCACCGCCAGCGTCGGTGCGCCGCCGGCGCGCGACAGGATGGTGCTCTCGCCCACATCCTTGGCCATTTGGGTCAGCATGTCCGGCGTGATGACGAAACCCCAGCTGGAAATCACCTGGGCGGCTTCTTCCGCGGTCTTGCCTATCACCGCCGCCGGGCTGTTCATCGCGAAGTAGACGCCCGGGTCCAGCACGCAGGCGGCGATCAGCGCCATGATGGCGACGAAGCTTTCCACCAACATGGAGCCGTAGCCGATCACGCGGGCATGGGTTTCGTTTTCCAGCATCTTGGGCGTTGTGCCGGAAGACACCAGCGCATGAAAACCGGACACCGCGCCGCAGGCGATGGTGATGAACAGGAAGGGGAACAGATTGCCGGCGAACACCGGGCCGCTACCGTCGACGAACTTGGTCACCGCCGGCATGTGCAGATTCGGCGCCACGATCACGATGCCGATGGCCAGGCCGACGATGGTGCCGATTTTCAGGAAGGTGGACAGATAGTCGCGCGGAGCCAGCAGCAGCCACACCGGCAGCACCGAGGCGATGAAACCGTAGCCGATCAAGGTCCAGGCCAGCGTGGTGCCGCTCAGGGTGAACAGCGGCGCCAGGGTTTCGCTCTTGGCGATGTCGCCGCCGTAGACGATGGCCAGCATCAGCAGAATGAAGCCGATGACCGAGATTTCACCGATCTTGCCCGGACGGATGAAGCGAGTATAGATGCCCATGAACAACGCGATCGGTATCGTGGCGGCGATGGTGAAAGTGCCCCACGGGCTGCCGGTCAGCGCCTTGACCACCACCAGCGCCAGCACCGCCAGCAGGATCACCATGATCATCAGGATGCCGATGGAGGCGATGACGCCTGGGATGGCGCCCAGTTCGGTGCGAATGATCTCGCCCAGCGACTTGCCGTCGCGGCGCACCGACAGGAACAGGATCAGGAAGTCCTGCACCGCGCCGGCCAGCATCACGCCGACCAAGATCCACAGCGTGCCCGGCAGATAACCCATCTGCGCGGCCAGCACCGGGCCCACCAACGGGCCGGCACCGGCGATGGCGGCGAAGTGGTGGCCGAACAACACCCATTTATTGGTGGGCACATAATCCAGGCCGTCATTGTACTTTTCCGCCGGCGTCAATCGGCGCGCGTCCAGCTCCAGCACTTTGTTGGCGATGAAGCGGCCATAGAAACGATAGGCGATGGCGTAGACCGACACCGCCGCCACGATCAGCCACACCGCGTTGACCGGTTCGCCCCGGTTCAGCGCCACGACGGCGAAGGCCGCCGCCCCCGCCAGCGCGACGGCCAGCCAGGCGGCCCATTCTTTAATCTGTTGCATATGCCAAGTTCCTGTTCTCTTTATCCCGTTTTTAATTCCCCGCGTCCCGCCGGCCAAGGCCTGCGCGCGCGGATTTTTTTTGCCTGATCGATTCTGGATAGATAGCGCCGGAAGATCAAGCCATGGGCAATGATTTCAAAAACCCTCAAAATTGATTATGACAAATGGCAGTCACGATAACACTAAAGTCGCGCCGGATGGCCGCGTGCTACTATTTTAGGACTCAAGGCCAAACCCTTTCGAAGACATGCCCAGCGATACCCCTCATATTCTCATTGTCGAAGACGATGTGAGACTAGCCGAATTGATAGGCGCCTACCTGACCAAGCACGGCTATCGCATCACCCAGCACGGCCGCGGCGACACGGCGCCGGCCATCATTCTGGAAGAGAAGCCGGACTTGGTGATTCTGGACATCATGCTGCCGGGCAAGGAAGGCTTCGACGTCTGCCGCGAGATCCGCCCGCGCTATAACGGCCGGGTGTTGATGATGACCGCGCGCGACGAAGACGTGGACGAAATCCTGGGCCTGGAGCTGGGCGCCGACGATTATCTGGCCAAGCCGGTGGAGCCGCGCCGCCTGCTGGCGCGGGTGCGCGCGCTGCTGCGCCGCGGCGGCCCCGGCGCCCAGGCCGATGGCGACAACGGCGGCGACGATAGCTTTACCTTCGGCCAGTTCTGCATCAGCCAGGCCACGCGCGAGGCGACGCTGAGCGGGGACTTGATCGACCTGACCACCGCCGAATTCGACCTGCTGTGGCTGCTGTCCTCCCACGCCGGCCAAGTGCTGTCCCGCGACGACATCATGAGCGAGCTGCGCGGCATCGGCTTTGACGGCCTGGACCGCTCGATAGACGCGCGCATTTCACGGCTGCGCCGCAAGCTGGGCGACAACCCCGACGCGCCGGCCCGGATCAAGACCGTGCGCGGCAAAGGCTATCTGTTCTCGCGCAGCGACTGGGAATAAGGCATGAGCGCGCGTCGTCTTCGCGGCTGGCTCAAGCCGTCGCTGGGCACCCTGTTCGCCCGTTATTTCTTCGCCACCATGCTGGCGGAGCTGATCATCATCATCGGCTTCGGCTTCATGGTCACCAAGCTGTACGAAAACAGCGACCGCGACAGCAAGCTGCAATTCATGAACGGCACCGTGAGCCTGATCCGCCAACAGTTGGAACAGACGCCACACCAGGATTGGGACCGCAAACTCGCCGACATCGCCCGCGCCTTCAGCTATCCGGTCAAGCTGATCGCCCATCCTCCCGACGATTTCGATCCGGAAGGCCATGCCGCGCTGCAAGACGGCCGCCCTTATCTGGATTTCGACGACCAGCTGCTCTACGTGCCCTTGCCGCGCGATCCGCGGCTGCTGCTGCTCGGCCCGCTGGAAGCGCCGCCCAGCAATAGCAGCTGGATCAGCGAGGACATGGAAATCCTGCTGCTCTGGATATTGCTGACCGGCTCCACGCTGGGCACGCTGATCTATTTCAGCCTGCGTCCGCTGTGGAAGGACTTGCTGGAAGTGCGCCGCAAGGCGGAGATTTTCGCCGACGGCGATTTCAGCGCCCGCGCCCAGCCCTCCAAGAGCCGGCTGCTGGCGCCCTTGTCGCGCGCCTTCAACAGCATGGCGGCGCGGCTGGAGCGGCAGATGGAAACGCGCCAGGCGCTGTCCCACGCCATCGCCCACGAAATCCGCACTCCCATCGCGCGGCTGCGCTTCGGCCTGACCATGCTGGAGGAGGAAGAGGACGAGCTGGAATGGAAGCGCTATCGCGAGGGCATGGAGCGCGATATGCAGGAGTTGGAGGAGCTGTTCAACACCAGCATGGAGTTCGCCAAGCTCAACCGCAACGAAGTGCCGCTGCATTGGGAAACCGTGGACCTGTACGACTGGTTCGACGACCTGATCGACCTGGTGACGCCGTTGAAGCCGGCCAATATCGCGCTGGAACTGGATTGCGTGCTGGGCAACGGCGCCTTCGACCGCAAGCTGATGTATGTGGCCAGCCGCAACCTGCTGCTCAACGCCTTCAAATACGCCAACGCCAAGGTCAGGCTGACGGTGTGCCACAGTCCCTCCGGCCAACTGCTGATCCATGTCGACGACGACGGCTGCGGCATTCCCGAAGCCGAGCGCGACAAGGTGTTCGAACCCTTTCTGCGGCTGGACCGCAGCCGCGACCGCGCCACCGGCGGCTACGGCCTGGGCCTATCCTTCGTCAAGCTGATCACCGAGCACCACGGCGGCCAGGTCAGCATAGCCGCCAGCGAACTGGGCGGCGCGCGCTTTACCCTGCGCATCATGCAACCGCAGCAATAATAAGACCCGCTAACAAAACCCCTGATCCTGCGTTGCGCCTCCTTGTCGTACTACGGGTACTGCCTGCGTCGGCGCGCCTTGGCTCAGGTTCTCTGCGAGGTGTTGTTAGCGGCGCTAAGGAGAGCCGGCACGGGCCTGTCCGCGCCGGCGAAAAGTAAAGCCGCAGTTTGTTAAGCAATCTGAATTGGGTCACGCTCCGTCACAAAGCGGGGACAGGAAGCCAACAGACCCGAGGCCGCCGCGCCGGGATAATGCCAGCATCTCAACTTGGATTCGGGTATTTCCCATGGTTTCTTCACGACCGGCCGCCCTGCTGGTACACGGTCTGGGCGGCAGCGCATACGACCTCGGCGCGCTTGGACGCACACTGGAAGAGGCGGACATCGTCACCCACACCCCGCTATTGCCGGGACATGGCGGCGAGCCGGAAGATCTGCTGTCCGTCCGCTGGCAGGACTGGGTGGAAACCATACGCAAGGAATACCTGGAACTGAAAACCCGCCACAAGGTGGTGCATCTTGCCGGCGTTTGCCTGGGCGGCCTGGTGGCGCTGGAAGTGGCGCGGCTGGAAAATCATCAGGACGGCCTCGCCTTGTACGCGCCGCCGCTGTTCCTGGATGGCTGGAGCCTGCCCAAGCTGACCTGGGCGCGCCACATCGTTTACCGCATTCCCGGCCTGGCCAAGAAGATGCGCGTGCCGGAAGTCGAACCGTTCGGCATCAAGAACGCCCGTATCCGCAAGGCGATCCAACAGCGCTTCGAACGCGGCGAGCGCTTCCATTACGCCTATATTCCGCTGGCCTGCATCCGCCAGGTGGACGGGCTGCGCCGCCAGCTGATGCCGCGGCTGGAACAGATCACCTGCCCTACGCTGATCGTGCACGCCGACGAGGACGATATCACCAGCCCACGCTCCGCCCATTATCTGCAACGCTATCTGGGCGGCAGCGTAGACTTCATGCCGCTGTCCAACAGCTATCACATGGTGATGGTGGACAATGAGCGCGGCGAGGTACTCAAGCGCAGCCTGAAGTTCTTCAATCACCGCGCCCAAACGCCGGCCGCCAGCACCGAGCAAAGCGGCTGGGGCATGTTCGCCGCCGCCTGAACCACGCCCCGCTCCATCAAGGCAAGCTTTCCGCTTGCCTTTTTTCTTGTCTGCTCGCTCATTTAAAGTTGCAAGCAATCACAACTAAACATTGGATTTAACAGCCGCGCAAACTTCCTGGCCGTCTCGTCATCAACCGTCATCAAGCCAGAACACAGCGACAATGGAACGCCAGGGCCGGCTGAAGCAAACTGTTTGCACGAGCCGGATCGGCCCCCCGCCGGTCTTGCAACGGTTTCGTTCTCTTTTCCCTTTGTGTGACTTTGCATGCCCGCCGGCTCCGGCGGGCATCTTTTCTTTCACCTGCCCACCCTGCGCGGTTACATATCGTTACACAAGACCTCCATCGATCACACAAAGAGCGTTTACAAGCTCAACAGACCGATTTGCTTCTTATTCGCACAATAACGCAGTTATCAACAAAGTAAACAGTCGCAAAAAATGAAAAAACTGATTACCGCTTCCGTGCTGAGCCTGGCAGCTCTGTCCGCACACGCCGCCGATCCGGGCCTCTACGTCTTCGGCAACACCGGTTACAACTTCTCCAAGCCTGAGTCCGGCAATCGAAACATCATGCTGAAAGACGCCAAGGCCGCCGGCACGGTCTGGGAACTGGGCGCCGGTTACCGCTTCAATCAATACCTGGCCACCGAGCTGTCTTATGCGGACTTCGGCAAATCCAAGGCCAATGGCTCCTTCATGGGCAGCACAGGCAGCGGCTCCGTCGCCACCACGGCCGAACGCATCGCCGTATTGGGCATTCTGCCGGTGACCCAGGATTTGGAAGTTTTCGGCAAGGCCAGCCTGAACAATGTGCACACCAAGCTCAAGATCGACCGCTTTGCCAGCCAAACTTTCAACGACACCCGCTTGGGTCTTGGTTTCGGCGCGCAGTATCAGCTGCACAAAAATCTGTCGCTGCGTGGCGAATACGAATACATCGCCGGCAATGACTTCCAGCTGCCTGGCGGACAAAGCGTGATCAAGACTTCCGGCACCAGCGTGCTGAAGGCCGGCATCAGCTACCACTTCTGATCCCACCCCTTGCCAGCGCTCGCCAGCCGCGGCCCTTGCGTCCGCGGCTGGTTTTGCGTTTCAAGCCGTCGGCACCGCCATGCCGCGCCGCACCGCCGGCCGCTCGCCCACTCGCTGGAACCAGTCCCGCACCCGGGGAAACACCGACAGGTCCACCTGATGCCAATCATGACGCGCCGTCCATGGGTAAAGCGCGATATCGGCGATGCCGTACTCGCCGGCAACGTAATCCCGCCCGTCCAGGCGCCGGTTCAGCACGCCGTACAGGCGCAAGGCCTCATCGTGGTAGCGCTTCTGCGCGTAAGGAACGGTTTCCGGCGCATAGCGCAGGAAATGGTGGGCCTGGCCCAGCATAGGCCCGAAACCGCCCATCTGGAACATCAGCCATTGCAGCGCCTCGTAGCGCGCCGCGCCCGCCGCCGGCAGCAGGCGGCCATGCTTCTCCGCCAGGTATTGCAGGATGGCGCCGGATTCGAACAGCGCCAGCGGCCGTCCATCCGGGCCGTCCGGGTCGACGATGGCCGGAATCTTGTTATTGGGGCTGATCGCCAGAAAGTCCGCCGCGAATTGCTCGTCCTTGCCGATATCCACCGTATGCACGGCGTAAGGCAGCGCCAATTCTTCCAGCATGATGGAAATCTTGCGCCCATTGGGCGTGCCCCAGGTGTAGAGCTCAATCATTATCCGTATCTCCCGTGTTCAAACCGGCCGCGGCGCACAGGCGCGCGCCGCGCCGTCTGCTACAATGCAGCCCATTTCAAGCCTTCAGGATACTGCGATGAGCCAGCCGCGCGTCAACGATGTCAAAGCCTTCCTCTTGGACCTGCAGGACCGCATCTGCGCGGCGCTGGAGCAGGCCGACGGCGGCGCGCGCTTCGTCGAGGACGCCTGGCAGCGGCCGGGCGGCGGCGGGGGACGCAGCCGGGTGCTGGCCAAGGGCGCGCTGTTCGAGCAGGCCGGCGTCAACTTCTCCCATGTTTATGGCGATACGCTGCCCGCTTCCGCCACCGCCCATCGGCCGGAACTGGCCGGCCGCGGCTTCCAGGCCATGGGCGTATCGCTGGTGATCCATCCGGAGAACCCGCACATCCCCACCAGCCACGCCAATGTCCGCTTCTTCATCGCGGAGAAGGACGGCGAGGCCCCGGTGTGGTGGTTCGGCGGCGGCTTCGACCTGACGCCCTTCTATCCGGTGGAGGCCGACGCGGTGCACTGGCACCGCGTGGCCCGCGACTTGTGCCAGCCTTTTGGCGAACAGGTCTACCCGGACTACAAGCGCTGGTGCGACGAGTACTTTTTCCTGAAGCACCGCAACGAGGCGCGCGGCATCGGCGGCCTGTTCTTCGACGATCTGAACGCCTGGGGCTTCGATTCCTGTTTCCGCTTCATGCAGGCGGTGGGCAACGGCTTCACCGATGCCTATCTGCCCATCGTCGAGCGCCGCCGGCACGACAGCTGGGGACACCGCGAGCGCCAGTTCCAGCTCTATCGCCGCGGCCGCTATGTCGAATTCAACCTGGTCTGGGACCGCGGCACCCTGTTCGGCCTGCAATCCGGCGGCCGCACCGAATCCATCCTGATGTCGATGCCTCCGTTGGCGCGCTGGGAGTACGATTACCAGCCGGAACCGGGCAGCCCGGAAGCGGCGCTGAGCGAACGCTTCCTGACGCCGCGCGACTGGCTGGCCTGAGCCGGCGCAGCGGCCCGGCCAATCACAAGGACCGCGAAATCGGGTATCCTTGCGCAGCCATTCATAATCATTCACACAAAATCCGTTCCGCATGAGCCAACCCCTTTCCTCGGCCGGCCGCCCCGGCCTTGCCGCCCGTTTCCGTGTGGAAACGGCGCTGTGGCTATTGTTCGCCGCCATCTGGTTTGGCTCGCTCGGCTACCGCGGGCTGATACACGCCGACGAGGGCCGCTACGCCACGCTATCGCTGTTCATGTTGCATAGCGGCGACTGGATCACCCCGCGCCTGAACGGTCTGCTGTATTTCGAAAAACCGGCGCTGCAATACTGGATGGGCGCGCTGAGCTTCGCCGCCTTCGGCGTCAACGAGTTCGCCGCCCGCTTCTGGCCGGGCCTGACCGGTTTCTTGACGGTGGCGATGTGCGGCTTCACCGCGCGCCGGCTGTGGGGCGTCGATGCCGGTCGCTACGCGGCGCTGGCCGCCGGCAGCTGCGCCTGGATCATCGCCAACAGCCACTTCCTGGCGCTGGACATGGGGGTCAGCTTCTTCCTGACCGTGGCGCTGTGCGGCTTCCTGCTGGCGCAGCATGACGGCGCCGACGCGCGCGCAAGCCGCAACTGGATGTGGGTGACCTGGGCGGCGATGGCCGCCGCCACGCTGAGCAAGGGCTTGATCGGCCTGCTGATTCCCGGCGCCACCCTGGTGCTGTACAGCCTGCTGAACTGGCAATGGACGTTCTGGAAGCGCATGCACTGGCTGAGCGGGCTGGCCTTGTTCCTGCTGCTGACCGCGCCGTGGTTCATCCTGGTGTCGCAGCGCAACCCCGATTTCGCCCATTTCTTCTTCATCCGCGAGCACCTGGAACGTTTCCTCACCACCGAGCACAAGCGCACCGGCGCGCCGTGGTATTTCGTGCCCTATCTGCTGCTGGGCCTGCTGCCCTGGACCAGCCTGCTGCCGGCGCTGTGCCGCGACGGCTGGCGCGAGCCGGGCGCGCGACTGCGCGTCGGCCGCCTGTTGCTGATCTGGTCGGTCTTCATCTTCGCCTTCTTCAGCAAGTCCAGCTCCAAGCTGCCGTCCTACATCCTGCCGATGTTCCCGGCGCTGGCGCTGCAGCTGGCGCCCACGCTGCAGCGCATGCCCGCCGCCGCGCTGAAAAAGCACCTGCTGCCGGCGCTGCTGCTGTGGCTGGCGGCGCTGGCCGTGTATCCCTTCGTCGACCGCTTCGCCTCCGAGGACACGCCGCTGCCGGTGCTGCACGGCTTCGCCCATTTCGTCGCCGTCGCGGCGCTGCTGTTCCTGGGCTGCGCCGTCGCCGCCTGGCGCCTGCTGGGCCGCGAGCGCAAGCTGGCCGCGCTGAGCTGGCTGGCCTTCGGCAGCCTGCTCGCCGTCAGCATCGCCGCCGCCGGCCATGACAGCTACGGCAAGCTGAAGGGCAGCAAGGAGATCGTGGCCCAGATTCAGCCTTATCTGCGCGCGGACACGCCGGTGTTCTCGGTGCGTTACTACGACCAGACCTTCCCCTTCTACCTGGGCCGGCCGGTCACCCTGGTGCAGTTCGTCGACGAGTTCGAATTCGGCGAAGGCCAGGAACCGCAGCGCTGGATGCCGCGGCTGGAACAATTCGTCGCTGCCTGGAACGCCGCGCCGCGCGCGCTGGCGATGACCGACCCCGCCACCTACCAGGAGCTGCAAGCGCTGCGCCTGCCGATGCGGGTGGTGTACCAGGACCCGCGCCGCATGGTGGTGGCCAAGCCCTGAAACTGCTAAAACCAATGGACTCTTTATGAAGTTGATCGAATTCAGCCTGATCCTGCTCGGCGTCTTGCTCAATGCCGCCGCCCAGCTGTGCCTGAAAGCCGGCGTGCGCCAGATCGGCCATTTCGACTTTTCCGCCGCCAACGCGCTGCCGATAGGCTGGTCGCTGGCCACCAATCTGCCCATCATCGGCGGCCTGTCCTGCTACGTGGTCAGCGTGGTGGTGTGGATCATGGCGCTGTCGCGGGTAGAGGTCAGCGTCGCCTATCCCATGCTGTCCATCGGCTATGTGGTCAACGCGCTGCTGGCCTACTGGCTGTTCGGCGAAGCGCTGAGCGCGCAGAAGCTGATCGGCATCGGCGTCATCATCATCGGCGTGGTGCTGGTCGCCCGCAGCTAACGTCAGAAAGGCTCTCATGGATTTCCTGCCCTTTACCCGCCCGGACATCGACGAAGCCACCATCGCCGCCGTCGGCGAGGTGCTGCGCTCCGGCTGGATCACCACTGGTCCCAAGTCCCGTCAGTTGGAAGCCGAACTGTCCGCCCATGTCGGCGGCCGTCCGGTGCGGGTGGTGGCTTCCGCCACCGCAGCGCTGGAAATGGCGCTGCAAGTGGCCGGCGTCGGCCCCGGCGACGAGGTGATCACCTGCCCGCTGAGCTGGGTGGCCACCGCCAACGTGATTCTGAAAGTCGGCGCCAAGCCGGTGTTCGTCGACGCCGACCGCGCCAGCCGCAATATCGACCTGAACCTGGTGGAAGCGGCGATCACCCCGCGCACCCGCGCCATCATCCCGGTGGACCTGGCCGGCCTGCCGGTGGACCGCGACCGCCTGTACGACATCGCCAAGCGCCATCGGCTGCGCGTGATCGAGGACGCAGCCCAGTCCATGGGCGCCAACTGGCGCGGCCGCCGCATCGGCAGCTTTGGCGATTTGGTGTCGTTCAGTTTCCACGCCAACAAGAACATGACCAGCGGCGAAGGCGGCTGCCTGGTGCTGAACGACGAGGACGAAGCCCGTCTGTTCGAGAAGCTTCGGCTACAGGGCGTGAC
This sequence comes from Chromobacterium sp. LK1, assembly GCF_001043555.1. Taxonomy (NCBI): domain Bacteria; kingdom Pseudomonadati; phylum Pseudomonadota; class Betaproteobacteria; order Neisseriales; family Chromobacteriaceae; genus Chromobacterium; species Chromobacterium sp. LK1. The sequence continues at coordinate 27,887 of NZ_LDUI01000018.1, read as the reverse complement.
CCGCCACGCCGACGGCGGCATGGATGTGGACGTGCTGGGCGGCAAGTCCAATATGACCGACATCGCCGCCGCCATCGGCCTGGGCCAGCTGCCGCGGCTGGAGGGCTTCAACGCCCGCCGTCGCGCACTGGCCGCGCGGTATTTCCGCCACTTCGACCGCGCGCTGGGCTGCGAGCTGCCGCTGGAAGACATGTCCCAGAGCAACTGGCATATGTTCCAGCCGCTGCTGCCGCTGGATCGGATGAGCATTGACCGCGGCGAATTCATCGCCCGGATGAAAGACCTGGGCATAGGCGTGGGCGTGCACTACCCCGCCATGCATTTGTTCACCCTGTTCCGCGAGATAGGCTTCCAACCGGGTGATTTCCCGGTGGCGGAAGACATCGGCCGCCGCACCGTCACCCTGCCGCTGTTCCCGGCCATGGCCGACGAGGAGGTGGAACGCGTGTGCGCCGCCGTGAGCGGCGTGCTGAAGCCCGTGCTGAGCGTATAAAACATTATGAAAAGCGTAATCGATCTTTCCGTCGTCATCCCGGTATACAACGAGCAGGACGTGCTGCCGGCGCTGTTCGACCGCCTCTACCCGGCGCTGGACGCGCTGGGCGTGTGTTATGAAATCGTCTTCGTCAACGACGGCAGCCGCGACAAGAGCCCGGCCATGCTCGCCGCGCAGTTCGACCAGCGCCCGGACGTGACCCGGGTGGTGCTGTTCAACGGCAACTTCGGCCAGCATCGCGCCATCCTCGCCGGTTTCGAATACAGCCGCGGCGAACGGGTGGTGACACTGGACGCCGACCTGCAAAACCCGCCGGAAGACATCAAGCTGCTGCTGGCGGAAATGGACAAGGGCCACGACTACGTCGGCTCCATCCGCCGCCAACGCAACGACAGCCTGTGGCGCCACCTAGCCAGCCGCGCGATGAACCACCTGCGCGAGAAGCTGACCCGCATCAAGATGACCGACCAGGGCTGCATGATGCGCGCCTACAGCCGCCGCATCATCGACACCATCAATCAGTGCAACGAGCTGCACACCTTCATCCCGGCGCTGGCCTACCAGTTCGCGCAGAATCCGACCGAAGTCACCGTCGGCCATGAAGAACGCTTCGCCGGCGAATCCAAGTATTCGCTGTACAGCCTGATCCGCCTGAATTTCGATCTGATGACCGGCTTCTCCATCGTGCCGCTGCAGTTGTTCTCGCTGCTGGGCATGCTGGTTTCCGCCGGCTCCGGCGTGCTGGTGGTCTATCTGGTGCTGCGCCGGCTCATCGTCGGCCCGGAAGTGGGCGGACTGTTCACCCTGTTCGCCATCGCCTTCCTGCTGATCGGCATCGCGCTGTTCGGCATCGGCCTGCTCGGCGAATATATCGGCCGCATCTACCAGGAAGTGCGGGATAGGCCGCGCTATGTGATCGGCGCGGTGCTGGAGCAAAAGGACAAGCCATGAAAGCCGTGGTGTTCGCTTATCACAATGTCGGCGTGCGCTGCCTGAAGGCGCTGCTCGGCGGCGGCGTGGAGGTGGCGCTGGTGGTCACCCACCGCGACAATCCCAAGGAAAACATCTGGTTCGCCAGCGTGGAGCAGGTCGCCCGCGACCATGGTATCCCGGTGATCACCCCGGACGACCCGAACACGCCGGAAGTGCTGGCCCGGGTGCAGGCGGCGCGGCCGGACTTCCTGTTCTCCTTCTACTACCGCCACATGCTGAAGGCCCCGCTGCTGGAGTGCGCGGCGCGCGGCGCCTTCAATATGCACGGCTCGCTGCTGCCCAAATACCGTGGCCGGGTGCCGATAAACTGGGCCATCATCCACGGCGAAACCGAAACCGGCGCCACCTTGCACGTGATGAACGTCAAACCGGACAACGGTCCCATCGTCGATCAGATGGCGGTGCCCATCCTGCCGGACGATAATGCCGACGAGGTGTTCGCCAAGGTCACCGTGGCAGCGGAAATGGTGTTGGCGCGCAGCCTGCCGACGCTGCTCGCCGGCCAAACTGAATTCCGCCAGCAGGACTTGAGCCTGGGTGGCTATTTCGGCGGCCGCAAGCCGGAGGACGGCCGCATCGACCCGCTGGCCGGCGCCGCCCAGCTGCACAACTTCGTGCGCGCGCTGAGCCACCCGTTCCCGGGCGCCTTCGCCGACACCGGGCGCGGCCGGCTGGTGATCTGGAAAACGCTGCGCGCCGGCAACCACGGCCAGGCGCTGCAAGGCGCGCGGCTGCGCGCCGATGACGGCGCCTTGTGGCTGGAAGCCGTGGACGGCGGTTGCCTGAAAGTATTATCCGCCACGCTGGACGGCGCGCCGCTGGAACAACTGGCGGAACCGCTGGCGCTGAATTGACACGACGGTGACAGGGCCGCGGCGCCCTTCGCCGCGCGAAACACTTATGCAAATCAAGGTCCCCCCAAGGGGACGATGAAGGAAATCTCAATGAAAAAAGTACTGATCCTGGGCGTGAACGGCTTCATCGGCCACCACCTGACCAAGCGCATCATCGAAACCACCGACTGGCACATCTACGGCATGGACATGCACGATGACCGCGTGGCCGAGTGGAAAGACCATCCGCGCTTCCACTTCTTCGAAGGCGACATCACCATCAACAAGGAGTGGATCGAATACCACGTGAAGAAGTGCGACGTGGTGCTGCCGCTGGTGGCCATCGCCACCCCATCCACCTATGTCAACAATCCGCTGCGCGTGTTCGAGCTGGACTTCGAAGCCAACCTGCCCATCGTGCGCCAGTGCGTGCAGTACAAGAAACACCTGGTGTTCCCGTCCACTTCGGAAGTCTACGGCATGTGCCATGACGAAGAGTTCGACCCGGAGAACTCCGAGCTGATCTGCGGCCCGATCAACAAGCCGCGCTGGATCTACTCCTGCTCCAAGCAGCTGATGGACCGCGTGATCCACGCCTACGGCATGCAGGAAGGCCTGAACTACACCCTGTTCCGCCCGTTCAACTGGATCGGCGGCGGCCTGGACAATATCAACACGCCGAAGGAAGGCTCCAGCCGCGTGATCACCCAGTTCCTGGGCCACATCGTGCGCGGCGAAACCATCAAGCTGGTGGACGGCGGCCATCAGAAACGCGCGTTCACCTATGTCGACGACGGCATCAGCGCGCTGATGAAGATCATCGAGAACAAGGACGGCAAGGCTTCCGGCCAGATCTACAACATCGGCAATCCGACCAATAACTACTCCATCCGCGAACTGTCCGCGATGATGCTGGACCTGGCCCGCGTCTACCCGGAATACCAGCTGAACGCCGACAAGGTGAAGATCGAGGAAACCACCTCCGGCGCTTACTACGGCAAGGGTTATCAGGACGTGCAGAACCGCGTGCCCAAGATCGCCAACACCATGGCGGACCTGGACTGGAAGCCGAGCGTGACCATGGCCGACGCGCTGCGCGGCATCTACGACTACTACCGCGACCAAGTGGCCGCCAGCCGCGACCTGTCCGAGTAAGCGGCTCCCGGCGCCAGGCGAGATAGAAAGCCCGGTGCCGGTTTCAGAGATACCCCATGAAAAAACTCGCCCTTAAAATCGACGTCGACACCTGGCGCGGCACCCGCGACGGCGTGCCGCGGCTGATGCACATGCTGCAGCAGCATCACGCCAAGGCCACGTTTTTGTTCAGCCTGGGTCCGGACCACACCGGCCGCGCGATCAAGCGGGTGTTCCGCCCCGGCTTCCTGTCCAAGGTGTCGCGCACCTCGGTGGTGGAGCACTACGGCATCCGCACCCTGCTGTACGGCACCGTGCTGCCCGGCCCGGACATCGGCAAACGCGAAGCCGAGCTGATGCGCGAAGTGCGCGCGCAGGGCTTCGAGGTCGGCATCCACACCTGGGACCACATCAAGTGGCAGGACTACGTCGCCGGCAAGGACGCCGCCTGGACCCGCGCCGAGATGCGCAAGGCGGCCGAACGCTTCGAACGGATCTTCGGCGAACCGGCGCGCACCCACGGCGCGGCCGGCTGGCAGATCAACGACGCGGCGCTGGCCTATGAGCGTGAACTGGGCATGCTTTACGCGTCCGATGGCCGCGGCAGCCACCCGTTCCAGCCGGTGGACGCCGCCGGCCAGCCCTTGGGCGTGCCGCAGCTGCCCACCACGCTGCCGACGCTGGACGAGTTGATCGGCCTGGACGGCCTCACCGCCGACAATGTGCACAAGCACATTCTGGAACTGACCGAGGACGAGCCCGCCACCGGCCATGTCTACACGCTGCACGCCGAACTGGAAGGCCTGCGCCTGGGCTACACCTTCGAACACCTATTGGTGGGCTGGAAGGCCCAGGGCTATCAGCTGTGCAGCTGCATAGAACTGTTCAGCAGCCTGGACGCCGCCTCCCTGCCCAATGGCCGCGTGGTGATGGGCGAGATCCCCGGCCGCAGCGGCACGCTGGCGTTGCAGGCCTGAATTCAGCCGCCGGCCAGCCGGTCCAGCAGCGCGCGCAGTCGTTCCATCCGTTCGGCCAGCCCCTCGGTGATGCCCTGCAGCAGCATGTCCTCCAGTCCTCGCGCCAGCTCGGCCAGTTCCGGCTGGCGCATGGTCAAGGCCGCGCCGTAAATGCGATGCAGATGCTGGCTGGCGGACGACCATTGCGTGTTCTGAATCGCCAGTACCGCCTTGTGGTAATCCCGCTCGTTGTGCTCGACGAACAGCGTCCATAAATCTTCCGACTGCTCCGAACGCTGCGCCGCCACCGCCGGTAGCGCGTCCGGCAGCCACAGAAACAATATCTGCTGCAAGTCCTTGATCCGCAATGGCTTGACCAGCACCCCGTTCATGCCGCTGCTCATGCACTTTTCCCTGTGCGCATCGTCATTGGCCGCCGAGATCGCCACGATGGGCACCAGCGCGCGGCCCTCCGCCCGTTCCTGCGCGCGTATCCGCCGCGCCGCCTCGTAGCCGTTGATATCCGGCAGGCTGCAATCCATCAGAATCAGCTGGATATCCGGCTTGCCCTTCAAGATGGACAGGCTGCTCAGTCCAGTGCTGGCCACCGTGGTGGCGCAGCCCAATTGCCGCAACTGCTCGCAGATCATCAATTGATTGGCCGGGTGATCCTCCACCACCAACACCAGTTGTCCCTGCCCCACTTTTTGCGGCGGCTCCGCCAGCGGCGGCTCTGGCTCCCGCCGCGCCAGTTCCTGCCCCAATTGCACCGGCAGCGTGATGGTGAAGGTGGCGCCGGACACACCATCGCTGTCCAGCGCGATGCGTCCTCTCATCAGCTCCACCAAGCGCTTGCAGATGGCCAACCCCAGGCCGGAACCGCCGAATTTGCGGTTGATGTCGGCATCCGCCTGCACGAAAGCGTCGAAAATGGTTTTCTGCGCCGCCAGCGGCACGCCGATGCCGGTGTCCATCACTTGGCACACCAGCCAGCCACGCTCGGCGCCCGGCTTGCCTTCGCGGAAATCCGCCTTCAGCGTCACCGCGCCCTGGTCGGTGAACTTGATCGCATTGGAAATCAGATTGTGCAACACCCGCTGCAGGTGCGAAGGGTCCAGGCATAGCGCCCGCGGCGGCAGATTGCAAACGTAATGCAGCTCCAGCCCCTTCATCTTGGCCGCCAGCGCATACAGTCTGACCAGCCCTTCCAGAATGCCGCCGACATCGACGAAGAACGGTTCCAGCCGCTCCTGGCCGGCATCCAGCCGCGAGGCGTTGAGAATATTGTTGAGCAATTGCAGCATGCTGTTGGCCGCCAGATTGGACTGCAGCACCAATTCGCGCTGCTGCTCGCCCAGCGGCATGGTTTGCAGCAACTCGCCGGCGGCGATGATGGCGTTCATCGGCGTGCGGATTTCATGGCTGACCACCGCCAGAAACTCGCTCTTGGCCGCCTCGCCCATCCGCGCCTTGCGCAGCAGCTTGGTGGTGGTGCGTATCGCCAGCAGCAGCGCGAAGAACAGCAGCACCAGCACGATGCCCTCGCCGGCATAGCTGCGGAACACATTGTAGACCGACGGCCGCGCCGCCACCTGCTCCTCCCAGGCGGAGCGGGCCGCGTCGACATCGTCGGCCGACATCCGCTCCAGGCTGCGCCGCAAAATGGCATAGAGCAGCGGCTGGCTCTTGCTGACCCCCATGCGGTAGATCGCGTAATAGCCCGGCAGCGCGCCGGAACTGGTCAGTTCGGGAAAACGATGGCGCAGCAGGAAGCGGGCATAGGTTTCCGGCACCAGGCCGACATCGGCGCGCCGCTCCTGAATGGCCAATAGCGCCTGCGTCGGCGTTTCCACCGGCACCAGTTTCAGGCTGGCATTGTCTCCCAGCAGCCAGGAACGGGAATTGTCGTTGAAGATGAAGGCGACCTTCTGGCCGTGCAGATTGTTGAAGTCGTAGACCACCGGATGATCGCGGCGGGTGATCGCCATCAAGGGCTGCGAGGAGTACGGCTGAGTGAAATAGTAATGCTTGTTCAGGTTCAAATCGCCGATCGCGTCCTGATTGATGCTGGCCAGCATCATCGCCCGCCCGCCCAGGGTGGCCGCCATCAGTTCCTGGACCGAATGCGCCTGCACGATATTGAAGCGCAGCCCGGTCTGCGCCTCGACATATTGCAGGAAATACGCCTCCATGCCCTTGAAGGGCACGCCGCTGTTCTTGCGCTCCGGCAATGGCTTGGACCTGAGCACATACACATCCACCACCGGGTGCTGCCGCGCCCATGCGGCCTCTTCACGGGTCAGCCAGGTCTTGCCGACCGGATCGCCGCAGCCGGACAGCAAGCCCAGCAGCAACACCCAGACGCTCAGGTGTAGAAGTCGCACCATTACTCCAATTTGGAATGCAGTAAAAACAGCTCGCGGTCAGTGCTGATGCCCAGCTTCTGGAACGCCGCCTTCTTCTGGGTGCTGACCGTCTTGATGCTGCGTGAGAATTTGTCCGCGATCTGGCTGGTGCTCATGCCGTCCAGACAGCAACGCACCACTTCGCGCTCACGCGGCGACAAGCGCGAATAAGGGTCCAGCGTGTTGCCGTCCCCTCGTTTACAGTCGCCCGACAGCAGCAGGTCCATCTCGCTCATCATTTTGGCGGTCAGATACACCCGGCCAGCATGCACGCTGCGGATCGCACCAGCCAGCGCGTCCACCGGCTGCGCCTTGCTGAAAAACCCTCTGGCGCCCGCGCGCAACATCAAGTTGATGGTGCCGACCAGGTCCACCGACGACAGCACCAGGATCTTGCACTCTGGATAACGCACGCTGATGGACTGGATCAGGTTCAGGCCGTCCACTTCGTCGCTGCCCAGGGAGAAATCCATCAGCAGCACGTCCGGCAGGCGTTCGCGGAAAACCGACAACAGCTGGGTGCTATGGGCGAAGCTGCCGATGATCTCGAACTCCGGGTAGCGCTTGAGGCTGGCCTCCAGCCCTACCCTGACCACGTCGTGATCATCCAGGATCATCAGCGATATTCTTTTTTTCATGCCATTCTCATTAAAATTGGCTCAATATGGTTAGCGTCGCGACTTGCGGAAACCATTCCCGGATATCCCCTCCCCCGCAAGCCTGTGTCGTGACGCAACCATCCCTAGCCGCTGTCGCCGCGCGCGCCGCGCCGGCATCGCGTCAATGCCACGCCATTCGCTCCTGCTGCAACAATTCGATGTAGCGCTGCGGCGCCATCGGGCGATGCAGGCCGAAGCCCTGGCCCACTTCGCAGCCCATCTCCCGCAAAGCCTTGATATGCCTTGAGCTCTCCACCCCTTCCGCCACCACCTGCAGCTTCAACTCCTTGCCCAGTTGGATGGAGGAACGGACGATTTCATAGTGCCGCGAGCTTTCCAGCATGGAGGCGACGAACAACTGGTCCAGCTTCAAGGAAGAGAAAGGCATGTCGGACAGCATCTTCAACGAGGAAATGCCGATGCCGTAGTCGTCGCAGGCGATGCCGAAACCGTTGGCGCGCAGCTGGTTCAACGCCACCATCAGGTCCAGGCCGATTTCAGGCTCAATGTTTTCCGTCAGCTCTATCACCAGCAAGGAACGCGACAGCTTGGCGCGGTCCCAGCGCGACATGATCTCGCTGACGATATTGGGCGATGCCAACGTGCCGGCCGAGGCGTTGATGGCGATGGGCAATTGCACACCCTGCCCGGCCAAGGCCTGCTGCGTGGCGATCACCCCGCCCAGCACATGGAAAAACAACAACAAATCCAGACCCAGCTTGTTCACCACCGGCAAAAACACCGCGGGGCGGATATTGCCGCGGGTCGGATGCGAACAGCGCGCCAGCGCCTCGGCGCCTATCACCGCGCCATCGCACAGCCGCACCAAGGGCTGCAGGTCAATCGAGATCGTGCCCTTGGAACACAGCGCCTCTATCACCTCCTGCTCGCTGAACGGACGGGTGCCCAGCCGCCCCGGCACGCCATGGGCGCCGGCCGCCTCGGCCATGGCCGCGCGCGCCTGCACCACCTGGCGCAACAAACGCAAACAGGCATCGGCATCCATGGGCAGGCTGGCCGCCCAGACGTAGTTGAAACCCGCCTCACGCGCCAACCTCACATGGGACTCCTGCAAAGTCTTGCTGGCCCGGCTGTGCCACAGCAACATCGGCGCATCCGCCAGTTCGCCGCGGCGCAGGCCGGCATGCACCTTCGCAACCAGCTCGGCGCCGCCGCCATCGGGCATCTGGATATCGCAAATCAGCAAGTCCACCGGCTCGCGCAACAGCTCCTGTTCCGCCTCGCGAATATGGCCGCAACAGCGGATATTGCGAATACCGGCCTGCAACAGCAGGCGCTGGAGCGGTTCGCTTTCCCGCTGCGGCCCGGACACCAGCATAATGTTAAGATTTTCCATCGATTCCCTACCTTTTGGAATACCGGCAGCCTGATATCCGCAAATATGGCATTTGCGCGCTGTCGTTTTTCAACATCCCAAAAGCATGCATTAGATAAGCTTAATTGCCAGGGTTCCTTGTTTGGCTTTTAAATGACAATGTGGCATCACAGTGCCGCGTAAGCTGGAATCGCGTCAATGAATCTAAAGAATCGTTCAACAATCCCTGCCAGACCTCCCGCCAGCACCATGCCGCCGGCAAGGCCTTGATTCACATCACAGCACCACATGACAAAGAGATTTTTATTTTTTATTGCTTCATCAGTCATTTATTTGGAAAAAGCCACCTTTCCATAAAAACCACTGGTAAACGCAGCGACCCATCATCGCCACTTTCGCCCAGCGCGTCCCTGTATTTAATCAAGCTTAATTGCGCTGCTTTAATTAGGCTTTACCAGACCATAGTAAAAAGCGTCCCCAAAACCACAAATAGGATTTGTCTTAAATTACATCGCATACATCTTTTGATGCTCATTTAATTTATTTTAGATATTAATGTTTTGGTAAATATTAATGAATTAAATAAGCAAACACCATATGCAACGCTCAGGAAAAAGGACGCACCAGCGCAGATGGAGCATTGAGCAAGACAAAGGGGAAGCAACAAATTTATCCGCTAGATGGTCTGGGTCTGACAGCAGGCCCGCCGCGGCATCGCTGCGCGGTCGGCCAACTCTCAAATGCGGAACAATGGAGGGACGGAAGTGGACATCAGACAGGTGGCGACGCCCCCTGTCTGGCGAGAAGACTCAGGGTGAGCAGCGACGCTCAATCTCGCTTGTTCAGACGCAAAGTCAGCATCAGCTCGCCTTCGCCATCGTTCTGCGACTGGATATTCTTCAAAGTAATGCCGCTAGGCAGCAACACGCTGATGCCGTGGCCGACACCATACTTGGACAAGGTTTTTTCCAGTTGCCGCGCCACCCCCTTGGCCGGCAAGCGCGCCTCTTCGTCCAGCGCGAAGCCATAGGATTCGGCGGCGGAACCCATCGCCTGCTCCACCTGTTCACGCGGCACGAACTTCTCGGCGGCGCTGGCCAATTGCCTGGCCGATACATCCTCCTCGCCGCTCACCAGATTGAGAAACTCGTCCTTGAAGCGCGCCTGCTGCATGGGATCGTCGATTTCCTCGGACAGCTGTTCCACCACGCTGGCCATCATCTTGCTGCTGGAGGCCTTGTCCGGCACCCGCATCGCCTTCAGGAAATCCTCCAGCCAGAACTTGGCCTCGCGGCTGAGTCGATCCACCGCGTACACCGTGGGACCGTGCTCCAGGATCAGCGCGCCCTTGTCGATCAGCCGCGGATTGATGCCCGAGGCGTGGCTGATGTCGAACACATCGCCGGACTCCACCACGGTGAGGAAATCATCGCGGATCTCGGACTTGAACACCCCCAGCGCGCGCAGTTCGCGGTCGCCGTCATTGAGACCGGAAAACAAGATCACCAGCAAATCGCCGGCATTGATGTTGGGATGCTGCGAACGCGCGTACAAATGCTTGGCGATGCGCTGCGACACCTCGAGGAAATCCAGCTCGCCGCGGAAGAACTGGCGGGTGAAATGGTAAATCTCATTGAGATTGAGATCGGACTCATGGAAAAACTGGTGCTGGCGCTTGTCCGACACGATGTTCTTCAAATAGCCGCCCAGCAGCAAGGAAGACACTTCCTCGTCCACCGCGCTGGCCCGCTCGGACAGACGCGCGCCCTCGCCGCGCGAGGCATTGCCCACCCGGTGCACCACCAGCCGCTCCACTCTGCATTCGCCTATCGCCAACATGCCCACGCTCCCGCCTAAAATCGAATGCGCGATTATTGCCACTGCGCCCGGGCTTGGCAACCGCGAAAGCGGCCTGCTATTCCGGTAAAGCCAGCGGATCGTCGGTCAGGGAGTCCGCCAGGAAGTCCATCAGCAGACGCACCTTGGGCGACAGTTGACGGTTCTGCGGCGTCAGCGCCCAAATGCCCTCTTCCGGCTCGCGGTAATCGGCCAGCACCTCGACCAGCTCGCCGCTGGCCAGACCGGCGGCGACGTAGTAATCCGGCAACTGCGCCAGGCCCAGCCCCTGCCGCGCCGCGTGCGCCAGCGCGTGGCCGCTATTGCAGCGCAGGCTGCCCTTGACCCGCACCTGCCGCCGCCGGCCGCCATCCAGCAGATGCCAGTGCTCGCTCCCCAGCGACAGGCAGCTGTGGCGCTCCAGATCCGCCGGTTCCAACGGCCGGCCATGCAGCGCCAGATAGGCCGGCGCCGCGCACACATGATGGCGGCGCGAGGCCAGCCGCCGCGCCATCAGCGAGGAATCCTCCAGATGGCCGATGCGAATCGCCAGGTCGTAGCCGTCCTGCACCAGGTCCAGCACCTGATTGGACAGGTTCAGCGTCGCTTCCAGCTGCGGATGACGCTGCAGGAAGCGCACCAGCAACGGCGCGATATGGCTCTGGCCGTAAGCCAGCGGCGCGGTCAGCTTGAGCTTGCCCTGAGGCTGCGCCTGGTGGCGCGAGATCGCCTGCTCCGCCTCGGCCAGCGAATCCAGCAGCTGGCGGCAGTGGCGCAGATACAACGCGCCGATCTCGGTCAGCGCCTGATGGCGCGTGGTGCGATACAGCAGCTTGGCGCCCAAGCGCTGCTCCAGCTGCGTGACCTGGCGGCTGACCTGGGCGACGGAAATGCCCAGCGCCTGCGCCGCCTTGGTGAAACTGCCCTGCTCCGCCACGCTGACGAATTCGCAAATGCCTTCCCAACCCAACATTATTTCACCTCGGAAAAAATCATTTACCAATTGCGACGATTATCTATTCAAACGAGGGAAATACAATCAAAGTTTTGCCGTCGCGGCCTTCGGCCCGCTACGGCGATCCAACACCAAGGAGGGCTCATGAGCCAGGACATCATCAAGTGCAAGGCCGCCGTGGCCTGGGCCGCGGGCCAGCCGCTGAGCATAGAAGAAGTGGAAGTGCAGCCGCCGCGCGCCGGCGAGGTACGGGTGAAAATGGTGGCCACCGGCGTGTGCCACACCGATGCCTTCACCCTGTCCGGCGAAGACCCGGAAGGCGTGTTCCCCTGCATCCTGGGCCATGAAGGCGGCGGCATCGTCGAATCCGTCGGCCCCGGCGTCAGCAGCGTGGCGGTGGGCGATCATGTGATCCCGCTGTACACCCCGGAATGCCGCGAGTGCAAATTCTGTCTGTCCGGCAAGACCAATCTGTGCCAGAAAATCCGCGCCACCCAGGGCAAGGGCCTGATGCCGGATGGCAGCACCCGCTTTTCCAAGGACGGCAAGCCCATCTACCACTATATGGGCACCTCCACCTTCGCCGAATACACGGTGCTGCCGGAAATCTCGCTGGCCAAGGTCAACCCGGCCGCGCCGCTGGAGGAAGTGTGCCTGCTGGGCTGCGGCGTCACCACCGGCATGGGCGCGGTGATCAACACCGCCAAGGTCAAGGCCGGCGACAGCGTGGCCATCTTCGGCCTGGGCGGCATCGGCCTGTCCGCCATCATCGGCGCGCGCATGGCCGGCGCCGGCCGCATCATCGGCATCGACATCAACGACAGCAAGTTCGAGCTGGCGAAAAAGCTGGGCGCCAGCGATTGCGTCAACCCCAACGATTTCGACAAGCCGATCCAGGACGTGATCGTGGAGATGACCGACGGCGGCGTCGACTTCTCCTTCGAATGCATAGGCAATGTCAAAGTGATGCGCGCGGCGCTGGAATGCTGCCACAAGGGCTGGGGCGAATCGGTGATCATAGGCGTGGCCGGCGCCGGGCAGGAAATCTCCACCCGTCCGTTCCAACTGGTCACCGGCCGGGTATGGCGCGGCTCCGCCTTCGGCGGCGTGCGCGGCCGCAGCGAGCTGCCGGACTACGTGGAGCGTTATCTGAAGGGCGAATTCCGCCTGGACGACTTCATCACCCACACCATGCCGCTGGAGCGCGTCAACGAAGCCTTCGATCTGATGCACGAGGGCAAGAGCATCCGTTCCGTGATCCATTACTGAGCCGGAGACCCGAGTGAACCTGGAAAACATCAGCGCCAACAAGTCGTTCGGCGGCTGGCAGCGGCAGTATCTGCATGATTCGACGACGCTGGGCTGCCGCATGCGCTTCGCCGTCTATCTGCCGCCGCAGGCCAGCCCGCAGCGGCGCGTGCCGGTGCTGTACTGGCTGTCCGGCCTGACCTGCACCGACGAGAACTTCATGCACAAGGCCGGCGCTCAGCGCGTGGCCGCCGAGCTGGGCCTGGCCATCGTCGCGCCGGACACCAGCCCGCGCGGCGCGGAAGTGGCCGATGACGAAGCCTTCGACCTGGGCCAGGGCGCCGGCTTCTACCTGAACGCCACCCAGGCGCCCTGGGATCGTCACTACCGGATGTACGACTACGTCAGCCAGGAGTTGCCGGCGCTGATCGCCGCCCACTTTCCAGTGACCGGCAAGCCCGCCATCGCCGGCCATTCCATGGGCGGCCACGGCGCGCTGATCTGCGCGCTGAAACGGCCGCAGGACTATGCGTCGGTGTCGGCGTTCAGCCCGATCTGCCATCCGCTCAACGCGCCCTGGGGCCAGAAGGCCTTCGCCGCCTATCTGGGCGAAGACCGCGACACCTGGCAGGAATGGGATGCCAGCCTGCTGCTCGCCGCCGCGCCGCAGCGCCTGCCGCTACGCGTGGACGTGGGCCTGGCCGACAGCTTCCTCGACACCCAGCTGCAGCCGGAAGCGCTGGAGCAAGCGGCCCAGGCCTGCGGCTATCCGCTGGAACTGTACCGCCACGCCGAGTACGACCATAGCTACTACTTTGTCTCCAGCCTGATCGAGGAACAGCTGCGCTTCCATGCGCGCCATCTCGGCCTGTGACACGGCGGAACGCAAAAAAGCCAGGCATAGCCTGGCTTTTTTGTTGAATCTGGTGGAGGGAGAAGGATTCGAACCTTCGAAGGCAGAGCCGTCAGATTTACAGTCTGATCCCTTTGACCGCTCGGGAACCCCTCCAGAGAGAGGCGCATAATATAGCTCCTCGGCGCCGGCGTCAATCCTCCGCGCGCCATCGCCTTTCCTAGCCACCGCCGCCGCGCCTGCGGATTTGGCAAATCTGCGCGCGCCGACGCGCAGCCTCGCCAAGAAATCCAGCCTTGCCATTGGCATGATCTCCGCCATCAGGGACTCGCCCTGACCACTGGAGACAACAATGCCCAAGCTCCCTCTCGCCGCGCTATGCCTGAGCCTCGCCGCCGCCTTGCTCGCGCAGCCGGCGCTGGCCGCGCCCAAAGCGCAGAAAGTGCCGCACCAGGCCCAGGCGCAAGCGCGCCCGAAACAGGCGCCGCCGCCGCGACAATGGCAGCAACGTCCGCCAAGCGACGCGCAATCCCGCTACCGGCTGCCCGACGCCAAGACCGTGATCGGCAAGCCCAAAAGCAAATTGATTGCCCACGCCGCCACCGCCCAATGCCAGGACATGAAGGTCATGGCCGGCTACAGCGGCGCGGCGCTGGCCAACTACCTGGTGGGCCTGCCCGACTACACCTGCACCTACGGCCTGTTCTCGCTGGACAGCAAGCTGGCCGCCACCCTCTACAGCCCGGCCAACCTCAACGCCGTCGCCGGACGCTTCGCCCAGGAAGCCGCCGCCTACAACGCCGGCTCCATGGCCCTGGTCAACCTCACCCTCTATCTGCGCGCCGGCTACTACCTGGCCAGCGGCGGCACCCTGCCGGCGCCGGACGCCAATCTGCAAACCGTGCTGCGCCCCGGCATCAAGCGGCTGGCCGATGGCAGCGCGCTGTTCGCCGCCAACGCCCAGGCGCCCACCACCGCCGGCGAAGTGATGAAGCTGATCACCAATATGGCGGACGAGGCCTACTACCTGCCCAGCATGCGCGCCATCGTGCAGCGCTACACCAATGACGCCACCCAGCCCAACGCCGCCCAAGCGCTGCGCGAAACCACCGCCAGCCAGGGCTTCACCGGCGCGCTGACCGTGTTCTTCTACGCCCACGGCCGCGCCAACGCCGCGCCGCTGCTGCAGAACGACGGCAGCTATTCGGCGGCGCTGACCCGCTTCGCGCAAGCCAACAAGGCCGCCCTGCTCGGCACCGAGAGCGCCTTCCAGCTGGGCGACGCCACTCGCGAAGGGCTGCGCTTCATGCAATACCCGGCGCTGAAACCGGCGATCAAGCCGCAGGCGCAAGCCATCCTGGCCGCCAGCAGCATGACCGGCAACGACAATGAACTGTGGCTGGCCGCCGCCGAAGCGGTGAAGTATTACGATGCCGCCAGCTGCGCCGACTACGGCACTTGCAACTTCGAAACCCGGCTCGCCGACGCCATCCTGGTCAACCGCTACACCTGCAGCGCCAGCATCCGCATCCGCGCCCAGGAAATGAGCCAGGAACAACTGCAAAACTCCTGCGCGCTGCTGCAAAAAGAAGAGTCCTACTTCCACCAGATGCTGCAAACCCGTAAGCAGCCGGTGGCCAACGACAACAACACCTCGCTGGAAGTGGTGGTGTTCGACGATTACAACAACTACGCCAAGTACGCGTCGGTGATCTACGGCATCAGCACCGACAACGGCGGCATGTATCTGGAAGGCGATCCGGCCGCCGCCGGCAACCAGGCGCGCTTCATCGCCCACGAAGCCTCCTGGCTGCGCCCAACCTTCAAGATCTGGAACCTAGAGCACGAATACATCCACTACCTGGACGGCCGCTTCGACATGTACGGCGACTTCGGCGCCAGCACCCGCCAGCCCACGGTGTGGTGGATAGAAGGCCTGGCCGAATACCTGTCGCTGGGCAACGGCAACCAGCCGGCCATCGACGCCGCCCGCAGCGGCAACTACGCGCTGAGCCAGATCTTCGGCAATACCTACGACATGCCGGACTACGTGACCCGCGCCTATCGTTGGGGCTATATGGCCACCCGCTTCATGATGGAGCGCCATCGCGCCGATGTGGACGGTTTCCTCACCCGCTTCCGCAGCGGCGATTACAACGGCTACATGGACCAGATGCGCCTGATAGGCAAGCGCTACGACGCCGAGTTCGCCAGCTGGGCGCAAAGCGCCACCACCGCCGGCCAGCCGCCGCTGCCGTCCGAGCCCGGCCTGCCGCCGTGCAAGGAAACCTCGCCCAACTACCTGGGCAAGAACTGCTCCATCGGCGGCCTTTCCGCTTCCACCTCCGGCGCGGCCTACGCCGCCATCCTGCTGCCGGCCGGCGCGCGCAACCTCAAGCTGTGGACCAGCGGCGGCAGCGGCGACGTCGATCTCTACGTGGCGCTGGACCGCTACCCGACGCCGGCCAGCTATGACAACGCCTCGGCCGGCGCCGGCAACGAGGAAAGCGTCAGCATCGCCGCGCCGCAGACCGGCCGCTGGTACTACCTGACCCTGCAGGCGCGACAGGCGTTCGCCAATGTCAGCGTCAGCGCCAGCTACGATTAAGACCCGTTAACAAAACCCCTGATCCTGAGCTGCGCCTCCCTGTCGTGCCACGGGTACTGCCAGCGGCGGCGCGCCTTGGATCAGGTTCTCTGCGTGGTTTTGCTCACGGTTCAAAGCGTTCACCCGCAAGCGCCAGTCCTTGAACCAGCCCAACGCGCCCATGCCTTCCGCCGCGGCTCCCGTCGCGGCGGACTTGCAAAACGCATGAAAGTAATGCATTTTATTTTCAAGAAATGCCAATTGAATGACAGGAAGATTGATTAGATAGACAAACCCACCGCCGGCCCGCCGGCGCCGCTCAAGGACAAGCGCCGCGTCCATGCAGCTTCTTCATCCCTACATCGTCAGCGACCTCAACGCCATGCGCTCCATGGCGTCGCTGTTCGATCCGCTTCCCGATGTGGTCTTCTCGGTCAAGGACCTGCAATCCCGCTACCTGGCGTTGAGCGAGGGCTGCGTCGGCCGCTGCGCCTTGCGCAACAAATGGCAGGCGGAAGGCATGACCGCGCATGAGCTGTTTCCCAGCGCCATGGCCAACCGCTATCGCGATCAGGACCGGCAAGTGTTCGCCGAGTCCCAGCCCATGCGCAACCGGCTGGACCTCACCGTCTACCACGACCGCGCGCCCGGCTGGTGCCTGACCAACAAACAATCGCTGCACCACCCGGACGGGCGGCTGATGGGCTTGGTCTGCATCTCCAAGGACCTGACCGAGCTGACGCGGGAACGGCTGCTGGACGAGCGCTTCGCCGCCTGCGTCGATCACATCCAGACCCAATACCATCGCCCGCTGCGGCTGGAAGAACTGTGCGAATTGTCCGGCCTCAGCATCGGCCAGCTGGACCGGCGCATGAAGCGGGTGTTTCAGGCCAGCGTCGGCGAATTCATCCGCCGCACCCGCATGGAAGCCGCCAGCCACGCCATCCAGCACAGCGGCCAGCCGCTGGCCGACATCGCCGCCAGCTGCGGCTTTTCCGACCAGAGCGCGCTGACCCGGCTATGCCGGCAAATGCTGGGCCTCAGCCCGCGCCAGCTGCGGCTGCGCGCCTCGTCCCAACGGCGCTAGCCCGCGCGCCAGGCCGCCACCGTCGCCACGCTCAACCAGGCCGCGCGCAGAATGCGCTCGCAATCGGCGAACGGCGCCTTGCCGCCGTCCAGCATGCCGTACATGCCCTCGAACAAACGCACCAGGAATTCGGTGGCGATGCGCACATCGGTCTCAGGCGGCAGCTCGCCCTGGGCAATCGCGCGCCGCAGCTGGCGGCGCACATAATGCAGGGTGGCGCGGTCCATCAGCTCGCGGCGGCGCAGAATGCCGCGGTTCTCCCGGTTGCGCTCGCACTTGTGATACAGAAACTCCGTCACCCGCTGCGCCGGCCCCGGCTCGTGAAACTGGCGCAGGTAATACATGCCCACCGCCACCAGGGTGTCGCCCGCCGACGCCTGCTCCGCCGGGAAACGCAGCGCGTCCAGTTCGAACACGCGGTCCACCATGGCCCGGCACACCTCCATTTTGTTGTCGTAATGGCCGTAAACCGCGCCGCGCGACACCCCGGCCTCGTCGGCGATCTGCGCCATGGTGGCGTTGGCCACCCCCTGGCGCAGAAACACCCGTTCCGCGCCGTCCAGGATCGCGTCCCGGGTCTTTTGCGATTCTTCCTTGGTTTTCCTGGCCATATCCGCCTCTGAACTTTTCCCCAGATGCTACCTCAAATGATTAATTAATCAACCGTGATTGATTAATTAAACGGACGACACTCGGCGCGCTCAAGGCAAGGCGCGCCGGCCTGGCGTCCCTCGATCTTTTGAAACTCTTCTTAGGCACTACCCATGTCACACACAACGACAAACCACCGCGATCTGGACACGTTGCCGGTGTCCAAACTGTTCTGGCAATACACCATTCCCTCCCTGGCCGGCATGCTGGCCACCGGCCTTTACGTGGTCATCGACGGCATCTTCGTCGGCCACTTCGTCGGCAGCCACGGCCTGGCGGCCATCTCGCTGGCCTACCCGCTGGTGATGCTGCAAGTGGGCCTGGGCGCCATGCTGAGCATGGGCGCGGCCACCCGCATCGCCATTCTGCAAGGCGGCGGCGACTACGCCGCCGCGCGTGGCACCCTGGTTTCCGCGCTGGCCTTGCTGGCCTTGATCAGCCTGGCCATCCCGCTGCTGGGCCTCACTTATCTGGACACCCTGCTGCAATGGCTGCAAGCCGACCAACAGCCCGCGGTGATGACCGAGGCGCGCAACTACCTGCAATGGATGCTGGGCGGCGCGCTGTTCACCATGGGCCAGATGGTGGCCACCTATCTGCTGCGCAACGACGGCCGCCCGCGGCTGGCCACGCTGCTGATGGTGGTGGGATCGCTGCTCAACGTGGTGTTCAACTACCTGTTCGTCGGCGTGTTCAAGCTGGGCCTGGCCGGCTCGGCCCAGGCCACGCTGCTGTCCGAATCGGTGGTGATGCTGGCCGGACTCGGCTATTTCTTCACCCGTCACGCGCGGCTGCGGCTGCGGCTCGCGCATCTGCGGCTGGACTGGCGCTACTGCGGCCCCATCCTGGCGCTGGGCCTGTCCAGCCTGCTGATGGAATTCAACCTGGCGCTGCTGATGTTCGCCCACAACTTCCAGCTGCTGCGCTGGGGCACGGACCTGAGCGTGGCCGCCTACGCCACCGCCGGCTACAGCGAAGCGCTGTTCACCCTGGTGGTGCACGGGCTGGCGGTGGGCCTGCAGCCGCTGCTCAGCCACTCCACCGGCGCCGGGCGGCCGGAGCGCACCCGCGAGGCGCTGCGCTACGGCCTGCGCGTCACCCTGCTGCTGGGCGTGACCGCGCTGGCGGTGGTGCAACTGTTCCCCACCCTGATCGTGCGCATGTACAACAGCGAAGACCAGGCGCTGATCGCCGCCGGCAGCCACGCGCTGCGCCTGCACCTGCTGGCCATGCCCTTCGACGGATTGGTGATCGTGGGCATCCTCGCGCTGCAGGCGATGGCGCTGACGCGGACGGCGCTGCTGCTGACCGTGGGCAAGACCCTGCTGCTGCTGCCGGCCTTGTGGCTGCTGCCGCTGTGGCTGGCGCTGGACGGCGTGTGGTTGGCGATGCCGCTGGTCAATTTCTTGCTGGGCACCGCCGCCGCCTGGGCCTTGTGGGGCGCGCTGCGCCGGCTGAAACACGAGGCCGGCGCGCCAGCCGCGGCGTGATCCATACCGTTCTCGACAAAATGGCCGGATTTCCGGCCATTTTTTTTAGGCATTGGCGAACCGGTTCCAATTGCCATTGTCTATACCCTTCGCGCGCTCGCTCGCGCCTCCTTGCTCTCGCATCCCGCGCCGGCTCCCGGCCGCCCCCACACCTTGTCTTGTTTCGAGGTCGCGGGATCGCGGGCCGATTCGTATAGTGATAACACCCGTCTGTTGGCAACCACGCCGCGGCTTGACTCCACCCCGTCAATAACAAGGAAAACAATGTCCCTGACCACCATTCCCCGCTGGACCGTCGCCGCCCCGCTTGTCGCCTGGGGCGCAATCCTGGCCTCGTCCTCACTTTCTTCCTCCGCCTGGTTCATCGCCCTGTTGGCGGTGCTGCTGGCCGGCACCGTCTTCGCCGCCGTCCACCACGCCGAAGTGGTGGCCCACAAAGTGGGCGAGCCTTATGGAACGCTGATCCTGGCGCTGGCGGTGACGGTGATTGAAGTGGCGCTGATCGTCTCCTTCATGCTGGCCGGCGGCGAAAGCAAGCTGGCCCTGGCGCGCGACACCATCTTTTCCGCCATCATGATCACCTGCAACGGCATCCTCGGCATCTGCCTGCTGCTGGGCGGCTTGCGCCATCGCGAACAAAACTTCCAGCTCAGCGGCGCCAAGGCGGCGCTGACCGTGCTGGCCGCCATCTCGGTGCTGGCGCTGGTGCTGCCCAACTACGGCACCAGCGAGCCCGGCCCGCTGCTGTCCTCCTCGCAGCTGGCCTTCACCGGCGTGGTGTCGCTGGTGCTGTACGGCGCCTTCGTCTTCGTGCAGACCATACGCCACCGCGACTACTTCCTGGTGGAAGGCAGCCATAGCGAGGACGAACACGCGCCGCCGCCGTCCGCCAAAGTGACCCTGATCAGCCTGGCGCTGCTGCTGGTCTGCCTGGTGGGCGTGGTCAGCCTGGCCAAGCTGCTGTCGCCGTCCATCGAAGGCTTCGTGGAAGCCGCCGGCGCGCCGGCCGCGGTGGTGGGCATCATCATCGCCGCGCTGGTGCTGCTGCCGGAAGGCCTGGCCGCCGCCAACGCCGCGCGCGCCGACCGGGTGCAGACCAGCCTCAACCTGGCGCTGGGTTCCGCCTTGGCCTCCATCGGCCTGACCATTCCCACCGTGGCGATGATCTTCGTGGCGATGGGAGAGCCGCTGATCCTGGGCCTGGAAAACAAGGAAACCATCTTCCTGGTGCTGACCCTGGTGGCCAGCTCGCTGTCCTTGTCGGTGGGCCGCACCACCATTCTGCAGGGCATCGTCCACCTGGTGATCTTCGCGTCCTTTGTGTTCTTCGCCATCAGCCCCTGAGTTTTCCCGGCGCAAAACAAAACCGCCACCCGTTGCCGGCTGGCGGTTTTTCATTGGCGAACCCGGTTCTCAGAACCGGTTCATGATCTCGCGAGCCAAGGCGAGACAAGGCGAAAACGGTTGCAACGCCGTATCGCCGACGCGCAGCAGATCGTCAACAGGCTCTCAGGCCCGCATCGCTTCCAGCACCTTGGCGCTGTCCACGATCTGCACGAACTTGACGATCTCGCCGTCGCGCAACGTGTAGATGTGGGCGAAAGAAGCGACGAAACCCTTGCCGGTTGCGCGGTAAACGCCGTGGTAGAAGCCCTGGGCGATCACGTGATCGCCGGCGTCGTAGAAGCTGTCCACCGCCGCGCGGTAGCCTTCCCACTCGCGGCCCAGCCGCTCGTGCACGTTCTTGACGATGGATTCCGCGCCGACATAGGTGCCGGCGTAGGGGAAGCCGGCGGCTTCGGTCCATTCCGCGTCCGGCGCCAGCGCGGCCAACAGATTGCGGCCATTGGCCTCGGAATCGCCTTCATAAGTGGCGCGGACGATGTCCACATTGCTCAGGTGGCCCTGGCCGGGGGTGTGATTAACGTTCATGGTGTTCCATCCAAAAATCGGTTTGCTCATGCCCTTCCTTCATTGCGGCAACACACAGCTGTCCGGCCCGCAGACCAGCGCCTCCGTCGTCGTCGCGGCCGCGGTCGGCAACGCCTGGCTCAAGCGGGCGCGCCAGGCGTCCGGCCGGCCCAGGTAGGCGCCCAGGTCCAACACCGTCAGTTGGCCGTTTTCCTCCAGCGCCAGCGTGGGGAAGCCCTGGCCGCCCACTTGCGCCAACAGCCGGCGGCTGTCCTGGAAGTGAGCGTTGGTGGCCGCGCCTTCCAAACGATGGAAAGCCGCGGCGAACGCTGCCGCGTCCAGACCGATGTCGGCGGCCAGCTCGGTCAACACCTCGGTGTCGGCGATGCGGCGGCCTTCGACGAAATGGGCGCGCTGAATGCGGTGCAACAGCGCCAGGCCCTGGCCGGCCAGTTCCTCCGCCGCCAGCATCGCGGTGGTGGGCGGCGCGGAATCCATCACCGCGCCGTGATCCTTGAGCAGGCCATCGAAATAAGCGGCGCCAAACGGCTGGCCGGACACCTCGGCGATGCGGCGGTCGTGCGGCAGCACGAACTGCCGCCACTCCGGGCTGACCTGGCGGCGATTGGCACCCACCATCATGCCGCCGCCGTGAAATTCCACCGCCAGGCCCGGCACGGCGCGCGCAATCTCCAGCAAGGGCGCGGCGCCGTAGCACCAACCGCACAGCGGATCAAAAATATAGTGCAAAGTCGCAGCGGACATAGCGGTTTCCTTTCTTGCGCCGCCCGCGACGCGGGCGGCCATACATTCAAATCATCAGACGTAGCAAGCATCAAGGGCGGCAAACGAATCCTGAGGCAAGGCGCGCCGACGCCGGCAGTACATGGAGCGCGGCAAGTCGGCGCCGCGCGGCATCAGGACTTTCGCTGGCTGCCCTCAGAGCCTTATTGCGGCCACTTCATCTCGCCCTTGAGCACCTTGGCGCTCAGCTCCAGATCGGACACGCCGTCCAGCTTCGGATAACGCTGCTTCATCGCCGTCACCAGCTCGGCCGAATTCTTGGCCTTGGGCAGTTCCGCTTCCAGCGTCTTCAGGTAATCGCTGGTGAACTTCACCGAAGCCAGGGTATGCGGCGCATTGTTCAGGAAATGGCCAGGCACCACGACCTTGGGCTTCAACGCTTGCAGGTTCTTCAAGGACTTCTGCCAATCGGCGCGGTCCTTGGCGGTTTGGCTGTCCGCGGTCCAGACATGCATATTGCCGTAGGTCAGCACGCCGCCCATCGCGGTCTTGATCGACGGCGCCCAGATATAGGTGCGGTCCGGGGTCGGGCCTTTCAGGCCCATCACTTGCAACTTCTGGCCATCCACTTTCAGGGTGTCGCCCTGGATGGGTTCCGGCACGATCACGGTCTTGGGTGCGTTATCCTTCAGGATCGGGCCCCAGTAAGCCATCTTGCCGTCCTTGCTGGCCTTGATCGCCTCGATGGTGGACGCGGTGGCCAGCACCTTGACGTCCGGGAAAGCGGCCTTGATCACGTCCAGGCCAAAGTAGAAGTCCGGGTCCGGATGGGAAATGAACACCGTGGTCAGCTTCTTGCCGCTGGCCTTGACCTTGGCCACCAGGGCTTCGGCGTCGTTGCGCTGGAACTGGGCGTCGATCAGCACGGCCTCGCTCTTGCCGGTGACCAGTTCCGAGGACACCGGGAACAGGCTCTTGGCGCCGGGGTTGTAAACGTCGACTTTCAAAGCCTCGGCTTGGGCGAAGGTGGCGGACAACAACAGGGCGCCTGCTACAAAGCTGCCGGAGATGCGGTGTTGAATCATGATGGTTTCCATTTAAGTGATTGGGATCGGTCGGCTTGGTAGCAAGCCTGATGTGAATCATAGATTGCTATTTTCGAATCAAAAACCGGATAATAAGCAATGGTTAGTTGCATGAATCGAGCAAATCATGGATAGGATCACCGCGGCGCAAGTGTTTGTGACCATCACCGAACGCGGCAGCCTGGTCGCGGCGGCGGACACGCTGGACATGTCGCGGGCGATGGTGACCCGTTACTTGGCGGAAATGGAGGAATGGGCCGGCACCCGGCTACTGCATCGCACCACGCGGCGGCTGAGCCTGACCCCGGCCGGCGAGGAAACGCTGGCGCGTTGCCGGCAGATGCTGGAAATCGCCGGGCAGATGCCGGCGGCCAACAGCGCCGACCCCGGTCAGCCGCAGGGCCTGTTGCGCATCAGCTGCGCGCAATCGCTGGCGCAGGACGCGCTGGCGGCGGCGGTGACCGAGTTTCTGCGCCGCTACCCACTAACCGCCATCGATCTGCAGATCAGCAACCGCGCGGTCAATCTGGTGGAAGAAAGAATCGACCTGGCCATCCGCATCACCAATGCGCTGGACCCCAATCTGATCGCGCGGCCGCTGGCCAGCTGCGCGTCGGTGATCTGCGCCGCCCCCGCCTACCTGGCCGCCCACGGCGCGCCCAAGCGGCTGGAGGATTTGTCGCTGCACAACTGTCTGACCTATTCCTATTTCGGCAAGAGTTTGTGGCGTTTCCAGCGTCACGGCGAGCAGTTGGCGGTGCCGGTCAGCGGCAATCTGAGCGCCAATGAATCCATGGTGTTGTTGTCCGCCACCGCGGCCGGCGCGGGCATCGCCTTGCAGCCCTTGTATTCCGCGGCACCGCTGATCGCCAGCGGTCAGTTGGTGGCTTTGTTGCCGGAGTATCAGCCGCAGGAGTTGGGCATTTACGGTATTTACGCTTCGCGCCGGCAGATGCCGGCCACCTTGCGGGCGATGCTGGATTTTCTGGTGGAGCGTTTCGCCAGTGATCCGGCCTGGCAGGCGCGTACCGCTGGCGGCTGAGTGGAGGACTGTGAACGCTTAGCTGAGCCGAATATGGCAGGTGCAGCGTTTTTTAATGATTAATCTGTTGAATCCGCTTCGCGGATATTGATTTAGGGCCGGTTCCGCCCGGCGAACGGGGAGGGGGCGGGCCGCCGCCCCCTTCCAGCCCCCCTCGTCCCCCAGGACGCGAAACCCCGAAGAAAAAGGGGCCTGCAAGGCGCGGCTGAACTCGCGATTTGCTAACGTCAAATCGCTCAAACAAAGCAGCCGCTTAAAACCTTGCAGACCCCTTTTTCTCCGGCGCGCCCCGAGGGGACACCTAGGTGCTACACAAGGTGGTCTTTTTTGAATAAGAGAGGTGGTTTAGCGAAGTGAGTCGTTTCTGTGAATAACTTGACCCCATTGCTCTTGTCTGTGGATAAGCCTAGCTCCCTAAAAGAAAGCATGTATCCGACGCGCCCCTGGTCCCTTCAAGCCTGCCGCCGGGTGGCAGGCCCGAGGTTTTAAGCGGCTGCTTGTTCGAGCAGCGCGACGTTAGCGCGCTGCGAGTTCAGCCGCGCCTCGGGCCTGACGGGAGCCGGCGGGAAGCCGTAGGCCAGGCTTGCAGGGCGGCCTTTGGGGTGAAGGGGAATTTGGCCGAGCAAATTCCCCTTCCTGCCCGCCGGGCAGCCCCGGCAATGAAAACCATCATCCGCGCAGCGGATTCAAAACCAGATCACTCAACAAGTAAGCCACGCTCAAGCAAAGCAACCACCCCACCTTGACCCCAAGCGTCCCCTCAGGAACAATCCCCACGTTGCCGCCAAAACAAGCGGCACACGGGATTGGCGTCCCGTTGCTATGAAATTCTGCGTACTTGTTACGCAGGCAGTACACCCATGGCCATGCCAACTTGGCAGGCGTGTGGTGGGAGAGTGCCATGCACTCGCCGGTTTCATAGCTCGGTACGCCAATCCTGCCACGCGCCTGCCTAATACCTCAGCCTTCCCCGGCAGGTGGTTTATCTTGTGTCACAGCAGGAGAAACACCATGCAACACGCTCAAACCTTCCCCCGTCGTCGTCGCTACAGACTGAACGCCCTGGAACAACAGGAAGCCCTGCTCCCCTTCGTTCGCCTCTGCCCCGGCCGCACCTATGCGCATTACTGGCACATGCCCGCCCCCAGCAAGCATGCGCCCACCGACCACGCCTATGGCCGCGAATGCGCGGCCCACCTACTGCAATGGCTGAAGGACAACCGCGCCTACGTCGGCAAAGGCCTGCTCAGCCGCGTCGCGCGCGACATCGACTTTGACGACCGCGATGGACGCGGCCAGTGGATGGGCTTCTTCAATTACCTGGAATGGATGCTGCTGCTGGGCGCCGACCGGGTCCGGGTCTATCGCCATGTGGATAGCCAACACCAGCTTTACCTGGCACAGGAGCAACGCTTCAATCTGGAGGCGCGTTTCCGCCGCATCCGCTTGCGCAATAGCTAGCACACCGGGTTCGCCGCGCCGTGGGGGTAGCGCCTGCCCTCACGGCGCCGCCAGATAATCCCGCAGGCACGCCTGCAAATACTCGCGCAAGGCCACCACCGCCGGCGACAACATCAGCCGATGCGGCGTCACCAGATACAGCGGCGTCGCCTCGGTCTGCCAATCCTCCAATAGCGGCAACAGACGGCCGGCGCGCAGATCGTCCAACACGTCCAAACGCGATTTATAGGCGATGCCCAGCCCGTCCAGCGCCCAGCGCCGCACCACCTCGCCATCGTCGCTCTGGCGGCGGCCGTTCACCGTCACTTGCTCGCGCAGCGGGCCCTGGCTGAAACCCCAGCGCTCATGCAAGGCCGCGCCCAATACCAGCCGCAGGCATTGATGGCGGCGCAGTTCCTGCGGCGATGTCGGCCGGCCGTGACGCGCCAGATAGTCCGGCGACGCGCACAACACCCGCCGGTTGTCCGGCGCCAGCGGCAGCGCCACCAGGCTGGAGTCTTCCGGCACGCCGTAGCGCAGGGCCACGTCCACCGGCTGCCGGTACAAGTCCGCCACCCGGTCGCTGATCCGCAATTGCAGGCTCAGGCCGGCGTGTCGCTCCAGGAAAGCGTCCAGCCAGCCGCGCAGCCGGCTGCGGCCCAGATCCGACGGCATCGACAACGACAGTTCGCCGCTCAGCGCCTGCCTTTGCTGCGCCAAGGCCTGGCCGCCGGCCTGCAAGGCCTCCAGCGCGGCGCGCGCATGAACCAGATAGCGCTCCCCGGCCAGGGTCAGCCGCAGGCTGCGGGTGGAGCGCGCCAGCAATTGCGCGCCCAGCGTCTGCTCCAGCCGCTTCAGCGCCGCGCTGGCCACCGCCGGGCTCAGATCCAGCTGCCGCGCGGCGGCGGACAAGCTGCCGTGGTCGGCGGCGTGGATGAAGACTTGCACATCCTCGATTCTGACCATGATTCTCAAAATATTTTTGAAACTGAGTCGAATTCTAGCTGGCTTTTCGCTGCGGCGAACAGGAATAGCATGGGCACCATCAAAACCGGGCCCTATCGGCCCGCCACCCCATGGAGCCTGCCAAGATGAAAGCCATCGCCTATTACCAGAACCTGCCGATCGAGCACCCGGAGTCCTTGCTGGATGTGCAATTGCCCGAGCCCGCCATCGGCGAGCATGACCTGCTGGTGGAGGTCAAAGCCATTTCGGTGAACCCGGTGGACACCAAGGTGCGCGCCGGCGCGGCGCCGGAAGCCGGCCAGGCCAAGGTGCTGGGCTGGGACGCCGCCGGCGTGGTGCGCGCGGTGGGCGGCAAGGTCAGCCTGTTCCGGCCCGGCGACAAGGTGTGGTACGCCGGCGCGCTGCACCGCCCCGGCGCCAATAGCGAATTGCACGCGGTGGACGAGCGCATCGTCGGCCGCATGCCGCACAGCCTGGATTTCGAGCAGGCCGCCGCCCTGCCGCTGACCGCCATCACCGCCTGGGAGCTGCTGTTCGACCGGCTGCGGGTGCTGGACAACCATGCGCCCAGCGGCCAGAGCCTGCTGGTGGTGGGCGCGGCCGGCGGCGTCGGTTCCATCCTGGTGCAGCTGGCGCGCCAGTTGACCGGCCTGACCGTGATCGGTACCGCCTCGCGGCCGGAAACCCAGGCCTGGGTCAAGGAGCTGGGCGCTCATCATGTGATCGACCACCGCCTCCTGCTTAGCGAGGAGCTCAAGCGCATCGGCTACCCCGGCGTCGATTACGTGGCCAGCCTGAATCAGACCGACGCCCACTTCAAGCAGATCGCCGCCGCCATCGCGCCGCAGGGCAAGCTGGCGCTGATCGACGACCCGGCGGCCTTGGACGTGCGCGAGCTGAAGCGCAAGAGCGTGTCGCTGCACTGGGAGTTCATGTACACCCGTTCCTTGTTCGGCACCGATGATCAGATCGAGCAGCACCGCCTGCTGAACCGGCTGGCCGAGCTGGTGGACGCCGGCCTGGTGCGCAGCACGGTGGCGGAGCGCTTCGGCCGCATCGACGCCGCCAATCTGAAACGCGCCCATGCCTTGCTGGAGAGCAACCGGGCCAAGGGCAAGATCGTGCTCTCGGGTTTCTAAGAACCTGTTTACGATCTACTGCGCGTCGGCGGGATGGATAG
>NZ_LDUI01000017.1:0-118310 GCF_001043555.1 Chromobacterium sp. LK1 | reverse complement strand
CTCATTAGATGATCATCCTTGGAAATAGTGGTAAGCGGCGCCAGGCCGGCGCTGCGCGCGCAAGGCCCGCCCTGCCGGCCCCGGCCAAAGCCCCATCATGCCGGCGGGATCCCGAGCCCATCTTGACCTCAGGCAAGCCCGAGTTTATCCCTTCACGCCGCCAGGCGATGCCTGCGCGAATGGACTGGCGCGGACACTACAATATTGTTAACCTTTATTGTTTAGCAATAGCTCTTTACTGCACCGCACAAAGTCGCCATGCGCTCCTCTCGGAAAAGAAGGAAGGGAATGGCGGCGGGAGTCGATCCATCATGACGAAACGCGTCGTCACGCTTGCCCATTACTATACCCAACCCGAAATCCAGCAGATGGCCGACAAGGTTGGCGACAGCCTGGAGCTTTCTTTGTACGCCAAGGAAGCCAATGCCGAAATCATCGTGTTCGCCGGCGTTCGCTTCATGGCCGAAACCGCGAAGATACTCAACCCCCAGGCGGAAGTGATCCTGCCCGACGCCGGCTCCACCTGTTCGCTGGTGACCCAGACCGACGTGGCCGCGCTGGCCAAATGGCGCAAACAACACCCCGATCACGTACACGTTTCCTATATCAACTCCAGCGCCGAGCATAAAGCGCTGTCCGACTGGATCGTCACCAGCCGCAACGTCGACGACATCATTGCCCACCTGTACGCCGAAGGTAAAAAAGTGATCTTCTCGCCGGACCGCAATATGGGCGGCTACCTCAACTACCAATACGGCTACGACATGCCGCTGTGGTCGGCCGTGTGCGAAGTGCACGACAAATTCAATGAAGCGGCGCTGGACGAAGCCTTTGCCGCCGCCGGCGCCGAGAAATACCTGATCGCCCACCCGGAAAGCCCGCTGCCGGTGCTGAAGAAAGCCGACTACGTCGGCTCCACCTCCGGCATGCTCAACTGGGTCAAACAGTTTGACGGCAGCCCCGACGCGGTGATCTTCGTCGCCACCGAGGACGGCATTCTTTACAATATGGGCCTGGCGCGTCCGGACCTGGACTTGCGCCAGGCACCGATCTACGCCGGCTGCCAATGCAACTCCTGTCCTTATATGAAGATGAACAGCGTGGCGGCGGTCAAGCGCGCCCAGCAAGGCGAGGGCCTGCGCATAGATTATCTGAGCCCGCAGCAGATGGACGCGGCGCGGCTGCCGATCGAGCGCATGCTGGAATTCAGCCAGCGTTACTACGCCTGAGCCACCGCCAAACCCGCCCACCGGCGGGTTTTGTTTGTCAGCCGCCGACGCCGGACTTTTCCGCGTCATCGATGCGGCGCTACAATCAGCCCACCCTGTATGCCGGCCCCCTATACAAGAAAGACAGCATGAAGTTTCTCATCAGCAATGACGACGGATATTTCGCCCCCGGACTGGCCATGTTGGCGCAGACCCTGTCCCGGCACGGCGATGTCGTCGTCGTCGCGCCGGAACGGGACCGCAGCGGAGCCAGCAACTCCTTGACGCTGGATCGTCCGCTGACCGTGCGCACCGCCGCCAGCGGCTTCCATTACGTCAACGGCACGCCCACCGACTGCGTGCACCTCGCCGTCACCGGCCTGCTCGACTTCAAGCCGGACATGGTGTTCAGCGGCATCAACCACGGCCCCAACCTCGGCGACGACACGCTCTACTCCGGCACCGTGGCCGCCGCGACCGAAGGTTTCATGCTGGGCATCCCCTCGGTCGCGGTTTCGCTGGCCGGCTATAGCGGTCAGCACTTCGCCAGCGCCGCCGTGGTGGTGGATCAATTGGTGGAACGCTGCAAACGGACGCCGTTTCGCGAGCCGGTGCTGCTCAACGTCAACGTGCCCGACATCGCGCCGGAAGCGCTGGGCCAACTGACGGTGACCCGCCTTGGCCGCCGCCACTGCGCGCAGCCGGTGATCAAATCTCAGAATCCACGCGGCGAGACGATATACTGGGTGGGACCGGTCGGCAATGTACAGGATGCCGGCGCGGGCACGGACTTCGGCGCGCTGGCCAACAACGATATTTCGGTGACGCCGCTGATGCTGGATCTAACCGCCTATGGCCAACTGGACGGAATCAAGACATGGCTACACCACAGCTGACGCCGGGCCAACCGGCCTACGGCATGCTTTCCGACCGCACCCGCCGCCGCATGGTCGAACGGCTGCGCCAAAACGGCGTGGCCGACGAACGCGTGCTGAGCGCGATGTCGGAAGTGCCGCGTCACCTGTTTGTCGACCAAGCGCTGGCCACGCGGGCCTATGACGACGTCTCGCTGCCGATAGGCCATGGACAGACCATCTCCCAGCCCTTCACCGTGGCGCGGATGACGGAAATTCTGCTGAACGGCAAGGCGCCGGGCAAGGTGCTGGAAATCGGCACTGGCTGCGGTTATCAAACCGCGGTGCTGCTGAAAACCGGCGCCGAGGTCTATTCGATTGAACGCTTGGGTGTCATTCTTGACAAAGCCAGACGCAATTTGCGCGCCGCCAAGCAAGTGCATGCCCGCCTGGTGCATGGCGACGGTCATTTCGGCCTGGCCGAAGCCGCCCCTTTCGACGGTATCATCATGACTGCCGCCGCGCGCAACATCCCCCAGGCCCTGGTTGAACAGCTCAGCGACGGCGGCCGCATGATCATGCCGATAGGCGAAGAGGAACAGTACTTGTGGCTGATAGAGAAAACCGCGCAAGGCCTGCAGAAAAGCCGGCTGGACCCGGTGAAATTCGTACCCTTGCTTGCCGGGCGCAGTTAAAACTGCAAAAACACAACAGTTTCTTTGTCCGACAATTTATCAAATCACTTAAACAGACTATAAAAAACAAAAGTATGCTAAAAATGCATTGCAGCTATGCATATATATTCACGGCTTCGATCGGCATCGCCCTGAGCGGATGCACCAGCATCGCCCAACAAGCGGCCCCAGTGGAAAGCGGTGCGTCGGCCGCCACGCATAGCGCGCCGCCCCCCGCGCCGGTTTCCACACCTGCGGCAACGGGCGGCGGTGCCGCGGTAGCAACGCCGTACCAGGATAACGGAGGAGTGTCCGCCGCGCCGATAGGCTCCGCCACGGCGGCAGGCGTGACAGCAAAAGAAAAGACCCATGTGGTCCAGCCGGGGGAGAACCTGTTCCGCATCTCCTTGAATAACGGTTTGAAATACAAGGATGTTGCCGAGTGGAACAAGCTGCCGGACAACAATATCAAAGTAGGACAGGTATTGCGTTTGACGCCTCCCGGCAGCGATACCGCCGTGGCAGCGCCGGCCGCCGGCGCCAGCCAGCCGGCCACAACCCCGGCTCAGCCCAGCGCGCCGGTAGAGAGCGCCACCAACCGTCAAGGCGGGATCAAAGCCTACCCCAAGGCCTTGAAACTGCCGTATAGCGCAGAAGCAGCAAAATCCCTGTCCGCTCAGAGCGAGGGCGGACCGGGCAATAACAAGAACGCTCAAGCCCCGATCAACTCCGCCAGTACGGCGGCGGCAAGCGCTCCGGCCAAGGCTGAAGCGCCGGCGGCAACAACGCCCAGCGCCAAGCCGGAGGCCAGCAAGCCCGCGGCGAAGGCCGACGAGGACGCGGTGCCGTGGCTGTGGCCGACCGAAGGCAAGATGATCAAGGGCTATTCCGACAGCAGCAAGGGCATAGACATCAGCGGCCGCAACGGTCAGCCGGTGCTGGCGGCGGGGGATGGCAAAGTGGTGTACAGCGGCACCGGCCTGCGTGGCTATGGCAAGCTGATCATCATCAAGCACAACAAATCCTTCCTGTCCGCCTACGCCCACAACAGTCAGTTGCTCGTAAAGGAGGGCCAGTCTGTCAAGCGAGGGCAGAAGATTGCCGAAATGGGCAATTCCGACGCCGACCAAGTGAAACTGCACTTTGAGATCCGCCGCTTCGGCAAGCCGGTGGACCCGATGCAGTACCTTGACCATAAGTCCTGACGGGCGGCCGGGGCCCCCGTCCAGGATCAGAAAGAGACGGGGGTAGAACATGAGTAGCGAACTCGACATTCTCGAAGAGCAAGAAATTCTCGACGAGGACAGCAATGAGGAAGCCGTTGCCGAAGTGGAGGCAGAGGAAGTCGGCGAAGCGCAGCCGGTATACGAAGAAGTTGCCGACGTCACCCAAATCTACCTCAACGATATCGGCAACAATGCCCTGCTGACGCCGCAGGAAGAACTGGCGCTGGCCCGCCGCGTGGTGGCCGGCGAGTTCGAAGCGCGGCAGAAGATGATCGAACACAATCTGCGGCTGGTGGTGAACATCGCCAAGCACTATATCAACCGCGGACTGGCGCTGCTGGATCTGATCGAGGAAGGCAATATCGGTCTGATGCACGCGCTTGAAAAGTTCGACCCCGAGCGCGGTTTCCGCTTCTCCACCTATGCCACCTGGTGGATACGCCAGAGCATAGAACGCGCGATCATGAACCAGTCGCGCACCATCCGCCTGCCGGTGCACGTGATCAAGGAGCTCAACGTCTATCTGCGCGCGTCGCGCCATCTGGAAAGCCAGATCGGCCGCGAGCCGACGCTTGACGAGATCGCTCACTTGGTCGGCAAGCCGGTTGACGATGTGCGCAAGGTGATGAACCTGAACGAGCGCATGGCCTCGCTGGACGCGCCGCTGGACATCGACCCCATGCTGTCGATTGGCGAATCCATCCCCGACGAGCAGCATGACGAGCCGGAAATCCAGCTGCACAACAGCCAGCTCGAACACTTCGTCCACGACTGGCTGGGCCAGTTGAACGAAAAGCAGAAGCTGGTGATTGAGCGCCGCTATGGTCTGAACGGCTATGAAATCTGCACGCTGGAAGAGCTAGCCGCCGCGCTGAGCCTGACCCGCGAGCGGGTGCGCCAGATCCAGATCGAAGGACTGGAGCAACTGCGCCGCATCCTGCGCCGCAAGGGAATCTCCAAGGACTTCCTGTTGTAGCGAGCGGCGGCGTCAGTCCCTACAGCCCCCGGCACACCGGGGGCTTCGTTATTTGCGCGCCAGCCGAAAACGACGACTGCGACGCAACCATTCCCGCTGCCGGGCTTCCGCGCTGTCCCGCGCGCGATAGCGCAAGGCAACGTATTCCTGCACCAAGGCCTTCAACTGCCGGTACTCCGCCTCCGCCAGCCGGGGCTTGGCGCTACGCAGCAGTTCCAGCGGGCCGTCGCAAGGCCCGACCGCGACCCGCCGACGCTGCAGCTGCGCCAGCAGCAGCCGCCAGCCCTGCGCCATCGGCTCTTCGTTCAAACCTCGGCGCCACCACCACCAGAGCAGCGGCAGGCAGGCCAGCGCCAGTCCATACAGCAAGGCCCGTAACACGCTGCCCACGCTGACGCTCTCGCCCAGCCCCAGACGCTGGAACAGGTTTTGTTGACGCGCCGCATCGTAGCCCACCACCCATTGCTGCCAGGCAAAACCGGCCGCCTGCCAGTTCTGACGCAAATTGCGCAGCCATGCCGGCGGCAAGCCGGCCAGCCCCTGCTCGCGCAAGGCCGGCACGCTTTGCTCGGCGCCATCCGCCAGCCGCAGCGGCGCCACCGCGCTGGTGGGATCGACGCGCAGCCATTGCCCGCTGTCCGCCAGCCAGATTTCGACCCAGGCGTGCGCATCCGACGATTTGACCTGCCAGAAACGCCCCATCGGATTGTATTCCCCACCCTGATAGCCGACGACGATGCGCGCCGGCAGGCCCGCGGCGCGCGCCATGAAGGCCAGCGCCGAAGCATAGTGCTCGCAAAAGCCCTGGCGGCTGGCAAACAGGAATTGATCGATGCCGTCTTGCTGATCCAGCAAGGGCGGACTCAAGGTATAACGGAAGCCTTGGCTGCGGAACGCTTGCAGCGCCTGACGCACGAATGCGCGCGATCCGCCGGCCGCCAGCTCGCGCGCCCAGGCGCGCGCGCGCGGATTGCCCGGCGGCAAGCGCTGGTAGAACGCCTGTTCCCCGGCGGGCAGCGCCGACGCATAAACCCCGCCGACACGGCTGGCGGCCTGAAAGCGCAGGGTCTTGTTTTCCTTGCTGTCACCACGCAATAGCAAGCCATAGCGCTGCCGCGCATCCTCATCGTCCGGCTGCGGCACATCCAGCGCCGGCAAACGCCCCTTGTCCGGCTCCAACGTAATCGCATACGCGACGACGGCACCGCCGCTCAAACGCTCGCCGCCCCGCGCCGGAGGCTCGCCGCTGGCGCGCCAACTGCTGCCGTCGAAACGGTCCAGCAGCATTACTCGCCAGTACATCTCCGCCCGCGGCGGTGGCGCCTGTTCGAACACCGCGGCGAATGCCGGCTCCTGACTCAGGATCAGCCGGCTGACGCTGCCGGGTTCCAGGCTATCGCCCAGGCCGCTGACCGCCTGCCGCCCCGGCGCGCTGGGCATGCTCCACAAAGGGCCGGATAGCCGCGGCATGATCACGAACAAGACCAGCATCAAGGGCAACGCCAAACCCAGCGCCGACGCGGCCGAGCGCAGGCTACCGCGCCACGGCGCGCCTTCCAGCGCCGCCATCGCGCCGGTCAGCGCCAGCAGGCTCAAGGCCAGCCAGACCGCCGCCGCCGGCGACTGATCGAACAATAGCGGCATCGCGGCCAGAAACACACCCAGCGCGATCAACACCCGCCAATCCCGCAGCCGCTCACACTCCAGCGCCTTGAAGCCCAGCAGCAACAGCAGAATGCTGACGCCCCCCTCCCGTCCCACCAGCGTGCCCAGGCTGCGCCAGCACAACCAGCCCGCCAACGCCAGCGCGGGCAGCAACCACCAGGACGCCGGCGGCGGCCGTCCACGCCAAACCAGCAGCGCCTTGACCAGCAGCAGCGCGCTGGCCGCGGCCACCAGCCACAGCGGCAGATGCAGCCACAGCGGCGCGGCGCTCAGCGCCACCGCGACCAATACTGGCCAGACTCTGGAGAACTCAACACGCGTCATCGGCGCGCTCCCGGTACAGCGCCAAGGCCGTCAGCGCCAAAAGGCGCTGCTGGGGCTGCGGCCCTATGCTGCGCGTCGGCAGCTTCAATACATAAGCCAGGCGCGAACGCTCGCACTGCTCAACGCGCCAGGCCAGCCGCGACAACTTGAGCTCCACATCGCCGCCACGGCCATAGTCCTGCCAGTCCAGCGTCAACAGCCCCGCCCTGCCCTCGCCGGCGAATTGCTTGCTGACCAGCGCGTCACGGCGCGCCAATACCTTCCAGGCGATGCGGCGTGGCGAATCGCCGACGCGATAGGCGTCCAAATGAGAAAAATCCTCCTCCACGCCGGGACCGCCGCTGGGCTTGTCGCCGCCGCCCTGGCTGTGACCGCGCTGGCTGTCCTGTAAGGGCGCGGGGAACAACAGCACTTGAGCGGTCAGCCGGACCCAGGCGCTCGCGCGCACCAAGCCAAACGGCGCCTCGCTCCAAACGTGGCAAGCCGGCAAGGCCATATAGCCGCGCCGGCTGCCGCAGACGCTCAACTCCAACTCGAACTCGCGTCCACCCGGCAGCCTGCATACCTGTGCCTCGGCATCGTCCAGCAAAGCCAGGTTCAACAGGCGCGCACCGGCGTCATCATGGCGCAACAGCACGCGGAAACGCGCCACGTCGCCGGCAAAGACCGGCTCAGCGTCCAGCGCCCTCAGCTGCAACCCGGCCAGTTGCCGGTACGCCATCAATACCGCGACCAACAGCAGGCCGGCCACCCAGAACGATAAGGCATAGGCCAGGCTGACATCGTAGTTCAAGGCGCCGATCCAGACCGCCAGCGCCACCAAGCACAAGGTCAGACCAAAACGGGTGGGCAGCAGATAAATGCGGTTCTGTTCCAGACGGCAATGCGGCTGCGGCGCCACTCGGCGCAGCATCCAGCGTCGCAGCCTGCCGCGCCAATCAAGGAATGGGAACATGGGCGAGCAGGCCGCTGGCGGCTTCGCCGCCATTGCCGCTGGCCAGGCGATGGCCGGCCACGCTGGGGAACACCGCTTTCACATCTTCCGGCAACACATGGTCGCGCCCTTCCAGCAAGGCCCAGGCGCGTGCCGCCGCCACCAGCGCCAGACCGCCACGCGGACTCAACCCCGCAGCGAAACGGCTGTCGCGGCGCGAGGCTTCCACCAAGGCCAACACATAGGCGGCCAGCGCCGGGCTGACCGTCAGTTTCGCGGCCTGGCGCTGCAAGGCGATCAGCTCGCCCGGCTTCAGCGCCGGCACCAATTGCGCCAGCAACTGGCGGCGGTCTTCGCCCTGCAGCAGGGCCAATTCCGCCTCGCGCGGCGGATAGCCCAGGGAGACGCGCATCAGGAAACGGTCCTGCTGCGATTCCGGCAAGGGGAAGGTGCCGGCCTGCTCCGCCGGGTTCTGGGTCGCGATGACGAAGAAAGGCTCGGGCAAGGGGTAGGTGGCGCCGTCTATGGACACCTGGCGCTCCTCCATCGCCTCCAGCAAGGCGGACTGCACCTTGGGCGATGCGCGATTGATCTCGTCGGCCAGCAGCACTTGCGAGAACACCGGGCCCTGGTGGAAGTGGAAAGCGGCGGAGTCGCGCTGATAGATGTTGACGCCGAGGATGTCGGACGGCAGCAGGTCGCTGGTGAACTGCACCCGGCGGTATTCCAGGCCCAGCACCCCGGCCAGGCCATGGGCCAGCGTGGTCTTGCCCACGCCGGGCACGTCCTCGATCAGCAGATGGCCGCGGGCGATCAGGCAGGCCAGAGCCAGGCGGATGGCCTGCGGCTTGCCCAGGATCAATTGATTCAGTTGACGATAGGCAATGGAGAGAGATTGCATTTGCACCCGCTTACGCGCACTATTTATCGATATCACATATCCCGCGCCCATTGTACGCAACAAGGAATCGCACGTGTTGACCTGGCTGAAAAATCGCTTGCAACGCTCAGGGCTCACCGCCTACATCACCCACCCGGACTGCTTGCAGCACAATATGGGCGTCGGCCATCCGGAATGCCCGGAACGTCTGATCGCCATCCGTGATCAACTGATGGCTTCGCAGATCCTGGACGGACTGCAGGAGATAGAAGCGCCGGAAGTCACCGAACAGCAATTGGCGCGCGTGCATCCGCCGCATTATCTCGAATACCTGGAGGCCTGCTCTCCCAGCATAGGCACTTTTCGCGTGGACCCGGACACCGCGATGTCCGCCGGCACGCTGCAAGCGGCCCGCCGCGCCGCCGGCGCCGTGGTCAAGGCGGTGGAGCTGGTGGCCGAGGACAAGGCGCCCAACGCCTTCTGCGCGGTTCGCCCGCCCGGCCATCACGCCGAGAGCGGCAAGGCGATGGGCTTCTGCTTTTTCAATAATCTGGCGATAGGCGTCACCCACGCGCTGGCCCACTATCAGTTCGAACGGGTGGCGGTGATAGATTTCGACGTCCACCACGGCAACGGCACCGAGGAAATCCTGCGCGACGATCCGCGGGTCTTGATGGTGTCCATCTTTCAGCATCCGTTCTACCCCTATTGCGGCGACGAAGCGCAGGGCCCGAACATGCACAATGTGCCGCTCAAGGCCGGCAGCGGCGGCCGCGAATTCCGCGAAGCGGTGGAAACGGTGTGGCTGCCGCTGCTGCACGACTTCAAACCGCAAATCCTGTTCATCTCCGCCGGCTTCGACGCGCACCGCGAGGACGATATGGGTTCATTGGGCCTGGTGGAAGCTGATTACGAGTGGGTGACCCGCCATCTGATGCAGATCGCCGACCTCTACGCCGACGGCCGCGTCGTTTCGGTGCTCGAAGGCGGCTATGATCTGTCGGCGCTGGGCCGCAGCGTCGCCGCCCATCTGCGGGTGTTGTCCGACGGCTGATTCGAACTGCCGCCAAAACAAAAGGCCGTCCAAGAGACGGCCTTTTCATGGCTTAAGCAAGGCTCAGGAAGAACTCTTGTCCGTGCCCTTGTCGCCTATCTTGTCCTCTTGCCCGGTCAAGAGCTTGATCAGATTGGACTTGTGGCGATGCACCACCAGGATGGCGATGATGATGCAGCTGCCGAAATACACGCTCTGCGGCCCGACGATGAAGTAGGCGTAAACCGGCGTCAGCACGCAGGCGACGATGGCGGACAGCGAGGAAATCTTCAGCACGAAGGCGACGAACAACCAAGTGGCCAAGGCCGCCAGCGCCAGCCACGGGCTGAAGCCCAGCAGCACGCCCACCGCGGTGGCGACGCCCTTGCCGCCCTTGAAACCGAAGAACACCGGCCACATATGGCCGATCAGCACCGCCAGCGCCGCCATCGCGATCGCCTGCTCGCCCAGGCCGTATTGCGGGCCGAACCAGGCGGTCAGCGCCACCGCCACCCAACCCTTGACGCCGTCGCCAAGCAAGGTCAGCGCCGCCGCCAGCTTCTTGCCGCTGCGCAGCACATTGGTGGCGCCGGGGTTGCCGGAACCGTAACTGCGCGGGTCGGCCATGCCCATGGCCTTGCTGACAATCACCGCGAACGAGAGCGAGCCGATCAGATAGGCCGCAACAACAAAGGCAAAGGCTGTCGTGGTCATGGTGTATCCATTAGAATAGAAGGCTTCGGATTTTACGGTATCGGGCGGCAAACCCCAACTCCCAGACAAACTGATGGACATCATATTCCTGCGCGAAGTGCGCGCCGACACCATTATCGGTGTCTACGAATGGGAGCGGAAAGCCCCGCAGACCATTGAAATCGACCTGGAAATCGGCATTCCCAGCGAAGCGCCCTGTCATAGCGACAATATCGGCGACACCATACACTACGGCGTGGTGGTGGAACGGCTGCGCAAGGCGCTGTCCGAGCAGCATTTCCTGCTGCTGGAAGCGCTGGCCGAATATATCGCCAAGGTGATCCGCGAAGATTTCGGCGCCCCCTGGGCCCGCGTCTCCGTCACCAAGCTGGGCATACTGCCCGGCGTCAAGCGCGTGGGCGTGCAGATAGAACGCGGCCACCGTCCGCGCTGACACACGGCGGAGCGCCGTGTCAGGCATTGACGCGGCCCCGCCGATGCGGAGATGATGTTTTCGTCATAACACGGAGACTCCGCATGCCCAGCATCTCAGTGCTTGAATTCCAGCGCCTGATCGACAAGGAACTGCCCCTGGTGCACTTGTTCGGCATGCGCGCCGTATCGATAGGCCACGGCGAGGCCGTCATGCGCATGCATTTCAACCCGGACCTGATCCGGCCGGGCGGCACCATCGCCGGCCCGGCGCTGATGGCGCTGGCCGACGCCACGCTGTACGCGGTGGTGCTGGGCATGATAGGCCAGGTGGAGCTGGCGGTGACCACCAGCCTCAACATCAATTTCCTGCGCAAGCCGCCGCCGGCGGACGTGATCGCCGAAGGCCGCATCCTGAAGCTGGGTAAACGCCTGGCGGTGGGAGAAGTCTTGCTGCTGTCGGCCGAACTGGACGAGCCGGTGGCTCATGTCACCGGCACTTATTCGATTCCGCCGCTGTCCGGACACTGAGCCCGCGGCGCGCGCGCTCAATCGGTATTCACTTTCAGCCGCAGCCCGATATCCTTGGGCGCCAACTGCAAGGACAAATGCGCCTGCTTGCTCAAGTCCAGCACCGGAGACAAGGACAGGCGCTTGCTGATCGCCTCGCGCTCGAAGCGCAGCCCGCCGATCACAATGTCCTTGTCGCCATCGGGCTGGCTGGGCCTGACCAGTTCGTCGGCCGGGGAAGCACAGATCCAGGCTTGCGGCAGGCAAGCCGCCGCCGCGCCCGCGCAGCAGCTCAATCCCAGCCACAGCCCCAACAGCTTGCCCAGCATGCGCCGCGCCTCCGCCCGATGAAATGCGTGAACCTCCACTCATCATGGACAATGCCGCGCCGGCCGCAAGTTTTTTATTGATTGCGCATGAAGTCGGCGGTGTTATGGAAGGCCTCGATCAGCTTTTGCTTCAGCCAATCCTCCACCACCAGCTCATCCACCGCGCGGCGCATGCAGGACATCCATTGATCGCGCGCCGCCTCGTCCACCGCGAACGGCATATGGCGCATGCGCAAGCGCGGATGGCCGAAGGCTTCCATATACAGAGACGGCCCGCCCAGCCAGCCGGACAGGAACATGAACAGCTTCTGGCGCGAACCAGCCAGATCCTGCGGATGCATGTCGCGCAGCGGCTTGACCGCCGGATCGCTGTCCATGATGTCGTAGAAGCGATCCGTCAACCAACGCACCACGCCTTCCCCGCCCAATAACTGGTACGGCGTCATTGCCTGCACTTCCTCGCTCACGCCTCTTTCCCCGTCTGCGGCCGCACCAGCGCGGCCGCTGTTCTGGCCCGCTCGCGGGCCTGCTCCACCGTATCCGCCGTGGCCAAGGCCACGCCCATGCGGCGCTTCAGATAACTTTCCGGCTTGCCGAACAGACGCAGATCCGCGCCTGGCACTTGCAAGGCCTGGTCCACGCCATCGAAAACGATGCCGGCCTCGTCCAAACCGCCATAAATCACCGCAGACGCGCCGGCGCTGTGCATGCCCGCCTCCACCGGCAGGCCCAGGATCGCACGCGCGTGCAGCTCGAATTCGGACCAGCGCTGGGTGGCCAGCGTCACCAGGCCGGTATCGTGCGGCCGCGGGCTGACTTCGGAGAACCAGACCTGATCGCCCTTGATGAACAGCTCGACGCCGAACAGGCCGCGGCCGCCCAGCGCGTCGGTCACCGACTTGGCCACTTCACGCGCGCGCAGCAAGGCCAGTTCGCTCATCGGCTGCGGCTGCCAGCTTTCGACATAATCGCCGCTGCGCTGCAAATGACCTACCGGCGCGCAGAAATGCGTGGCGATGCCGCCAACACCATCCGACGCGCGCACCGTCAACTGCGTAATCTCGTAATCGAAGTTGATGAAGCCCTCGACGATCACCCGCCCCATGTCCACCCGGCCGCTGCTGGCCGCGTACCGCCAGGCCTCGGCCACGTCTTCCGGCCCGCGCAGCAGCGACTGGCCCTTGCCGCTGGACGACATCACCGGCTTCACCAGGCAGGGATAGCCGATGCCGTCGTCGATGGCGGCCTGCAACTCCTGCTGGCTGGACGCGAACGCATAGGGTGAGGTGGGCAGGCCCAACTCCTCCGCCGCCAGCCGGCGTATGCCTTCGCGGTTCATCGTCAGATGGGCGGCGCGCGCGGTGGGAATCACCTCGGCCACGCCGTCCGCCTCGATGCGCAGCAATTCGTCGGTGGCGATGGCTTCGATCTCCGGCACGATCAGATGCGGGCGCACCTGCTCCACCAGCCGGCGCAAGGCCGCGGCGTCCGACATATCGATTACATGGCTGGCGTGAGCGACCTGCATCGCCGGCGCGCCGGCGTAGCGGTCCACCGCTATGGTTTCCACCCCCAGCCGCTGCAAGGCGATCACCACCTCCTTGCCCAGCTCTCCACTGCCCAACAACATCACCCTGACGGCACTGCGACTTTGCGGCGTTCCGATGCGCATGACGATCTTCCTTGGAAATGAATGGCCAGGCCCGCCGTAGGCGGGCCTTTGGGAATCCGAATCGGCGCGATTTTACCATGCGCCGGGCATCGGCTCGCTTCAGCTGAACCTATCGCTCAAGCGCGGCAGAACGCGAAATCCAGCGCTGGCGTTTCGCCGCTGATGATGTCCGCCAGCGCGCGCCCGGAACCGGCGCCCTCGGTCCAACCCAGGGTGCCGTGACCAGTGTTCAGATATAGACGCCGCAGCCTGCTGGGACCGATCAGCGGCACATTGCCCGGCGTGGCAGGGCGCAGGCCGCTCCAGAAGCGCGCGCGCTCCCAGTCGCAAGCATCGCCGAACAAGGCGCGGCCGCGCTGCAACAGCAAGTCGCAACGCCGCGGCTCCAGATGGGTGGAATAGCCGGACAGCTCGGCGGTGCCGGCAATGCGCAATTCGTTGCCCAGCCGCGACACCACCACCTTGTGGGCCTCGTCTGTAATGCTGGTCAACGGCGCGGCGGCCGCATCCAGAATCGGCAGAGTGGCGGAATAGCCCTTGGCCGGGTACACCGGCAGGCGCAAACCTGCCTGCGCCGCCAGCAATGGCGAATAAGAGCCCAGCGCCAAAACATAGGCGTCTGCCTCAATCCGCCCGTAAGCGCCGTCAGCGGCGGTAACGGACACTCCGCTCACCGCGCCGTCGGCGCACTCCAGCGCATTGATCCGCGTCTGAAAGCGGAACTCCACGCCACGCAACGCACAGGCCTGGGCCAGAGCGACGGTGAAGAGATGCACGTTGCCGGACTCGTCGTCCGGGCTCCAGCACGCGCCGCTCAGCTCGGGCTGAATGCGCGCCAAGGCCGGCTCCCGCTCCAACGCCTGCAGAGGCGTCAGCAGGCTTTTTTCCACACCCAGCGCGCGCATCCGTTCGCAGACGTTCCGGGCCTGCGCCAGTTCCGCCGGCGAAAACAGCAAAGTCAGAATGCCACGCTGCAACTGCTGGTAATCGATGCCCAGTTCCCGGCGCAAGCCGCGCAGCGTATCGCGGCTGTACAGGCCAAGCGCCACCATCTGGCGCATATTGCGCTCGCTGCGCCCCGGCATGCATTCACGCAGGAAATCCAAACCCCAGCGCCATTGCCTCGCATCCAGCCGGGGCCGGAACAACAGCGGCGCGTCATCGCGCAACAGCCAACTCAATACCCGCCAGGGCGCGCGCGGATTAGCCCAAGGCTCGGACTGACTGACCGAAATCTGGCCGCCATTAGCGAAACTGGTTTCTCTCGCCGCGCCGCTGGCGCGGTCTACCACCACCACTTGGTGGCCCCTCTCCGCCAAAAACCAGGCGGTGGACACGCCGATGACGCCGGCGCCCAGGACAACTACTCTCATCGACTCTCCACAAAAGCCAATGGGCAA
This sequence comes from Chromobacterium sp. LK1, assembly GCF_001043555.1. Lineage (NCBI taxonomy): Bacteria > Pseudomonadati > Pseudomonadota > Betaproteobacteria > Neisseriales > Chromobacteriaceae > Chromobacterium > Chromobacterium sp. LK1. Next base: position 103,500 of record NZ_LDUI01000017.1, on the reverse strand, counting down.
GACCCGCTTGCCCATTAGCCTTGCCAGCCGCAATCCGCTGTTAGAACCTGCTCATGGTCTGCTACGCGTCGGCGATACCGCGTTGAAACCGGCTTCGAATGCTCATGCGCCGCTTGCACATTCCGCTTTCTCAGCCGTTTTCGCCTTGTCTCGCCCTTGCTCGCGAGACTTTGAAGCAGGTTCTTACGGCTTCTTCGCGTGCTCGTAAACCGTCTTGCCGCGCAGATGAAAATAATCCGACGCGAAATAGAAATTCTCGGAATGACCAACGAACAGCAGGCCGTCCGGCTTCAAAAGCGGCGCAAAGCGCTTTAGCACGCCGAACTGGGTGTCGCGATCAAAGTAAATCATGACGTTGCGGCAGAAAATGGCATCGAACTGACGTTTAACCGACCAGTTGCTCTCCACCAGGTTCAAACGCTGGAAGGTGATCATATTGCGCAGCTGGGCCTTGGCCTGGAAGCTGCCGTCCGGCTGCTTATCGAAGTACTTCGCGGCGTAACCGGGCGGCAGGCGCGCCACCTTGTCCGCGGCGTAAATGCCCTTGCGCCCGGTTTCCAGCACGCTGGTGTCCAGGTCGGTGGCCAGCACGCTGATGCGCGCGCCCGGCACCGCCTCCAAGGCGGTGATCGCCAGCGAGTACGGCTCTTCCCCGGTGGACGACGCCGCGCACCAGATCGCCAGTTCTCCGCCTGCCGTCGCTTTCTTCTTCAGATGCTCGGCCAGCAGCGGGAAATGATGTTCTTCGCGGAAGAAGAAAGTCAGATTGGTGGTCAGCGCGTTGACGAACTGTTCAAACTCGCGCTTGCCGCTGATCGACTCCAGAAAATCGACGTAGGCGGCGAAACCGGGAAGCTTCAGCTCGCGAATGCGACGCACCAGGCGGCCGTAAACCATGTCTTTCTTCGACGGGTTCAACGAAATGCCCGCTTCCTTGTAGATCAGTTTGCGAATGCGCTCGAAGTCGGCATCGCTAAACGCGAATTCACGCGTGAATTCGATCTTCGGCAAGACGACGGGTGGCAGCTTATTCATTTTGTTGTCCCCATAAAAAAGGCCCGGGCAATAGCCCGAGCCTGTATTCTACCGCGTCCGGATCACACCGAGAACGACGAACCACAACCGCAGGTGGTGGTGGCGTTCGGATTGCGGATCACGAACTGGGAGCCTTCCAGGCTTTCCTGGTAATCGATTTCAGCGCCGACCAGATACTGGTAGCTCATCGGATCCACCAGGAAGGTCACGCCTTGTCTCTCTATAGCGGTATCGTCTTCATTTGCGATTTCGTCAAATGTGAAACCGTATTGGAAACCGGAGCAGCCGCCGCCGGTAACGAAAACGCGCAGTTTCAGATCGGGGTTGCCTTCCTCGGCGATCAACTCCTGCACCTTGGCACAAGCGCTTGCGCTGAAGTTGATCGGGGACGGCATTTCAGTTGCTGCTGTAGTCATGTCAAACCTCGCAATTCAGTTCCGGAACCTCGAAGACCCGCTGCGCGGACCGGCTTTGCGCCCTATGCGGCACGGCGCCCGAGGCTCCTTCTAAAGCCGGCAGAGCGGCATTCACCCACTATTTTAGTCGGATATTGGGGCTGCTGGCGAGTCTTCAAGCGAACTAGTTCTTTCCGCGCATGCGCCGGTGCCTCAAGGCAGCAAGGGAACGATGTCGAGACCGGCCCGTTCCGGCTGAGCGAACATCAGGTTCATGTTCTGCACCGCCTGGCCGGCGGCGCCCTTGACCAGATTGTCTATCACCGACAACACCACCACGGTATCCCCGCCCTGCGGCCGGTGGACCGCGATGCGACACACATTGGCGCCGCGCACCGAGCGCGTCTCCGGATGGCTGCCCGCCGGCAGCACATCGACGAAATGCTCACCCTCGTAGCGCTGCTCGAATAGCGCCTGCACGTCTACCTCGGTCTTCAGCCGCGCATACAGCGTGGCATGGATGCCGCGTATCATCGGCGTCAGATGCGGCACGAAGGTCAAGCCCACCGGCTGCCCGGCAGCGCGACCCAAGCCCTGGCGGATTTCCGGCAGATGGCGATGGCCGGCCACGCCGTAAGCCTTGAAGGAATCGCCGGCCTCGGCCAGCAGCGCGCCCACCTCCGCCTTGCGCCCGGCGCCGGACACGCCGGACTTGCAGTCGGCGATCAGATTGGACAAGTCCACCGCGCCGGCTTCGATCAAGGGCAGGAAGCCCAATTGCACCGCAGTGGGGTAGCAGCCCGGATTCGCCACCAGCCGCGCGCCGCGGATGGCCTCGCGGTTGAGCTCGGGCAGGCCGTATACCGCCTGCGCCACCAGATCCGGCGAGCCATGCTCCATGCCATACCATTTCGCCCATTCGGCGACGTCCTGGATCCGGTAATCGGCGGCCAGATCCACCACCCGCACGCCGGCGGCCAGCAGTTCGCGCGCCTCGTTCATCGCGATGCCGTTGGGTGTGGCAAAAAATACCACATCGCAATCCTGCAAGCGCGCTTCATCGGGCGTGGAGAAGGCCAGGTCGATGCGGCCTCGCAAGCTGGGGAACAGGTCGGCCACCTTCATGCCGGCCTCCTTGCGCGAGGTGACCGCGGTCACGCGCGCCGACGGATGGCCCGCCAGCAAGCGCAGCAGTTCGACACCCGTGTAGCCGGTGCCCCCGACGATTCCCACCTTGATCATGCCCATTCCTTTGTATAAAAGCGCGTCGCAAAAACGACAGTGTAGGCACTGCGATGCTGCCTTGCAATATCGATGGAATGGAAGCCAAGAAACGACAGGCAAGAAAAAACCGCCTGGCAAACGCAGGCGGTTTTCTTGGAAACAGAATTCGGCGAATTAACGCTTGGAGAACTGCTTGGCGCGGCGAGCTTTGCGCAGGCCGACTTTTTTACGCTCAACTTCACGAGCGTCGCGGGTCACATAACCAGCAGCGGACAGAGCCGGCTTCAACGCGGTGTCGAAGTCGATCAGCGCGCGGGTGATGCCGTGACGGATCGCGCCGGCTTGGCCGGTTTCGCCGCCGCCGACAACGTTCACCTTGATGTCGAAGGACTCGAGGTTTTCGGTCAGCGCCAGCGGCTGGCGGATTACCATGCGACCGGTTTCACGAGCGAAATATTCATCAACCGGCTTGCCGTTGACGATGATCTGGCCCGAGCCCTTTTGCATGAACACGCGAGCTACGGAGCTCTTGCGACGGCCGGTGCCGTAGTAGTATTTACCGTTCATTTCTACGCCTTAAAATCAGATTTCCAGCACTTTCGGCTGTTGAGCAGTGTGCGGATGCTCGGAACCGGAGTACACCTTGAGTTTCTTGATCATGGCGTAGCCCAGCGGACCCTTCGGCAGCATGCCTTTTACGGCTTTTTCCAGAACGCGCTCAGGGAACTTGTCCTGCAGTTCGGTGAAGCTGCGCTCATAGATACCACCCGGGTAGCCGGAGTGACGGTAGTACTTCTTGTCTTGTGCCTTGGCACCGGTAACGCGCAGCTTCTCGACGTTGACCACGACGATGAAATCGCCGGTATCTACGTGCGGGGTGTATTCCGGCTTGTGCTTGCCGCGCAGGCGACGGGCGATCTCAGCAGCGAGGCGGCCCAAAACCTTGTCGTTGGCATCGACCACAAACCAGTCGCGTTTAACCTCATGCGGCTTGGCAGAAAAGGTCTTCATGGAACTCTTCCATCGTAATTCTTGAAAGTTACGGATTCTATTACAGCGCTTATCCGGCTGTCAAACCCTTGTGCGACAACAGAAATCCGACACTCTGACGATGGAGGCGCAAGCAGGAGAAAAATGCCGTTGAAATAAGGAAATAATGCCGATAGGCAAAAAAAAAGCGCAACATCTAGCTTTGTTGCGCCAAGTTCCACCTAAAGAAGGAGGATGGAGGAGACAACACCAAAACGCACACTTTGCATGCCACGTCCTGATGCAGGTTTCATTATCGGCACACTTTTGCTGCATTGCAAGATTTTTGTGCATCGCACTATAAAACGTCACCGCTTTTGCCACAACCCCATACTAAGCCATTGTACAGCAATGGATAAAAACCAAATTGCAACGCAACAAGCACATCACTAAAAAGCTGGCTCTCCCTGGAGTGGGCAGCAAAACGGGGCGCTGCGCGCCCCGTCACATTGTCAGACAATGGCCTGACAAAACCTCAATGCTTACAGCTTGATCGCCGCGGCCAGCGCCACTTCCATCATGTCGCGGAACGTGGTCTGTCGCTCTTCGGCGCTGGTCGCCTCGCCGGTGGGGATGATGTCGGACACGGTCAGGATGCCCACCGCGCGCGCGCCGTACTGCGCGGCCACGCTGTAGATGCCGGCCAGTTCCATCTCGATCACCTTGACCTGCATCTTGTCCAGCACTTCCAGCATATTGGGCTGCACGCCGTAGAACAGGTCGGCGGAGAACACATTGCCCACCGTCACCGGCTTGCCCTGCTCTTCCGCGGTGTCCACCACCGTGCGCAGCAGGCCGTAATCGGCAATCGCGGCATAGTCGTGATCATTGAAGCGCATGCGGTTGACCTTGCTGTCGGTGGACGCGCCCATGGCGACGAACAACTCGCGCAGCTTGATGTCCGGCGTCACCGCGCCGCAGGAGCCGATGCGGATGATGTTCTTGACGCCGTAATCCTTGATCAGCTCGGTGGTGTAGATGCTGGCGGACGGAATGCCCATGCCGTGCGCCATCACCGACAGGCGCTTGCCCTGGTAGGTGCCGGTGTAGCCGAACACATTGCGCACCGTGGTCACCAGCTTGGCGTCTTCCAGGAAGGTTTCCGCGATCATCTTGGCGCGCAGCGGATCGCCGGGCATCAATACGGTTTCGGCGAAGTCGCCCGCTTGGGCATTGATATGCGGAGTTGCCATAATGTATTCCTCTAGATTCAAAAAACCCCGGTGCCTGGGCGCCGGGGCATATTTCATTCAGCCGCGCCTCACAGGAAGGACTGGCCGTAATCCATCGCGTTCAGGCCCAGGTGGGCCGCCACGGTCTGACCGATATCAGCGAAGGTTGCCCGCTCGCCGATAGGCCCCGCCGGCACGCGCTTACCGTAGCACAGCACCGGGATATGTTCGCGAGTATGGTCCGTGCCTTCCCAGGTGGGATCACAACCATGGTCGGCGGACAGGATCAGGATATCGTCGTCGCCCAACGCCGCCATCACTTCCGGCAGCCGCGCGTCGAACTCCTCCAGCGCGCGGGCGTAGCCGGCGGTGTCGCGACGGTGGCCATAGCTGGAGTCGAAATCGACGAAGTTGGCCATGATGATGGCCGGACGTTCGCCATGGTCGCGCATCGCGCCCAGGGTGGCGTCCCACAGCTGGTCGAAGCCGGTGGCCTTGTGCTTGTGGGTGATGCCGACATGGGCGTAGATGTCGGCGATCTTGCCGATGGACACCACGTCGCCGCCGGCCTTGGCCAGCTTTTCCAGCACCGTCGTCGCCGGCGGCTCCACCGCCAGGTCCTTGCGGTTGCCGGTGCGCACAAACTGGCCCTTGCCCTCGCCGACGAAGGGCCGCGCGATCACACGGCCGATATTGTAGGGTTCCAGCAGTTCGCGGGTGATCTTGCACAGCTGGTACAAGCGTTCCAGGCCGAACGTCTCTTCATGACAGGCGATCTGGAACACCGAATCCGCCGAGGTGTAGAAGATGGGCTTGCCGCTCTTCATATGCTCCTCGCCCAGCCGGTCCAGGATTTCGGTGCCGGAGGCGTGGCAGTTGCCCAGATAGCCGGGCAGTTCCGCCTTGGCGACGATGGCATCCAGCAGCTCCTGCGGGAAACTGTTGTCGTGGTCGCTGAAATAGCCCCAGTCGAACAATACCGGCACGCCGGCGATTTCCCAGTGGCCGGACGGGGTGTCCTTGCCGCTGGACAGCTCGCGCGCATAGCCGTAGGCCGCCACCGGCTCGGCCGGGTCCATGCCCTCCGGAAAATAGCCGGAAGACAGCTGGCAGGCATGGCCCAGGCCCATGCGGGACAGATTAGGCAGTTTCAGCGCGCCGCTGCGGCCGACGTTGGCGCGGCCGGCGGCCGCCTCCATGGCGATGTGGCCCAGCGTGTTGCTGCCGGCGTCGCCGAACTGCGGGGCGTCGGCGGCGGCGCCGATGCCCAGCGAGTCCAGAATCAAAATGATGGCTCGTTTCATATTGCCGCTCCGGGATTACTGCTGGCGAATCTTCTGATAGACCAGCGGCAGCGCGGAAGGTGCCGCGTCAGCCAGCTGGATCGCCGCCTTGAGGCGGCGCTCCGCGTCGGCGAAGCTGTTCTCGTCAGCCGCGTGAATATAAGCCAAGGGTACACCGGCGTCGATGCGCTGGCCCAGTTCGACGAAGCGGGACAGGCCGACGCGGAAGTCCAGCTCGTCGCTGGGCAAGCGGCGTCCGCCGCCCAGCGCACACACCGCCATGCCGATGCCGCGGGTGTCCATGCCGCCGACGAAGCCGGCGCGTTCGGCCAGCACCGGGCGCACGATGGGAGCCGGCGCCATATGGGAATCATAGTTCTCCATGAAGTCGGCCGGGCCGCCCAGCGCGGCCACCATGCGGCCGAAGATCTCGGCGGCGCGGCCGGAATCCAGCGCGGTCTGCAGCTTGTCGCGCGCCTCGGCCTCGTCCTTGGCCAGCTTGCCCACCACCAGCATTTCGGCGCACAGCGCCATGGTCACCTCATGCAAGCGCGGATTGCGCTCATCGCCCTTCAGGTAACGCACCGCCTCGCGGGTTTCTATGCTGTTGCCGGCGGTCCAGGCCAAGGGCTGGCTCATCTCGGTGATCAACGCGCTGGTGGCGACGCCGGCGCCGTTGCCCACCTTGACGATGCGCTCGGCCAGCTCCACGGATTTTTCCATCGTCGGCATGAAGGCGCCGGTGCCGGCCTTCACATCCATCACCAGAGCATCCAGGCCGGCGGCCAGCTTCTTGGACAGGATGGACGCGGTGATCATCGCCACCGATTCCACCGTCGCGGTCACATCGCGCACCGCGTAAACGCGGCGGTCGGCCGGCGCTAGGTCAGAAGTTTGGCCGATGATGGCCACGCCCACTTCCTTGACCACGCGGCGGAACTCGTCCGGGCTGGGGAAGGGATTGTAGCCGGGGATCGCCGACAGCTTGTCCAGCGTGCCGCCGGTATGGCCCAGGCCACGGCCGGAGATCATCGGCACGAAGCCGCCGCAGGCGGCCACCATCGGCCCCAACATCAGCGACACCACGTCGCCGACGCCGCCGGTGGAATGCTTGTCCACCACCGGGCCCGGTAGATTGAGGTCGCTCCACTGCATGCGGCGGCCGGAGTCGCGCATCGCCAAAGCCATGTGCACGTTTTCTTCCAGCGCCATGCCGTTGAAGTACACCGCCATGGTCAGCGCGGAGATTTGGCTGTCCGCCACGCTGCCGTCGGTGATGCCGGCGACGAACTGCTGGATGTCCTGTTGCGACAGCGCCTGGCCGTCGCGTTTCTTGCGAATGATTTCCTGAGGCAAAAACATGGCATTCTCCCTGCCTTGCGCCTGCCGCGGCGAAATGCGCCGCGAGCAATGAATAATGGCCGGGACCAACGCCACGGCCATTGTTTGAAACAGCGAGCGATCAGTAGCCGCTGATCGGCTTAACCTCGCCCCCTTCAATCTCCGCCTGCAAATTGCCCAGCAGACCGGAAGCGCCGAAACGGAAGCGCTCGGCGCTCACCCAGCCCGAGCCCAGCAGATGCTCTGCCAAGTCCAGGTATTCCGCCGCCTCGGCCGCGGTGCGCACGCCGCCGGCGGCCTTGAAGCCGCAAGCGCCGCCGGTTTCGCGGATGGCGGACAGCATCACGCCGGCCGCTTCCAGCGTGGCGTTCACCGGCACCTTGCCGGTGGAGGTCTTGATGAAATCGGCGCCGGCCTGGATCGAGATCAGGCTGGCCTCGCGGATCAGCGCCTCGTCCTTCAGCTCGCCGCTTTCGATGATGACTTTCAGCATCTTGCCGTCGCAGGCGTCCTTGCAGGCCGCCACCAGTTGCGCGCCCACTTCGCGGTTACCGGCCATCAGCGCGCGATACGGGAACACCACATCGACTTCGTCCGCGCCGTAGGCGATCGCGGCGCGGGTTTCCGCCACCGCGACGGCGATGTCCTCATCGCCGGCCGGGAAGTTGGTGACGGTGGCCACTTTGACCTCCGGGCAGCCGGCCTCGCGCAGGGTTTTCTTGGCGATGGGCACGAAACGCGGATACACGCAGACCGCGGCCACGGTGCCGGCGCCGCTCTTGGCCTTGCGGCACAGCGCGGCGACCTTGTCGTTGGTGTCGTCGTCGTTCAGCGTGGTGAGATCCATCAGGGACAGGGCGCGGCGGGCCGCGGCGATCAGTTCGGACATGAGCTAACAAACCTTTCAAAATTGAACGGCCAGCCGCGCTTCGCCAGCCATTCCAAAGCCTCAGCGCCGCCGACGGGCGGCGGTGCAAAAAAACCATTATGAAAATTTCTTTAAGTCAAAGCAATGCACAGCCACAGTGAACTTGTGCCAACGCAAACTCGGCCGCGCCTTAGAACCTGTTCAAAGTCTCGCGAGCAAGAGCGAGACAAGGCGAAAACGGCTGAGAAAGCGGAATGTACACACGGTACATGAGCATTTCGAAGTTGTTTTCAACGCCGTATCGCCGAAGCGCAGCAGACTTTGAACAAGTTCTTACAAACGCCGCGCCTCCTGCACCCCACTCAACTCCATCATCCGCGACAGCACCCGGCTGATGTCCTGCACCTGGCGCACCTCCACGGTGAAACGCATGCGGGCGCGGGTATCCCGCGACAGGGTGTTGACGCCGATCAGGTTCAGCTTCTCGCGCGACAGCACATCGGACAGATCGCGCAACAGGCCGGGGCGGTCCATCGCGATGATCTCGATATCGATGGGGAACACGCTGCTGCGCTGATCGCCCCACTCGGCGGCGATCAAGCGCTCCGGCGCTTCCACCGACAGTTTTTTCAAGGTCAGGCAGCTCGTGCGGTGAATGGAAATGCCGCGCCCCTTGGTGACGAAGCCCATCACCCCGTCCGGCGGCGCCGGCTTGCAGCACTTGGCCAGCACCGTCATCAGATTGTCCACGCCCTCGATCAGCACGCCGCCCGCATCGTGGCCGCCCTTGCTGGCCTTGACCAGGCTTTCCGGCGCCACGTCCGCCGGCGGCGGCGGCGCGAAGCTGACGATGGCGTTGGACACCACCCGCGTGGTCAGCTCGCCGTGGCCCAGCGCGCCGTATACCTCTTCCAGCTTGTCGTAGCCCAGCTTCTCCGCCAACGCGCCCAGATTGGGCTGCATATGGCTGTGGCGCGCCAGCTCGCGCTCAAACAACATCTTGCCGGTTTCGCGCACGGTGTCGGCGTTGAGCTGGCGGATATGCTGGCGGATCTTGGAAATGGCGCGATGGCTCTTCACCCAGCCGTCGTGCAGCCAGTTCACCGACGGCCCGCCCTCCTTGGCGGTGAGGATTTCCACCCGCTGGCCGTTTTGCAGCGGCGTGGACAAGGGCACTATCTGCCCTTCCACCTTGGCGCCGCGGCAACGGTGGCCCAGATTGGTGTGCACCGAATAGGCGAAGTCAATGGGCGTGGCGCCAAACGGCAAGGCCATCACCCGGCCCTGCGGCGTCAACACATAGATGGTGTCGGCGAACAGCTCGGTCTTGAACGCCTCGGCCAGGCCCTCGCGGTCCGACATCTCCTCGCGCCATTCCAGCAATTGACGCAACCAGGAGATTTTCTCCTCGTAGGCGGCGTCGCCCTTGCCGCCTTCCTTGTAGCGCCAATGCGCGGCCACGCCGAACTCGGCGTGCTCGTGCATCTCGAAGGTGCGGATCTGCACCTCCACCGCCTTGTCCTCCGGACCGATCACCGCGGTATGCAGGCTGCGGTAATTATTGGCCTTGGGATGAGAGATGTAGTCATCGAACTCGCCGGGAATCGGCTGCCAGGTGCCGTGGATGATGCCCAGCGCCGTATAGCAATCCGGCAGCCGCTCCACCAGGATGCGCACCGCGCGGATGTCGTAGAGCTCGCAGAAATCCAGCTTTTTCTTCTTCATCTTTTTCCAGATGGAGAAGATATGCTTGGGCCGGCCGGCCACTTCCGCCTTGACGCCGGCGTTCTTCAGCTCCGCGCGCAGGGTGTCCAGCAAACGGTCGATATAGTCGATGCGCTCCAGCCGGCGTTCGTCCAGCAGCTTGGCGATGCGCTTATAGCTGTCCGGCTCGGTATGGCGGAAGCCCAGGTCCTCCAGCTCCCACTTGATCTGCCACACCCCCAGGCGGTTGGCCAGCGGCGCGAACAGGTCCAGCGTCTCGGTGGCGATGCGGCGGCGCACCGTCTCATCCTCCACCTCGGCCAGGTAATGCATGGTCTGGGTGCGCCAGGCCAGCTTGATCAGCACCACGCGGATATCGGCCACCATGGCCAGCAGCATCTTGCGCATGGTTTCCGCCTGGCGCGCGCGCTCCTCCGGCGTGGACAGCTTGTCGATGCGCGCCAGCTCGGTGATGCGGCGCACGCCGTTGACGCCCTCCACCAACACCGCCACCGTGGGGTTGAAGGTTTCACTCAGCCAGGGCTGCCAGTCCTCGCGGTAATCCGAAGCGGCGAACATCAAGGTGGCGACGATGGCGTCCGGCAGCAGGTTCAGATCCGCCACGATGGCGGCAGCGGCCACCGCGTGATTGAACAAGTCCTCGCCGGTCTGGGCCATGGTCTTGCCGCAGTAAAGCGTCCGCGCCTCGTCAAAGGCGCGGGTGAGCATCGCCTGCTCTTCCCCGCTCAGCGAAGAAGACAAGCCCTCCAGCCAACGCTGCGGATTGGCCGCGTCGGCCAGGGTATCTGCCATCGAACGAACTACGGAAACCATATCAACCCAGTAACTCAATCAAATCGTGTTTCGACAGCGCCCGGCTACTCGGCCAAGCGCAACAGCAGCCGGCGCACCGGCGCCGGCACCCCGGCGTCCGGAGCGGCGGACAAGGACAGCCACTGCCCGCTGTCCTCCATCACGGCCTCAGCGCGCAGCGCATCCAAGCGCACCGGCACCGGCGTAATGATCAAACGGTAATGCGTGAACACATGCTCCAGCTCAGGCCAGGCCGGCAACACATCGCCATGGCCGTTGCGCGCCAGCCAGTCCTCGATCTGCAGCGAAGTCTCGAACTCCGGCAAGGACAGCAAACCGCCCCAGATGCCGGTCGGCGGCCGCCGCAGCAGCCACACCTGATCGCCATGGGTGGCCAGCAACATCACCGTATGGCGCGTGGGCACCGTCTTCTTCGGCCGCGGCGTCGGCAGCTCGCCGGTGCGCCCTTCGCGCGCCGCCACGCAAGCGTCCACCATCGGGCAGACGGTACAGGCCGGCTTGCCACGGCTGCACACCGTGGCGCCCAAGTCCATCAAACCTTGAGTGTAGGCGCTCATCAGCGCCGCATCCCGCGGCAGCAGCTCTTCGGCCAGCCGCCACATACGCTGTTCCACTGGCTTCTCGCCGGGGAAGCCATCGATGCCGAAACAGCGGCTCAACACCCGTTTGACGTTGCCGTCCAGAATGGTTTCCCGCTGGCCAAAGGCAAAAGAAGCAATCGCCGCCGCGGTGGAACGCCCCACGCCGGGCAGGCGCTCCAGTTGCAAGCGCTCGGTCGGGAAACTGCCGCCAAACTCGGCCATCACCATCTGCGCCGCCTTGTGCAGATTGCGCGCCCGGCTGTAATAGCCCAGGCCGCTCCACAAGGCCAGCACGTCCTCCTGCGGCGCGACGGCCAAGGCCGCCACGTCCGGAAAGCGGGCGACAAAGCGCGGGTAATATTCCAGCACGCTTTTGACCTGGGTCTGCTGCAACATGATCTCGGACAGCCAGATCCGGTACGGGTCGCTGACCTGCCATGGCAGATCATGGCGTCCATGCGTTTTTTGCCAGGCGGTCAGGCGCGCGGCGAAGGAGCTGTGCAGCATCGTCTATCATCTTGAATCGAACCGGATATGGTAGCGGAAACCCTCGCTGTCACCAAGCAGCCTCCGGACAAATAAGTTAAAATCAAAGAATTGCTTAAAAGTTTGCTTACTCAAGGAAGTTCCATGTCCAGTTTCCGTTCCCGCCAGCGTGCCACTATGCGCCGCGAATTCAATAGCCGCGACAATGAGGCCAGCTCGCCGGCAGGCGGAGACAGCCCGGCCGGCAAAGGTCCAGTGATCCAGAAGAAAGCGCCCTCGGCCGACACCTCGCCGCGCGCGCCCTATTCCGGCCCGCGTCCGGGCAACGCCAAGCCTAATTGGCAAGACCGTGGCGCTGGACAAGGACAAGCTCCGCGCGACGGCGGCAAGCGCGGCCCTTATCAAGGACGCGACCAACAGGCCGGGCGCGACAAGCCGTATGGCAACGACCGTCGGCCGCAAGGCCAGCAGCGCTTTGAGCGCAACGAAGACCAAGACAGCTTCAAGAAAGACCGCTTCAATAAAGAGCGCGGCAACAACTGGCAGCCGCGCAGCTTCGCCCGCGACGGCGAAGAACGCCCGCAAGGCAACGGCCCCAAGAAGCCCTTCCATCACCGCGAAGACCGCGAACCGCGCGACTACAGCCGCGACCGCGGCCCATCCGGCCGCAAGCCGCTGAACGCCGCCGCTGACGTGGAGCCGGAACGCAAGCCCTATAGCCGCGACCGCGGCCCGTCCGGCCGCAAGCCGCTGCACCTGGAGCGGGACGGCGAGCAAGGCGCGCCGCAGGGCAAGCCGCGCTGGCAGCAACGCGACGGCGAACGCCATGTCGATCAGCCGCGCAAGCCGTTCAACCCGTCCGCCGACCGCGAACAGCGCTTCCGCCGCGACGACGCCGAACAGGCGCCGCGCAAGCCGTGGCAGGAACGCCAGCACAGCGAGCAGCGCGAAGAGGGTCCGCGCAAACTGTTCGGCAAGCCGGCCAATCGCGACAACAACTTCCGTCGCGACGACGCCGAGCAGGCGCCGCGCAAACCGTGGCAGGAACGCCAGCACGGCGACCGCGACCAGCGCTTCCAGCGTGATGACGCCGAACACGCGCCGCGCAAACCCTGGCAGGAACGCCAGCACGGCGACCGCGACAACCGTTTCCGCCGCGACGACGCCGAGCAAGCGCCGCGCAAGCCGTGGCAGGAGCGCGAACACGGCGACCGCGACAACCGTTTCCGCCGCGACGACGCCGGGCAAGCGCCGCGCAAGCCCTGGCAGGAACGCCAGCACGGCGACCGCGACAGCCGCTTCCAGCGCGACGACGCCGAACAAGCGCCGCGCAAGCTGTTCGGCAAATCCGCCGATCGCGACAACCGCTTCCGCCGCGACGACGCCGAAGCAGCGCCGCACCAGGACCGTCCGCAAGGCGAACCGGCCGAGCGTAGCGAAGGCGGCACGCGCAAGCTGTTCAGCAAACCGTCCTATCGCGACAACGACGTCCGCCGCGACGACGCCGAACGCGCGCCGCGCCAAAGCTGGCAACAGGAAGAACGCCCGCGCCACGAGCGTCGCGAAGGCGAAGCCCGTCAGTTGTTCGGCAAGCCGGGCGCCGGCAGCCTGAAACCGCTGGGCGACCAACACCGCGTGGAAACCCGCGGCGAGCACCGCCACGCCGACGCGCCGCGCCACGCGCCGACCGAACGCCAGGCCCCGAGCCTGACCCAGGTGCGCGACAGCGTGCTGTCCTTGTTCGCCCCCTGCCCGCGCGGCCTGGAAGCCATCCTGGCCGACGAGTTGCGCGGCCTGGGCGCGCGCGACATCGCCACCGCCGACGGCGGCGTGGCCTTCGCCGGCGACCGCGATCTGCTGATGGCGGCCAACCTGCACAGCCGCACCGCCAGCCGCGTGCTGCTGCAACTGGCTCAGGGCGGCTACCGCAATGAGCAAGACATCTACCGCCTGGCGATGAATGTGGACTGGCCGCGCTGGTTCGACGTATCCAACAGCATCAAGCTGAAGACCGACGCCATCCGCTGCCACTTCAAGAGCCTGGACTTCATCTCGCTGAAGGTGAAGGACGCGATCTGCGACCGCTTCCGCCAGGCGCAACTGGGCCGGCCCAATGTAGACACCCGCCACCCGGACGTGCGCGTTCATGTGTTCCTGACCGAAGACAGCGCCACCATCTACCTGGACACCAGCGGCGAACCGCTGTTCAAGCGCGGCTGGCGCCAGGAAACCGGCGATGCGCCGCTGCGTGAAAACCTGGCCGCCGGCATCCTGATGCTGACCGGCTACAACGGCAGCCAGCCGCTGCTGGACCCGATGTGCGGCAGCGGCACCTTCCTGGTGGAAGCCGCCGACATCGCGCTCAACCGCGCGCCCGGCCGCCAACGCAAATTCGCGTTCCAGAAACTGCGCGGCTTCGATTCCGCCAGCTGGGAAGCGCTGCTGCTGGACGCCCAGCACGCGGAAAAACCGCTGGCCAAGCTGGCGATCAACGGCTCCGACCGCGACCAGGCCATCATCAACGTCGCCAAGGACAACCTGGAACGCGCCGGCCTCTCCGGCCTGGTGGAACTGCAAGCGATGGACGTGCTGGACGCCCGCCCCAACGGCGAAAACGGCATCCTGGTGGCCAACCCGCCCTACGGCGTGCGCATGGACGAACTGGAGCAACTGGCCGAATGGTATCCGCTGCTGGGCGACTGGCTGAAAGCCCACTTCGCCGGCTGGCACGCCAACCTGTTCAGCGGCGACCTGCGCCTGGCCAAGCTAATCCACCTGTCGCCCAAGCGCCGTACTCCGCTGTACAACGGCTCGCTGCAATGCCGACTGTTCGTCATCAATATGGTGGAAGGCAGCGCCCGCAAGGAAAAACCGGGCGAGCAGGCTGAAATCATCGAGCAGGACGATCACGCCGCGGAATAACTCTGCGCGCGGACAGCAAAACGGCGAGCCATGGCTCGCCGTTTTTCTTGGTACCTCCAAGTAAGCTGGAGGCGCAATGCAATCAGTTGCTTTTCTCCCACTTGATCGCCGCGCCCTAAACCCTGCGGCACTTGGCAACTCATTGCAGAGCCTAGTGTAGGATCCTGAGATGTCTAGGAAAGGAGGAGCGATTCACAATCCAATTTTATTTTTGCAACAAAGTCTGTGCAATCAAACATCCATCAAACCAAGAATCTTCTCAACCACTTTGGGCCTCAAGGAGTAACATCGAACCATATGCTCACAGTAATCCCCTACCGTACAAATTTTGTACTCGCCTCGTCCCATCTCGTTCCGCAGTTTCTTGTCAGCCACATCCATAATATCGCCTTCGATCTCATCAAATTCATTATCTCTGAAAAAACTTCGGGGCTTCGCATGTAAGTCTGTTCCGAATCGCGCATCGAGACTCAGTGACTCGACAGCAACGTTGAACAGACACGCAACACGCTTTAGAGACAAGCTACGAATCAAATCTTCATGAGGCACCATTGCTTATCTCCACAGCCACAGCTCGAAGTCGCATCGAGATGCGGCCTTGTCGATTACGTACTAGTTGTACAATCCATCAGTAACAAGCGCCCTTACTCGCCCCCGAGTCATCCTATGTCATTACGCAAGATACAGAGATGAAAAGGTGCGCTCACCACTTGCTGATCATATGCTCCTACATGCCTCAATAACAAAAAGCGCTGTTTGATAGAGCATCAGGCCATCTCGTCTACACCTTAATAAGCACACACCCATAATGAGTTGGGACCACCCTTTTAAACTCCAAATCAGTAATAATATCTTGGTTCACATCGGCAACTGCGATGCCATGCAGCTCAATTGTGGAGAATTCATGATGGTCACTGATATCATAAATAAGCCTTGAGCACATTGATGTTTTTGACTCGCCTTCAAAATCAAAAAACAAAGTAATATTAGATAGTTTATAGTGACTTCTTACTCTTTGAACTGCGTCTCTATTTTTAGCACTATCGACTACCCAAACTGGCATTTTCCCAACAAGAGCTTCCATCCTCTCCCCCGCATCAACATAGAATAACACGGCGACAGATGTTTCCGGCCGAATATCAAAGCTCATGCTTTAAGCTTTCTTTTGCTGTGGCAGACAAAATAAACCATCACTGACCTTATCCCGCATGCAAGCCTGAATCGCACACCTCATTGAGAATGTCCCTACGACAGCGGAGCTCCTTAACATAACTCCCATAGCAACAGCAGATTTATAAATCACTATTATAATCCGCAAAAAATACCACCAGCAGAGCCAAATCAATTATTCTACCCTGCACCAAGCCCGACCAATTACTTTATCAGTACAGGCTCATCGCACGCAATCACATCAATCACATCATTCATTGCAATAATTGCATAGTGCTTTAATGGCTGCCCATCATGCATACCACAACTCTCCCGATTAAACCATCTAAGGAAATTAGAGTTTTTAACTTGATAAAATGGACCACCAGAACAACCTATTTTTTTTAAAAAAGCAAGCGTCACCAATGCATCCCCCTCATCAATACGCCGGTATGCAAGATGCGTTTCGAATCTAACAATAAGCTTGCAATCATTTTCATCGATCAAAATAATTTCCAAACCATTGCAAGAGTCTTTTAGCTCAATGCAATCATAGGGAGACACTCCAAATTTATCATGAAAAACCGAGGAAAATTTTTGCATTTTGAAACATCACCCCAACCCAAAATTTACCATCTCAAATTTACAATACTTATCAGCAAGTTTTCATGCACAAGCGTGTGCAATCCAGCACACAAAGACATACCTATGATCATATTAGGCAAGATTTTCTTCCCAGATCATGCTGATTCACCCAATGAATCATGTCTTTTTCATAAAAAATACAACATCTTTAAAAGACAAAAAAATTACGCAAAGACTAATAATAGACAGCAAGCCCCATACACCTAAATTCGTAAGCAACCTACCCCTTGAATAGCCAGGTCCAACACCTAAATCTATAGCCTGAAATATACCAAGGATCGAATATAAAAACACTAGGCAGCTTATAGCCAAGACAAAAATCGAAAGGTATGTTTTTATGATTCTTGGAAATTCACTCATTTCGTACACTCCGCAATCGCATCTTTAACAAATGATTGGCACTGATTCCACGGAGCCCACCCTCCAGTTTCACAGCCTAATCTCAATACGGCACTTGACAACTCACTGCAGAGCCTAGTGTGGGGTCTTGAGGTGTCTAGGAAAAGTTGAGCGATTCAGGCTTATATTAGCGACCGCCCTTACAAGCCAGAATCCGGAAAGTCCGAATCTCCACCAAAGTAGCTGTCTAGCAATGTTTCTTTATTATAAAAGTTCACCATCCAAGTGTACTCGCCACTGCGGCGCGGAATTATAGAGTCCAACATTTTTGCAATCAGCTTAAAATCGCGAACAGATTGAGAAGTGCCAACATTACTAGCAACTTGGATTGATATCAGCAAATGCTGATGGTTGTCTTGAATTTCATATGCAATCTCATCGTTCTTGAAGCTTGTCTTTGTCTGTAAAGCAACTTGCACTACCCTGATAATTTCAGGAGTTATCATTTCACTTTTCATTTAAAGATGCCCCATCACTAGAACGTCGGCAATACTGCTCCGCTTTGCAACGGAATACCACTCGCGACTTGCCGCCGTATGATTCATCAGGCTAAAGCTTAACATTGCAGTATCGGCGCGAGGCCGCCTCCTGCTCCCATATTACCTAGCCTGGTCCGTGCACCAGCTAGAACAAAACCACAACAAAACCTTGTCTGGCGTGTAGTCTTGAAGCTTGCACTTCCTAGCTAATTGACTTTCCTGGCAAATGTCCGAATATAATCATCAACTGTCTTGACCGCTTGGAGATCTATTGACAACTTCAGCCCTCTTGCCCTCTGGGCACCCAGCCAGGACAATTCATCGAGTTCAGTGGTAACAAGAACGCCCCCCCCAATGTCTTCACCAAAAACATCTGTTGGACGAATTTTCCCTGCAGGCACCTTTAATGTGTCAGCAATCTCATGCCACAGCATTATTACATCCGGCTCCATTAACTCCGCTGTAGCATAAAACTGTTGATACACCGACAAATCATCCAGCTCTTCTCGGTCAGGCTTCAATTGCAATACCTTGTTACGCCTCTGCCAATCCAGAAAGTAACAAACACCTATCAACAAAGCCACCACGACAAACAGCAATAACTTCATTGTTATACCTCATACTGGCTCACACAATCTGCAGCACAAACCGCAGTAACGCCTGCCATGTAACTACCATATGCAATCCACAATAGGGAGCAAATACGACCGCCCATTCTCAGAGCAGCACCAAGAACACGAGTACAGCCAGTTAAGTGAGCCAATCAACTAGAGACTGTCGTAAATTTTTTTGCATCGGTTAGGCCACGAGGCAGTCCCACCCAAAAATTAGGAAACCGAGTTCCCATAGCGGCTACTTTAGTTAAAGTCGTCGTTATTAATCACCAGCTAGAATTTGCCACCGACTTTAGTTGTTGCCATATATGATCAGAAATGTCATTTTTCCATACAGCCCCAAGCATTTTTTCCCAGTCTGTACTTTTCTTTGCCGACTGTATTACTGATGAGATAACCTGCTCACCATGCTCTACAAGTAAATCTTCAACTGGTCCAGCAGCCAAATTGGACAGAACAACATCACTGGCGTCAATTAAAATTATTTGATTAATTACCGCCAAACATTGCTCTGGAGAGCTATCACAAAGGTTTGATAGCGCATCAAAAGCCCAAAAATTTTCTGTATATGTACTAGACCCTTCTTTTGCATGGTGCATGAGAATCCATGACTCGGCCGTATTTTTAATATCGATCATGGCATACCACCAGCTTGATGCTGAACGAACGAGACAGCTTCGAGCTGCGCGTCGAGAATACGCTGACCTTCCCCCGGTAGTGAGGCTCTCCACGCATCCAGCACCAGACGTTCATAAGGCAACAGCTTTTTGCCCGTAAACAGGCGATTCCACGGATGCGCCACCCAGTTGAGAATCGATCCATTCATCATTGGCACCTACAATCGCTCATACCCATCGCTGCTGCGCTTACGGCACTGCCTTTGTAGACGTTTAGCCAAAGGCAGCAAGTAGAGCGGCCTCCAGAGGCCCGAAGAGCTGCCAATGACGCAAAGGCCCGGCATGAGGAATATTTGCAATTGCATACTCGTCCTCTACATCGTCATAAATCAAAGCTTTGTTGCCTACACGAGCAACAACGAATAGCTGCTCAGTGCTTCCCTTTATCCTCTCACAGCCCAGAGCAACTAGAGGACGCGACAGTTCGGGAAGCAACGATCGCGCGACAGGTGACAACTCCAGGATGTCGACTTGAAGTTGAGCCCACATTTTTGCTTCATCAATTGGTTTCCACATGATGTTTTACCAAGGTAGTGGTTGCGCAGACCCGACAGAATTTGGTCCAAGTGCCGGATGCCAGTGTGGGTTTGTGTGATCACCGCGGCCGTGGTTTGTCACATCGGTTCTCCCCAGGAAATTTCCTTTCTCGCCGAACGTTGCTCCCTGCGTATAGCTTCCGTTGCGCCCCGTTCTGGTCCCTAACGTGGTATGAGCCCCCTCTGCTCCTGGTAGTGGCAAATAGTTTGCTGTTTTCGGATCTCGCGGCGGACCTCCTCGAGGGAATGTCGCTGCTGGACATGCTTCGCTTTGTGCAGCCCCTCGCCACCGGCCCATTGTCGCCAGAGTAACGAGCACTTCCGTATTTTTATCTCGAGTTTCTGACAAGCCCTGCAATGCGGTACTGGCAAGCATCTGGTCCCCTGAGAGCATCCCAGCCATGTATGCAGCCACTCCGCCCATAGCGCGGCCGATCGTAACAATTGGCGCTTGATCAGGAAACACGTCAGCCACTTCCCATAATCCCAGCGGATCAACTCCCTGTACTGGATTTCCTTCAACATAAGCATACGTCGACCACTGCCCTCCCTCTAAACCCAAAGGATCACTCTGCACATACCGGCCCGTCGACGGATCATAATCCCGCCAGCCGTTGTACATCCTCCCCGTCTCGACATCATAGTACTGTCCGGGATACCTCAGGTTGAACACAAACGCCTGGCCCGTCCCCGAGGGGTCCTGCTCCGGCGGCTGTTCGCCGTAGGCATCTCCCTCCCAGCGCCATACCTCCACATTATTGCCGTCCACCACCGCTCGTGGCGTGCCCAGCTGGTCGTTGTGGACATAGAACACTTCCGGCGTCGCCGCCCACGCCCAGTGGCTGATCAACACCAGCGCTGCCAAGCCACCCAAGCGCGTCAGCCGCGCAATCATTCTTTTCATCATGCTCCGCTCCCTCAGTATTTCAGCACCGCCACCACTTCATCCCCCAGCCACACATACTCCATCCGTGGCTGCCCCTGCAGGCTGTATTCGCCCAGCAGATGTCCCCACTGGTCGTACACATAGCGCGTGTCGTTCTTCACCCTCCGCTGTCCGTTGGCGCTGTAGAGATAGCGGTGGCTCGCCCCGCCCTGGAGGGTCTTGCTCAGGCGGCCCGCGCCGTCGTAGCTGTCTTCCAGCCGGCCGTCGCTGCTTTGCTTGCCATCCTCCAGGTAGCGGTAGGTTTTGCCGCCCATTTGCAGCAAGCGGTTGCTGTCCGCCGCCAGGGTCTGCGCCAGCGTGCCGCCATTGCTGCCGGCCTGGGTGCGGTTGCCGTTCGCGTCGTATTGGTAGCTCCAGTTGCTTGTGCCCAGCCGCTGGCTGAGCAGGCGGTCCAGCGGGTCATAGCCGTATTCCTGGGTGCGAGCCGGCGCGCCTTCGTCCCGCAACTGCAGCAGGCGATCCGCCGCGTCGTAGTGCTGGCTTTTGTTCAGCGCCGGGCTGGAGGTGGAGCTGATGCGGCCATCCGCGTCCTGGCTGCGGGCAAATACTTGCGCGCCGTTGTAGCGGTAGCTGCGCACCCCGCCCAGCGGGAAGTAGACGATGTTGCTGACCAAGGGCTTGTCGCCCAGGACAATGGCGCTGACTTCGCCGTGCTGGTACTGGTAGTTCAGCACTTGCCCGGACGGCAGCGTCTGTCGCTGCACTAGGTTGGCGGGGTTGTAGGCGTACTGGACGCTCAGTCCCGGGGCGCCGGCATAGGCCGCGGCCGGCAAGGTGTGCGTCAGTTGGCTGATCCGGCCCAGCGCGTCGTAGTCGTAAGCCAGCGTGCCGCTTTGGTCGCTGATGCGGCTCAGATAGCCCGGCAGCTTGTCGTCCCAAACGTAGTTGACGGTTTGGTCCGGGTAGCGCGTCGCGGTGATCCGGCCCAGGGCGTCGTACTGGTAATGCGCGCTCACCTTGCGGGCATCCGTCATTTGCGTCAGGCGGCCCGCCGCGTCATGGACATAGCGGCTCTCTCCGCTATCCAGGCTGGTCAATACGCTCCGCTTGCCCAGGCCGTCCGTGGTGTAGCGGGTGGTCAGTTGCCGCGGGTCGGTTGCGCTGCTCAGTTGGTCCAGCAAGTCGTAGCCGTACTGGCTCACGCCGCCCAGCGGGTCCGTCTGCTTGATCAAGCGGCCCAGCGGGTCGTATTGATTGATCGTGGTCCGGTTCAGCGCATCGCTGGCTTGCGTCAGCCGGCCATTGGCATCGTATTGATAGCTGTAGCTTTGTCCCGCCATGCCGATGATCTGTTGCAAGCGGCCCAGTTGGTCGTACACCCGGTTCTGCTGCCGGGCCAGCTTGCCCGCCGGATCGCTCACCTTGATCTGGGTGCGGTTGCCGGCATTGTCCAGTTGGTAGTCGATGCGGTTGCCTTGCGCGTCGGTGATGCCGGTCAAGCGGTGGGCGGCGTCGTAGCGGTAGGACAGCAGCGAGCCATCCGCCAAGACGATCTGGTTCAGGTTTCCCACGCCGTCGTATTGGTAGCTCGTCGTCGTCACGGCGTCGGGCTTGGCGCTGGCGTAGCGGCTGGTTTCCAGCAGGCGGCCACGCGGGTCATAACGGTAGCGGGTGACGATGCCGGCCGCGTCGGTAAGGCGCCCCAGCCGGCCATTGGCGTCGTACTGGTCCAGGGTTGTCACTTGCTCCAGCGCATTGACGACCTGGGTCAGGTTACCTTTGTCGTCATAGCCATAGCGGGTCTTGGCCCCCATGGGATCGGTCATGGTCAGCACCTGGCCATGACGATTGAAGGTGTAGCTCCAGCTTCTCGCCTCCCCTATTGCGGCCACATTCAGGCCCGCGCCGCCCGTGGCGTCTTCCGTGGCCTGCTCGGTATACGTCAGTAGGTTGCCTTGGCCATCGTAGGCGTAGGTTTCCAGCTTCTTGGGGCTGGCTATCTTGAGCGGCAGCGCCAGGCTGGCGTGCCATTGCGTGGAGATGGTGCGCGCCTGCGGCGTGCCGGCGGCTTCAATGCGCTGTGTTTCCAGGTTGCGGCTCAGGTCGTACTGGTAAGTCGTTTTGACGCCGTTGAAGTCGGTGCGGGCAGCGATGTTCGCCTGATCGTCATAGCTGATCGCGGAGCTGGCCGCGGCGCAGCCGGAACCGCCAGGCTGGCTGGTGCCGGTGGGCAGCTTGAGGCCGTTAATGGTGGTGTAGTGGTAAGTGCGGGTGGCTCCCAGGGCATCGGTTACCGCGGAACTGGTAGGAGAAAGGTAGCTGACGGTACCCGCATTCGCCCCTCCGGCATGGCTGTTGCCGACTGCCCTGCCTTGCGGATCATATTCCCAGTTGGAGTAGCGATTGCCATTCTCGTCGATGAGGCCCGTCAACGCATGTGGAAAGGCCGTGTTTTCATACAAGTACTGGATGGATTTTCCATCGGGGTAGGTCACCGTAGAGAGATTATTAGCCGCATCGTAGTTGTACTGGGTAAGCTGGCCCGCTCCATCCGCCATGGTGCTCAACAGTGAACTCGTGTTGTAAGTGAAACTGAGAGCATTACCCCACTGGTCTTTTACCGAGATCAGTTGCCCATTAGCATAGTTGTAGCTGAGGGTTTCAGTTTGGCCATTCAAACGCTGCACTTGAATCAATTGACCGTAGGCATTGTAGAACTCGATATCTCCGCTACTAGCTACCCGGTATTGCCAGCCGGTTGTTGTGCCATTGGCATCCGTTTGCTTGGAGAGGGAATCCTTTATGTCCGATGGCGGCGTCCATCCATTTCCACTCAAGGAAAATGGAATACTATTTCCATCAGATCGCATCACGCTCGCGCTTGCGATCCCACTAGCAGACCACACCATGCTGATTTTACGATTGTAATTATGCTGCCAGCCATAACCCAATACCCCTGGATCATTGGTAAAGTTATAGAATCTGGAAAAAACCAAACCCAGGGTGTTTGAGTCGTGGTAAGACTCAAAAACATTGCCAGTGGCAATATTGATAGGGTCCAGCTTCAACAATGATTTATCACACCTTGCTTCGCCAAAATTTCTTTGACCCTTTGGGGAGGAGTGGCATAAGGCATCTTGGCCAATGGAATAACCTTCTGGACAGATAGGAGCACTATTAGGCAGCACATCCAACCCGCCCCCCCAATAGCTGCCCACAAGAAGGTCATAGCAGGGGTATTGGTAATTATAGCCTGGGCACCACTCACGGGTATAATATGAAAGCCTAAGATCACATCGTGGCGCCCGCTCTGGATCGATCCTCTGGTACCACGCATGACATCCCAATATATGTAAATCAACCGTAGTATAGGCTCCCACCATCTGATCCCATCCACGGAATTTAGAGTAGTCAGGGGTCTGCACGTCCGCTTGAGCAATACCACAAGCCTCATTCAAAATAAAAGCGAGTAACACGATACGCCTGAGTTTCATCATTCATCACCTTTGGTGTTTCAAGAGCAGCTAATGCTTCGAATAGGGAAAACGTGGAGCTGTGCAAACTCACTTCGTGGCAAGCGTTCTGATTTGGTGATCGGTTTTCACCATCCAGCATCACACTTCGGCACTAAGGCTCTCATCGCCGGGAATTGAGCCAATCACGCCTTCACGACCATGCAAACCGGAAGCGGCAGTGATTAAGCGACCTTAAAGCAGACCTTGATGCCTGGAGGAGAAGACAGCAGCAAAACAGCCCGCGGCAGCTAAAAGCACGCCGGCGTGCACGCCTCTCGACGGACGACCATTTGGCATTGAGCGCAGACACGCTATGCCCACATCATTTCAAAAGCAAGGCGGCGCGGTTGGGATGCGTATTTCCATTGATATCACGCAAGTTCTTGGCATTGGCTTAGCTGGGCACGCGCGCGGCTTAGGCGCTGTTCCTCCCGCGTTCAAGCTCATGGCCGCAGCCGAGCCAGGCCTTGAACCTCTCGCTGTCGCTTGTGCCGGACCCCATCGCTTGACCCCGTCATCCCCTTCAGCAACAATCGCCAGGTGCCGTTTCACTTAACGGCGCTGGGTTTGACAGTCCAATCGGAATTAGGGCGGGCGCCGCTGCTTAGGCAGACGCGTCCGGAATGCCATTGTCTTGCCATCCGGCGGGCCGTGGCGGGGAGGCCTAGCGCCTGCCGGTTCCCTTTTTCCCGGTCTGTCAACCTCGTCACGCGCCTGCCTGCCCGTTTGACAGCGAGCAGGCAGGCGGACCACGAAAAAGGAGCTTTGCCATGTTGACCTTGACCTTGTTCAATGCCCCTCCGCCTCCAGGCGCGCCAGTCCGGCCCCGGATAGAGGAGGCTCAGCAATGAACGCCACGCCCACCGCCGTTGAACTGAACCGCATCGTCCACGGCCTGCAAACGCTGCGCCAGCAACACGAGGCGCTGCACCTGATCGATCCCGCGCTGAAACGGCTGGAATACTGCAGCCAGCACATCCACGACACCAGCCATGCCGTCGCGCTGGAGCTCAGCCAGATCAGCAGCGCGCTGACCGGCCTGCTGAGCATGCTGGACCAGTCCGGCCTGGACAGCCTGGAATGCGAGCAGGTGTATTGCCTGTTGGAACCCTTCGCCCGCCGCTTGCGACAATCGTCCGAGCAGTTGCAACGGCTGGTTTAATCCCTTAATCCACGCAAGCCCCGCCGGCCGGGGCTTGCCGCGTGCCGCCAGGCAAATAAAACCGTCGCAATCCGGATTCACCCATTCGGCATCCGCATGAGATAATCGCGCCCGGACGCGCGCTTAATAATTACAGAGCCTTGCACTCAGGGCCTGCGCGCCATCGTCACCCCCCAACGCCGCAAGCACACACCATGCAAACCTCTTTTCTGTCCGCTACCGTCCTGCTGATCCTGATCACCGATCCGTTGGGCAATATTCCGCTGTTCATCGCCGCGCTCAAGCAGGTCAAGCCGGAGCGCCGCCGCCGCGTGGTCTACCGCGAATGCCTGATCGCCTTCCTGGTGCTGTCCGCCTTCATGTTCTTTGGCCGCAACTTCCTGGACCTGATGCATCTGACCGATGATTCGATGCGGGTGGCCGGCGGCGTGATTCTGTTCCTGATCGCCATCAAGATGATCTTCCCCGGCGAGGGCAGCGTGTTCGGCGGCGACAAGATGCATGGCGAACCCTTCATCGTGCCGATCGCCGTGCCGCTGATCGCCGGCCCGTCGGCGATGGCCACCGTGCTGCTGATGTCCACCCGCGAGCCGGAACGGATGCTGGAATGGCTGGGCGCCTTGACCATCTGCATGCTGGTGACGCTGCTGGTGTTCCTGTTTTCCGGCAAGCTGCAAAAGCTGCTGGGCGAACAGGCGATCACCGCGCTGGAGCGGCTGATGGGCCTGGTGCTGACCGCGATCTCGATCGAGATGCTGCTGGGCGGCGTGGCGTCCTACATCAAGCAATTCCATTAAGAGCCGCTAAATAAAACCTCGCAGAGAACCTGAGCCAAGGCGCGCCGACGCAGGCAGTACCAGTCGTACGACAAGGAGGCGCAACGCGGGATCAGGGGTTTTGTTAGCGGGTCTAAACAGTTGGTCAATTATCTGCGGCGCCTCGGCGGGAGGACTAGTAAAGGGCTTTAAGAATGGCGTTTAAACGCTCATCCGCCCTCTAGCTTTCCCTTCTCCCGTCACAAAGGCTTGCCTCAACCGCGCCGCCCGGCTTCGTCCGCGGCGCGCCATTCCCAATGCCAAGCACATGAATTTGTTCGCATTGGGGTTATCCCGCATAGGGATATCGGCAATTCGTCACCGCCCCGCCTCTTGCTAGCATCCGCAGTCATGGGCCGTTAAGAGCCCGCTTTTGATTGCATAACAACTCCGGCCCGCCCCGAGCCGGAGTCAGACAACGCTACAGGGATCGCGATGCAGACCAAAACCCCTCTCTACCAGCGCCTCTATTTCCAAGTGCTGCTGGCCATTTTCCTCGGCGTGATGCTCGGCGCCTTCGTTCCCGATCTGGGCGCGAAGATGAAGCCGCTGGGCGACGCCTTCATCAAGCTGATCAAGATGATGATCGCGCCCATCATCTTCGCCACCGTGGTGGTGGGCATCGCCAAGATGGGCGATATGAAGGAAGTGGGCCGCGTGGGCGTGAAAGCGCTGTTCTACTTTGAAGCCGTCACCACGCTGGCGCTGGTGATCGGCCTGGTGGTGGTGAATGTGCTCAAGCCCGGCGCCGGCCTCAATGTGGACCCGAGCACGCTGGACGCGCACTCGGTGGCCAAGTACGCCGCCAACGCCAAGGAAATGAGCAGCATTGATTTCCTGATGCACATCATTCCGGATACGGTGGTGGGCGCGTTCGCCAACGGCGAAATCCTGCAGGTGCTGACTTTCTCGGTGCTGCTGGGCCTGGCGCTGACCAAGATGGGCGACAACGGCAAGACCATCGTCCACATCCTGGACGAGTTCTCCCACGCCTTGTTCGGCGTGATCAATATGCTGATGAAGCTGGCCCCCATCGGTGCCTTCGGCGCGATGGCCTTCACCATCGGCAAATACGGCGTGGGTTCGCTGAAACAGCTGGGTTTCCTGATGCTCTGCGTCTACCTGACCTGCTTCGCCTTCGTGTTCGTGGTGCTGGGCACCATCGCCAAGCTCAACGGCTTCAGTCTGTGGCGCTTCCTGGTCTACATCAAGGAAGAGCTGCTGCTGGTGCTGGGCACGTCTTCGTCGGAATCCGCGCTGCCGGGCATCATGAAGAAGCTGGAAAACCTGGGCTGCTCCAAGCCGGTGGTGGGCATGGTGATTCCCACCGGCTACTCCTTCAATCTGGACGGCACTTCCATCTATCTGACCATGGCCGCCATCTTCATCGCCCAAGCCACCAATGTGGACCTGACGCTGGCGGAGGAGCTAGGCCTGCTAGGCGTGCTGCTGCTCACCTCCAAGGGCGCGGCGGCGGTGACTGGCGGCGGCTTCATCACCCTGGCCGCCACGCTGGCCACGCTGGGCGGCAAGTTGCCTGTGTCCGGCCTGGCGCTGCTGATCGGCATCGACCGCTTCATGTCCGAGGCCCGCGCCATCACCAATCTGATCGGCAACGGCGTGGCCACCATCGTGGTGGCGCGCTGGGAGAAGGCGCTGGACGAAGAACGCATGCGCCGCGTGCTGGCCGGCGAGCCGGTGCTGCCGGAGGAAGCCACCGCCGCGCCGCTGCAGCCGCAACTGGCCGCCGCGACAGACGGCGCCCGCTCCTAAGCTTTTGTTTTCCCAGCCGTTATAGCCTGCGCTCGCGCAGGCTTTTTTTATGCCCGCGGCGCAGTGCCGCCTTGCTTTTGCCGCCGCG
Source organism: Chromobacterium sp. LK1 (assembly GCF_001043555.1). Classification (NCBI taxonomy): domain Bacteria; kingdom Pseudomonadati; phylum Pseudomonadota; class Betaproteobacteria; order Neisseriales; family Chromobacteriaceae; genus Chromobacterium; species Chromobacterium sp. LK1. Next base: position 75,888 of record NZ_LDUI01000017.1, on the reverse strand, counting down.
TGGTCCACGATAGAAACTGGGGTATAGGGAGACAGAGAATGAGCGACTTCATGTTGCAATACGGCGATGAGCTGCTGCCGGTGGAAGGGGATTTCCCTCAGGTGGGCGCTTATCTGCCCAGTTTCATGCTGGTGGGCGATGGCAAGCAGGACGTGGCGCTGGAAAGCCTGGGCGGCGTGCCCAAGCTGATCCTGACCTTGCTGTCCTTGGATGAATACGAACATGGCGGCCAGTATCTATTGCAGGAGACGCGGCGTTTTCTGGAGCGCTGGCCGCAGATCGGCCTGGTGGTGATCACCGTGGATTCGCCATCCTCGCTGGCGCGCGCGCGCCGCGAACACGGCCTGCCCCATGTCACCCTGCTGTCCACGCTGCGCGGCCGCGATTTCCACAAGCACTACGGGGTGCTGATCCGCGAGTATCCGCTCAGCGGCTATACCGCGCCTTCCTTGCTGCTGGCCGATGGCGGCAACGTCATTCATTACGCCGAGCGGCTGCGCAATACTCAGGATCTGTTCGACTTCGACCAGATCAACCATATGCTGCGCGAGGCCGAGGAGCAGGCGCTGGAGGCGCAGCAGGAGTTGGAGCATGAGGAACAGTTGAAGGACGAAGGGCCATCACAGTAAGCCCCCAGTAAAGACACGGGCCCGGCCTGCTTGCGCAGCGCCGGGCCCGTTCGCGTTGCAGGGGGACAACGGTTTACGGCAGCACTTCCACCAGCTTGGCGTCCACCTTGGTCGAAGTCAGTTCCTTGTCCACTTCGCCGACGATGCGCAGCTTGCTGTTCTGGTCGAACTTTTGCGCCGGCAGGCGCTTCTGGCTGATCTTCACCGTCATAGTGCCAGTGGCGTCGCGGAATTCGTAACGCTTGTGGTCGATCTGGCGCACGATCTTGCCTTCCAGCGTCACCGGGGTATCGTCGGCGGCTTTCTGCGCGGCGGCCACGGTGGTGACGGCGGCCGGCACGCCGGGGCCGGCGAATTCGGCCTGAGCGGCGAAAGGCAGGGACAGCGCGGCGGCGGTGAGCAGAACGGTGATGGTTTTCATGTGGTGCTTCCTTAAGCGTTGGTTGACGGTGCCATTAAAACAGTGTCGGCTTAACCCAAGCTTAAGCGTTGGCCTGCTCTCCCAATAAGCGGCTCGAATGAGCCAGATCCACCGCATAGCCTTGTTGGGCGTGGCTCAGTTGCTGGCGGTAATGCGCTTGCTCGCTGGCGATGCGCTTGTTCACGCCCTTGAGCGCCACTTGCAGCTCGGTATTCAATCTCAGCTGTTTATGGCCAAAACTCGCCGGCAGCGGCTTGATCTCGGCGGCGATGGCATCGCGCAAGGCGCCGAGATTGGCATAGCTGCCGCGCTCCACCGCCTGATTGGAGCACGCGGTCAATACCTTGGCCAGCGCGCTGGCTTCCTTGGCCTGCGGCGCGTTCAGATAACGCGGGATCAAGACATCCAGTGTGTGATGGGAAACCGGGAGGAAGGGGAGTCGCATGGGAGCATCCTGATAAAGGTGATGAATCAGATCATTGATGCCGCCCAGCATATGCATCCGTTCCCGCGCCGGCTTGCAAGAAACGCCGGACAAAACAAAACCGCCCGGCAAGCGGGCGGTTTGAAAGCGGCGAGACAGCGAGCTTAGCTGTTCAGTTCGCGCGCCAGGTACAACCAGGTTTCCACCACGGTGTCCGGGTTCAGGGACACGGTTTCGATGCCCTCTTCCACCAGCCACTTGGCGAAGTCCGGATGGTCCGACGGGCCTTGGCCGCAGATGCCGATGTACTTGCCTTGCTTGCGGCAAGCCTGGATCGCCATGTGCAGCATGACCTTGACCGCTTCGTTGCGCTCGTCGAAGGTGGTGGCGATCGGGCCGCCGGAGTCGCGGTCCACGCCCAGCGTCAGCTGGGTCATGTCGTTGGAGCCGATGGAGAAGCCGTCGAAATGCTGCAGGAACTTGTCGGCCAACACGGCGTTGGTCGGCAGTTCGCACATCATGATCAGGCGCAGGCCGTTTTCGCCGCGCTTGAGGCCGTTGGCGGCCAGGATCTCCACCACTTGCTCGGCTTCGGACAGGGTGCGCACAAAGGGAATCATCACTTCCACATTGGTCAGACCCATCACGTCGCGCACTTTCTTGATGGCGCGGCATTCCAGTTCAAAGCAATCGCGGAAGGATTCGGCCACGTAGCGGGCGGCGCCGCGGAAACCGATCATCGGGTTTTCTTCGTGCGGCTCGTACAGCTGACCGCCGATCAGGTTGGCGTACTCGTTCGACTTGAAGTCGGACATGCGCACGATGACCTTTTTCGGATAGAAGGCGGCGGCCAGGGTGGACACGCCTTCGGCGATCTTGTCGACGTAGAAGTCCACCGGGCTGGCGTAACCGGCGATGCGGTCGCTAATGGTGGCTTTCAGATCCGCCGGCAGCTTGTCGAACTCCAGCAGCGCTTTCGGGTGGATGCCGATCTGACGGTTGATCACGAATTCCATGCGCGCCAGGCCCACGCCTTCGTTCGGCAGCTGCGCGAAGTCGAAAGCCAGTTCCGGGTTGCCGACGTTCATCATGATCTTGACCGGGGCCTTGGGCATCTTGTCCAGTTCCAGATCGATCACTTCCACGTCCAGCAGGCCGTCATAGATATTGCCGGTGTCGCCTTCGGCGCAGGATACGGTCACCTGCATGCCTTCGGACAATACCTGGGTGGCGTCGCCGCAACCCACCACGGCCGGGATGCCCAACTCGCGCGCGATGATGGCCGCGTGGCAGGTACGGCCGCCACGGTTGGTGACGATGGCGGCGGCGCGCTTCATCACCGGTTCCCAATCCGGGTCGGTCATGTCGGTGACCAGCACGTCGCCCGGCTTGACGCGGTCCATCTCGGACGCGTCCTTGATGGTGCGCACCACGCCCTGGCCGATCTTCTGACCGATGGCGCGGCCTTCGCACAGCACTTGCGATTTGCTGTTCAGGCGATAGCGGCGCAGGGTGTCCTTGCGGTCTTCCTGCGACTTCACCGTTTCCGGACGCGCCTGCAGGATGTAGAGCTTGCCGTCGTGGCCGTCGCGGCCCCATTCGATGTCCATCGGACGGCCATAGTGCTTCTCGATGATCAGCGCGTATTCGGCCAGTTCGGCCACTTCGGCGTCGCTGATGGAGAACTGCTGGCGCTCCGCCGGGGACACGTCCACGGTCTTGACCGAGCGGCCGGCTTGCGAGGCGTCGGTGAACTCCATCTTGATCAGCTTGGAGCCCATGGTCTTGCGCAGCACCGCCGGACGGCCGGCTTTCAGCGTCGGCTTGTGCACGTAGAATTCGTCGGGATTCACCGCGCCTTGCACCACGGTTTCGCCCAGGCCGTAGGAGGCGGTGATGAACACCACGTCGTCAAAGCCGGATTCGGTGTCGATGGTGAACATCACGCCGGCCGCGCCGCAGTCGGAGCGCACCATGCGCTGCACGCCGGCGGACAAAGCCACTACGTCGTGCTCAAAGCCTTTGTGCACGCGGTAGGAAATGGCGCGGTCGTTGTAGAGGGAGGCGAAAACGTGTTTCATCGCATCCTTGACATTGTCAAGGCCGCGGATATTCAGGAAGGTTTCTTGCTGGCCTGCGAACGAGGCGTCGGGGAGGTCTTCTGCGGTGGCGGAGGAACGGACTGCAACGGAGATATCGGCGCCTCCGGCATCGGCCACCATCTGATCCCAGGCCTCTTTGATATCGGCATCAAGCTTGGCGGGGAACGGGGTGTCGATGATCCATTGACGGATTTCCTTGCCTATCCTGGCCAGTTCGCTGACATCGTCGATGTCCAGCTTGGCCAGCGCGGCGCTGATCTTGTCGGCCAGGCCATTGTGCTGCAGAAAATCCCGGTAAGCCTGCGCTGTGGTGGCGAAGCCGCCCGGGACGCGAACCCCGGAGCCAGCCAGTTGGCTGATCATTTCACCAAGGGAGGCGTTCTTGCCGCCTACCTGCTCCACATCGGTCATGCGCAGTTTCTCGAACCAGATGACGTAGTTCTCAGCCATCACTTCACTTCCTGTGTTGGATTGGGACGATAGGGCCGCATTCTAGCCGAATTACGTGCCGAATGCGTAGCGTCTTTTGCAGCGCAACACGGGTTTTCGGCCTGACAAGGACAAGCATTGCAACAGAATCAATAAGTTGACGAGCATTCCTGATGAAAATGATTGTCAAAACCGTGTAATTCCCTCACTACATTGCGCGTAATCAGGCATCGTTGGCTGTCGCCGCGGCCATTCAAAGTATAGAATTCCCACAACTCCGGGCGCGCCGCCACTGCGCGGCAGACGCGGTTCCGGCCTCGTTCACTCGCAATACAGGTGCTTGCATGCCACACCACCTCCGTTCCGCCTTCTTCGTTTCCGACCGAACCGGCATCACCGCCGAATCGCTGGGCCACACGCTGCTGACCCAGTTCGACACCGTGGAATTCAAGCGCGAAACCATTCCCTTCGTCGATACCGTGGAAAAAGCGCAGGCCTTGGCGGAAGTCATCCGCCAGGTGTCGGAAACCGATCACCTGAAGCCGCTGGTGTTCACCAGCATCATCAACCCGGAGGTGCGCAGCGCGCTGCAGGTTGAGAACGCGGTGATGATAGATTTCTTCGACACCTTCATCGGCCAGCTGGAACAGGAGATAGGTCAGCGCGCGTCGCTGAGCGTGGGCAAGGCTCACGGCATGGTCAACGAGGAAAAGTACGATCATCGCATCGAGGCGGTGAACTTCTCGCTGAACCACGACGACGGCGTCAAGCTGAAGGACCTGCACGAGGCGGACGTGATCCTGGTCGGCGTGTCCCGCTCCGGCAAGACGCCAACCTGCCTGTATCTGGCGCTGCAATACGGCATCCGCGCCGCCAACTATCCGCTGACGCCGGAAGACCTGGGCAGCCCGACGCTGCCCAAGATGCTGCTGCCGTTCAAGGACAAGATGTTCGGCCTGACCATTGACCCCGCCCGCCTCCATCACATCCGTTCCGAGCGCCGGCCGGATTCCAAATACGCCAGCATGGACAACTGCCGCCGCGAGGTGAACGAGGCCGAGTCCATGTTCCGCCACCATGGCGTGTCCTTCATCAGCACCACCCATAAGTCGATCGAGGAAATCGCGTCCACCATCATGCACAAGGCCGCGCTGGGCCGCCGTTTCTAGCACGGCCCACACGCCACGGACCCGGCCGGCTTCGCCCGGCCGTTTTCATGCCCGATGCCTGGTGCAATCAGCGCCAATATCCAGATAGCACTTTGTTTCTTATCATTTTTTTACAATTCCCTCCGGAACATATAGCAAGCAGCCGCTCTCGAACAAGCATCTTGAATCCCTGGACCGGGACATCCGATGCAGATCGTCTCCATCGCCGCGCTCGCCAAACCCACCGTTTCCCCGCTGAAGGAAGTGGGCGCGGTGGCGCCCAAGAGCGACAGCCGCGCCGCCGCCAGCGACCCGCGCAAGGAAATGGCCGAGTTCGCCGCGCCGCCGCCATCCTCCGCGGGCGAGCGCCCCGGCGCCCATGGCGAGGCTTTCGCCCGATTGCTGCGCCAGGCTCAGGCCGCGGCGCGCCAGGACGCCGCAATGCCTTATGCGCAGGAAACCATGCCCCCCGCCGGCAGCCTGCTGCACGTGGCGGTGTGAACGCGGCACTTGACGCTGCTTTGCCCGCCGTGCTCTGATAAAGCCCATGAACTACGCAACCGCATCCGCAACCTTCTTTTGGTGGTGGCGCCTGAACTAAGGCGGCACCGGCGTTTGCATACCCCAAACCCGGAAGCTGCCGATACGGCGGCATAGGGTTTCCAGCAGCACTCCTCCCCGGATCGGCAGTTTCCAACAAGCTCAAGCTTACTGGAGACCACTGTTATGAATCTGGACAGCATCACAGCCAAAGACATCATCCTCACCGGCGACCGCACCACCGGGCAATTGCATCTGGGCCACTATGTCGGTTCGCTACGCAACCGCGTGATCCTGCAAGACCGTTGCCGCCAGTTCCTGCTGCTCGCCGATGCTCAGGCGCTGACCGACAATATGGGCAACTATCTGAAGGTGCGCGACAATGTGCTGCAAGTGGCGCTGGACTATCTGGCGGTGGGCATAGACCCGGAGAAAAGCACCATCTTCATCCAGAGCCTGGTGCCGGAACTGACCGAGCTGTCTTCCTACTACCTCAATCTGGTCACCGTGGCGCGGCTGGAACGCAACCCCACCATCAAGGACGAGATCAAGCAGCGCGGCTACGAGCGCGACATCCCCGCCGGTTTCCTCACCTATCCCGCCGCCCAGGCCGCCGACATCACCGCCTTCAAGGCCAGCATCGTGCCGGTGGGCGAAGACCAGATTCCGATGATCGAGCAGACCAATGAGATCGTGCGCCGCTTCAACGGCAGCGTGGATCAGGCGGTGCTGGTGGAAGCGCGGGCGGTGGTGCCGGAGCAAGGCTCGCGCCTGCCTGGCATCGATGGCAAGGCCAAGATGTCCAAATCGCTGGGCAATACCATCACCTTGTCGGCCACGCCGGATGATATCCGCCAGGCGGTGAAGATGATGTACACCGACCCCAATCACCTACGCGTCGCCGATCCCGGCCAGGTGGAAGGCAATGTGGTGTTCACCTATCTGGACGTGTTCCATTCCGACCCGGAGCAGGTGGCGGAATGGAAGGAGCATTATCGCCACGGCGGCCTGGGCGACACCGTGATCAAGAAGCAGTTGGAAGAATGCCTGCAGACACTGCTGGAGCCGATCCGCGCCCGCCGCGAGCAGTACGCGCGCGACCCGGCCGCGGTGATGGCGATGCTGAAGACCGGCACCCAGCGCGCGCGCGAAGTGGCGGCCGCCACGCTGGCCGAGGTGAAGGCGGCGATGGGCTTGAACTACTACTAAAAGAAGGCCTCGGAATGGAACAACTCTACCAATGCCAAAACCTGGAAGAGGTGCGCGGCCAGATCGACCGCATCGACCGCGCGCTGGTGGCGCTGATCGCCGAGCGCGGCCTTTACGTGCGCCAGGCGGCGGCGTTCAAGCACAGCCGGGAAGAAGTGGAAGGCGGCAAACGCGTCGATCAGGTGATGCGCCGCGTCGAGCGTCTGGCCGGCGAACTGGGCGCCGACGCGGCGCTGACCGCGGCGGTCTACCGCACGATGATAGAGTACTTCATCGCCGATGAAATGGCGGCCTTCCGCGCCAAAGCGGCTGCCGATTGAGGCGAAGCCCGGCTTTCCCTACAATCGCTTTCATCCGCTAACCACCGGCCGCCTCTCGCGGCCGGCTCTTTTCCCGCCGCCGGAGAACCTGAATGAACAAGATTGCCCTGTTTCTGCTCGCCTGCCTGTCCGCGCCCGCGATGGCCGAGGAAGTGGGCGAGGTGTCCACCACCTTCAAGCTGCTCAGCCCCAACGACAAGGTGGTGGTGGAAGCCTTCGACGACCCGGCGGTGCAAGGCGTGGCCTGCTATATCTCGCGCGCCAAGACCGGCGGCTACAAGGGCGCGCTGGGCCTGGCCAAGGATCCGTCGCGCTTCTCGGTGGCCTGCCGCCAGGTGGGCGCGATCAAGTTCTCGCGGCCCTTGCCCAAGCAGGAGCAGGTGTTCAAGGAAGGCGCGTCCTTCATCTTCAAGCATGTGCGGGTGGTGCGCATCGTCGACGCCAAACGCAATACGCTGACCTATCTCAGCTACTCGGACAAGCTGATCGACGGCAGCCCGGACAATGCGCTGACCGCGGTGGCGGTGCTGGACCAAAAGATCCCGCTGCAACCCTGAAATAAAAGCGATTGATTATTAACGCTTTCTTTGCATGACGGGCATCAGCTAAACGGCAGCTCGATGCGCAGCCCGTCATGCCCCACCTCGATGCCGGGCGGGCACTCGGCGCTGAGCGCGCCGAACTCCAGGCGGTGGGTCATATGGATCAGCACCGTGCGTTCGGCGCCGATGCGCTTGGCCCAGGCGAAGGATTGCTGCACGCCCAGGTGGGACGGATAGGGATCGTGGTTCAGGCAGTCCAGGAATAAGAGCTTAAGTCCTTGCAACAAGGGCAGGCTGCTGTCCGGGATATCGGACACATCGGTCAGCCAGGCCATGTCGCCGACGCGCCAGCCCAGGCAGGGCCAGGAACCGTGTTGCAGGGGCACCGGCGTCAGCGTGACGCCGCCGCAATCCACCGGCCCGTCCACCTGCTGCGGCAGCAGCACCGGCTTGTCCCACATCTTGGACGGCGGCAGCAAGGCGTAGTCGAAGCGGGTCTTGATATTGTCCAGGGTGAAGGCATTGCCGTAGAGCGTGATCGGGCCTTTCTTCACATAGCAGAAGGCGCGCAGATCGTCGATACCGTTCAGATGATCGGCGTGCGGATGGGTGTACAGCACCGCGTCCACCTGGCGTATGCCTTCGCGCAGCGCCTGCTGCCTCAGGTCCGGCCCGGTGTCGATCAGCAGGCCCTGGCCTCCCACCTTGATATAGGCGCTGGCGCGAGTGCGGCGATTGCGCGGGTCCGGCGACAGACAGGTGGCGCAGTCGCAGCCTATCGCCGGCGTGCCGGAACTGGAGCCGCAGCCCAGAATGGTGACTTCAAGCGAACCCAATGCGTGATTTCCTGTGTAAACGCCGTCGAGTCAACGGCAGAGGGGAGGACGCACCGCCGCCTCCCGCACCCAGCCGCCGTCACAGCGGACGCTGCCGTCGGCATCCTGCTGGCAGCTGCCGCGTGGCTGCTTGGCGCAATACGCGTTGCCGTCGCGGGATAGCACGCAGGCGCCAGGACCGGTGTAGGTAGCGCCGCCGGCGCGCACCACGCCGCCGCCCGCATAGGGCGAGCACAGCGCATTGCCGAACTCGTCGATCGCGCACTCGCCCTTGCCGCACACCGCCTGTCCCCGTTGCAATAGCGCAATGCCGCCATCCTCGGAACAATAGCTGCGGCCATTCAGGTTGATGCAGTTGGCCCAGGCCTGGGCCGACAGCAACACCGTCAGCAAGGCCAGCAAGATTCGCTTCATGCGCTTTCCCTGGTTCAGCGGCTGGCCTTGGCGAACAGCCGGAAAAAATTATCGCTGGTGGCGCGCGCCACTTCGGCCAGCTCGATGCCGCGCAGCTCGGCGATGTGCTCGGCCACGTGGCGCACATAGGCCGGCTCGTTGACCTTGCCGCGGAACGGCACCGGCGCCAGATACGGCGAATCGGTTTCGATCAGCATCCGCTCCAGCGGCACCCGCTGCGCCACGTCCTTGACCTGGGCCGCGTTCTTGAAGGTGACCACGCCGGAGAAGGAGATGTAGAAGCCCAGTTCCAGCGCGGCTTGCGCCACTTCCCAGGTTTCGGTGAAACAGTGCATCACGCCGCCGCACACCTCGGCGTTTTCTTCGCGCATGATGCGGATGGTGTCCTCGGCGGACTCGCGGGTATGGATCACCAGCGGCAGGCCGACGCGCTTGGCGGCGCGGATATGGGTGCGGAAGCGCTGGTGCTGCCACTCCAGATCGCCCTTGCACCAATGGTAGTCCAGCCCGGTTTCGCCGATGCCGACCACGCGCGGATGCGCGGCCAGCGCCACCAGTTCGTCCTCGCTGTACTCTTCGGCCTCCGGATCGTCCGGGTGCACGCCCACGGTGGCGTATAGATTGCCGTGGCTCTCCGCGAGTTCCAGCACTTGCGGATATTTGGGACGGCTGACGCCGATCACCAGCGCGTGGCTGACCTGCTTGGCCTGCATATTGGCCAACACTTCCGGCATGCGCGCGGCGAGATCGGGGAAATTGATATGGCAGTGGGAATCGATAAACATTTTTGCGTCAATCAGGCTGCGGCGCACACGCGCGCCGCGAAAACAATCACATGGTATGGGTGGGCCGGCTGGAGTTGAGCACGCCGCTGAGCAGCGCTTCAATCTTGTCCTTGGCCTGCTTGCCGGCGTCGCCGGCGACGAACTCCACGCCTATGCCCTGCACCCGGCTGTTGTTGGCGCCGGCCGGCGTCAGCCACACCACCTTGGCCTGCACCGCGATGCGTTGCGGGTCGTCCATCAGCGTCAGCAGCAGGAACACCTCCTCGCCCAGCTTCATTTCCTTGTTGGTGGGAATGAAAATGCCGCCGTGGCGCACAAAGGGCATATAGGCGGCGAACAGCGCGCTGCGCTCCTTGATGTGCAGGGACAGCACCCCGGGTCGGTTGGGATTGAGGTCCGGGCGGGAGGCGGAGTTGTCCATAGCGTGGCTTAACCTCTGTGTCAGGCGGCTTTGCCGCTGGCGAATATCTTCAGATAGTCCATCAGCACCGCTTCCAATTGCAAGCGGGTATTCAAGGTATGCTGCCCGAACGGAGCCAACTGGCTCAGCGTTTGCTGGCATTCCATCAATTGCGCGATATCGGCGCGCGCGGCCAGCTGCTGCAAGGCGCGCTCCTGATCTGGATAATAGCGGACAAGACCAGCCAGTCTCAAACCCGCCAGATCATGCAGCCACTTCATCAGCCAGTTCAAGGGCAGCAGCAAGGGCAGTTTCTGCTTGTCCACCGCCTCGGCAAGCTGCAGCACATTGGCGAAACTGGGCTGGACCAGGCCCTGCACGAACTGGCCGCGCAGCTTGGCCAGCGCCGGGTCGTGATCGAACATGGGCGCGCCGCCGTTGTGCGCCAGTTCCAGTTCGGCGTCGGCCACGCCCTGCTCGCGCAGCCAGGCCAGCGCCTGCGCCTGATCCGGCCGGGTCAGCGGAAACTGGCGGCAACGGCTGCGTATGGTGGGCAGCAAGCGTTGCGGCGCGTGCGCCACCAGCAGGAACAACACCTCGGCCGGCGGCTCCTCCAGGATTTTCAACAAAGCGTTGGCGGCGGCAGGGTTCAGGCTTTCCGCCGGCTCCACCAGCACCACGCGCCGGCCGGCGCGATGCGCGCTCAGATGGGCGAATTCGATCACTTCGCGCACCGCCTCGATCTTGATTACCGGCAGCTTGCGGCTGACTTTCTTGCCCTCGGCGCCGTCCTTGCCTTCTTCTTCCTCATCGCACAGCGGCGACAAGCGGCGGAAGTCCGGGTGGGTGCCGTGCCGATACCAGCGGCAGGCCTCGCACTCGCCGCAGGGCTGGTGGCCGGCGCGCGGCCGCTCGCACAGCAGCGACTGGGCCAGGTGCTCGGCGAACTCCAGCTTGCCGATGCCGGCGGCGCCGGTGAACAGCCAGGCATTGGGCAGGCGCTCGCGCTCGGCGTTCAGCCGTTCCCAATCTTGGTGTTGCCAGGGCAGCAGCATCAGTTAGCCTCCAGCAGGCGTTGCAGGCAGGCAGCGATGTCGACCTGGATTTCGGCGATGGAGCGGCTGGCGTCCAGCACCGCGAAACGCGGCTGGCCGGCGGCGCGCCGCAGATAGGCTTCGCGCACGCGCACGTGGAAATCGGCCTTCTCCTGTTCGAAGCGGTCCAGCTGCCGGGTTTTGGACATGCGTTCGGCCGCCACTTCCAGCGGCAGATCGAACAGTAAGGTCAGATCCGGCTGCAAGCCATGCTGCACCCATTGTTCCAGTGCGGCGATGCGCTCCGCCGGCACGCCGCGGCCGCCGCCCTGAAAGGCGAAGGTGGAATCGGTGAAGCGATCCGACACCAGCCACTGGCCGGCGGCGAGCGCCGGTTCGATCACGCTGTGCAGCAATTGCTGGCGCGAGGCGAACACCAGCAGGGTTTCGGCGTCCAGCGACACCTCAGTATCCACCGCCAACAGCAGTTCGCGGATTTTCTCGCCCAGCGGGGTGCCGCCCGGCTCGCGGGTAAAGACGGCGTCGACGCCGTGTTGCGCCAGCCAGTCGCGGATGAAGGCCAGGTGGGTGCTTTTGCCGGCGCCGTCTATGCCTTCCAGATTGATGAAACGGCCGCGTTGCTGCTCTAGCGCCATTACTGTCCTTTCTTCAAGATATATTTGCGCACCGCCTGATTGTGCTCGTCCAGCGTCGCCGAGAAGTGCGAAGTGCCGTCGCCGCGGGCGACGAAGTACAAGGCGTTGGTCGCGGCCGGATTGGCCGCCGCGTCCAGCGCCGCCTTGCCCGGCAAGGCGATGGGCGTCGGCGTCAGGCCGGCGCGGGTATAGGTATTGTAGGGCGTGTCGCGGCGCAGGTCGGCCTTGCCTATCTTGCCCTGGTACAAGCTGCCCATGCCGTAGATCACCGAGGGATCGGTCTGCAAGCGCATGCCCTGCTTCAGGCGGTTGACGAACACTCCCGCCACCATTGGACGGTCGGCGTCCTGTCCGGTTTCCTTCTCGATCAGGCTGGCCATGATCAGCAGTTCATAAGGCGTGCGGTAAGGCAGCTCCGGCTTGCGCGCCGCCCAGGCCGCTTCCAGCCGCTGCTGCATCGCGCCGAAGGCCTGGCGGTACAGCTCCACGTCCTCGGTGTCGGGCGAGAACAAATAGGTGCTGGGGAAGAACAGGCCCTCGGGCTTGGCGTCGCCAAAGCCCAGCCGCTGCATGATCTCCTCATCGCTCCAGCCCTTGGCGCTGTGCTTGATATCGGGATTGCGGTCTATCGCCTGGCGGAATTGGCGGAAGGTCCAGCCCTCTATCACCGTCAGGCTGGCTTCGTCCGGGTGGCCGTCGGCCAACCGGTTCAGAATCTCCAGCATCGAGGTCTGGCCGTCGAAACGATACAGGCCGGCCTTGATCTTGCGGTCCACCCCTTGCGCGCGCGCCAGCGCCACCATCACCTGGCGGCTGCGGATCACGCCTTCCTGCTCCAGACCGCGCGCCACCTGGCTCAGGGTGCGATTGGGTCCAACGGTCAGCTTATAGCCGGCTTCCGGCAGGCCAACCGGAAGCAGAACCACCCAGGCCAGCCAGGCACAGCCCAGCGCCAGGCACAGCAACAACAGGCGAAACAGTGTTTTCATCATTTAATGGCGGGAAGAGTAAAACAACGCAGCGGGACGAGCGCGCATGATACCAGACAAGCCCTCCTGATCGACATGTCAGGCCGGGCCTTTGCAATCAAGCAAAGTTTGCGCCAGATCAACTGGCCACCTTTCCATTTTGCATAGTTTTGCTCGCGTTCTATATCTGATTAAATGGACTGCTTAAATGATGCGAGTCTTTTCATGAAGCCATTCTTCAATCTGGGATGCGCATTAGTGGCCTGGACGGCGCTGGCCAGATTGGCGGCAGTCCGACAGACCGACAGAAATTTATGGCGCTTGCCCATGGAGGCGTTCCGGCCAGGCCGGCATGCCCAACAACTGACGTATCAGCAGTCGCCCACCGCGCTGAGCGACTATCACGCGCTGATCGTCGAACCCCTGCTGCTGCTGAACCGCCAGCAGGACGGCGGCTGGCAGTTGCTGCAAATCGCCGAGCAGGAATCCGCCAACCAGATCGTGCGGCAACAGGTTGCCGCCCTGCTGCAGCCGTGGCCGATCGCGCTGACCGATGTCGCCACCCCCGGCGTGCTGCGGCTGCGCATCGCGGTGGCGGCGCGCCAATCGCGGATCGCCCAGGGCGGCCAGCCGCTGAGCAGCAGCCATGTGGCTTTGCAGCTGCCCTGCATGGCCTCCAATATCGAACCCTATCTGCAGCTGGTGTCCTCGGTGTCCCAATTGGAAGACGCGATGGAGCAAGGCGTGGTGGCCGGCGGCGTCACCATGCAGTCGCAAGTGGAGGCCGGCGACGCCGACGATGGCGACGGCTGGCGGCAATTGCTGGTCCAGGATTGGTCGCCGCTGCTGTGCCGGCAACTGGGTCCGGCGACGCGGCGCGGCGCGGCTTCGTCGGCGCAATAAACCGTATGGAGATAGTCCGCTTCGTCACAAAGTCGCAACAATATCGATGGAACACCGCGTGGCGGGCACAGTCCATCACCTTCTGAATCCGCCACCGAGCCCGCATCATGAAACCATTCTTTAAACTTGCCTGCGCGCTGATGGCCTCCGCCTTGCTGGCCAATATCAGCCACGCCGGGGACAAGCCGGAGAATCTGGTCCTGCTGCCCAGCGAGGCCTTCCATCCCAGCCCGGACCATGCCGGCCAGGTGCTGTATCTGCAGCCCGGCGTCGATCTGAAGCACTATCACGGCATCCTGATCGAGCCGCTGATCTTTCTGGGCCGCCAAGCGGACGGCCAATGGCGGGCGGCGACGGCCGACGAGCACAATCGTTTCGACGCCTGCTACCACAGCAGCCTGGCCCATGCGCTCTGCCGCGAAGGTCTGCCGGTGGCAGCCGCGCCCGGCCCCGGCATCGCGCGGCTGCGCGTGGCGGTGGGCTATAAGCTGTGGGAATTGGCCGAACCCGATGCCCATCGCTCCATGAAAACCGCGCTCAATCTGGCGCGCTTCGCCGATGACATCGACCCCTACCTGGCCCAGGTTTCCACCATCGGTCAATTGGAAGACTCCGAATCCGGATTGCTGCTGGCCGGCGGCGTCAACCTGCTGGGGAATGACAGGGCACCCACCGATGCGCAGCCGTCCAGCGCGGAGTGGCTGCAGCAACGCGTTGACCTGTGGAGCCGCCATCACGCGCGGCAGATGGCCCAGCACCTGGCGGCCGCTACGCCGTTTGGGGGGTAGGCCGTCGTCCAGCCTGCCGGCATAATGGGCGTTTTGCTCTTCTCAGGAAGCCAACCATGCCGCGCAAGATATTGAGCCTGTTGTTGTTGCTGTCCCCACTGTTCGCCGCCGCCGACACCGTCACCGTGGCGGTGGCCAGCAATTTCCAGCAGACGCTGGACAAGATCGCAGTGGAGTTCAAGGCCGCCAGCGGCCACGACATCAAGGCCAGCGGCGGCGCTTCCGGCAAGCTCACCGCCCAGATCCGCCAGGGCGCGCCATTCGACGTGTTCCTGTCCGCCGACGACGAGCGCCCGGCCGAGCTGCTGCGCGATAAGATAGGCAAGGCCGACAGCCGCTTCACCTACGCCATCGGCAAGCTGGTGCTGTGGAGCAAGCTGCGCGACGACGCCGGCGAAGCGGTGCTGCGCGGCGGCAACTTCAACAAGCTGGCCATCGCCAACCCCGCGGCCGCGCCCTATGGCCGCGCGGCAATGGAAACCCTGGCCGCGCTGAAACTCGCCGATACCCTCAAGCCCAAATTCGTCACCGGCGACAATATCAGCCAGACCATGCAATTCGCCCAGGTCGGCGGCGCCGACTTCGCCTTCGTCGCTTACGCCCAGTTGCTGGAACAAGGCATTGGCAACCATTACTGGCTGGTGCCGGCCAAGCTGCACCAGCCGATACGCCAGGATGCGCTGCTGGTGCGCGACACGCCGGCGGCCAGGGCCTTCCTCGCCTTCCTCAAGGGAGACAAGGCGCGCGCGCTGATCAAGAAAGCGGGCTACGACTTCGCCCAATGAGCACATCCGAATGGGCGGCCATCGCGCTGACGCTGAAGCTGGCCGCCATCAGCACCCTGATCCTGCTCCTGCTGTGCATACCGCTGGGCTGGTGGCTGTCACGCACGCGTTCGCGCTTCAAGCCCATGATAGAAGCCGGCGCCACGCTGCCGCTGGTGCTGCCACCCACGGTGCTGGGCTTTTACCTGCTGGTCGCCTTCGGCCCGCACGGCCCCATCGGCCAGCTGACCGCCTGGCTGGGCTGGCCCGGCCTCGCCTTTACCTTCCAGGGTCTGATCATCGCCTCGGTGCTGTATTCGCTGCCCTTCGTGCTGCAACCGCTGATCGTCAGCTTCAACGCGGTGCGGCGCGAGGAAATCGAAACCGCGATGGTGCTGGGCGCCAACCGCTGGCAGCGGCTGAGCCGGGTCATCCTGCCCAGTTGCCGCTCCGGCGTGCTGGCCGCCGCCAGCATGGGCTTTGCCCACACCGTGGGCGAGTTCGGCGTGGTGCTGATGATAGGCGGCAATATCGAGGGCGAAACCCGGGTCATATCCATCGCGCTGTATAACCATGTGGAGCAGGCGGACTATGCCAGCGCCCACCGGCTCGGCCTGTTGCTGGTGCTGTTCGCCTTTTCCACGCTGGCGCTGGTGTATCGCCTCAATGCGCGCCAGCGACGCTATGACGGCTGAGCGGGAAGCCCCGCCCCACCCTGGCTCGGGGGCTGCGTCGCAGTGCTTGTTCTAATTGCTGATATCTGTCGATGCAAACCGTTACATAGCGTCAACAAAATGCTGTTTTCATGCGCCATGACTTGGAGTATCGTTTTCCACGCCCGTCATGGGCCTGCCAACCCTCACAAGGATGAACCATGCGCAAATACCTGATGATCGCCGTTCTGGCCCTGACCTCCGCCAACCTCGCCCTGGCCGACGCCGCCTGCGACGCCAAGGCCGCCGAGAAAAAACTGTCCGGCGCCGCCAAGACCAGCTTCCTGAAGAAATGCGAGAAGGACAGCGCCGCCGCCAATGCCCAGAAGACCTGCGACGCCAAGGCCGCCGACAAGAAACTCGCCGGCGCGGCCAAGAGCAGCTTCGTGAAGAAGTGCGTGAAGGACGCGGCTCCGGCCAAGTAATCCCGCTAGCCGGCGGCCTGGCCGCCGGTACAGCCCGCTTGCCGGCAAATCCCTGATTGATCGCCTACACTGAGAGGTGGCAACAGGGATTCAGCAGGTGAGCCATGGCAAACACTATCCTTGGGAATTACAATCCACTGTTATCGCTTTTCGGCAATAACAGCCAAAGCTTGAGTGGTTTATTGGGCGCCAGCTCGCCCATCGTGCCGCTGATCAACGGCGCGTCCAGCACCCAGAGCGCCAGCACCGATCCCAATGTGGTGCTGATCTCCGGCCTGGGCCAATTGCTGTCCAGCCTCAATATCTTCCAGACCAGCCTGCAGCAGATTTACTCGCCCTACTCGATCAGCAACTCCATCAGCGCCACCAGCAGCAATCCGTCGGTCGCCAGCGTCTCCGCCGCCGCCGGCGCGCAAAACGGCAACTACAGCGTGTCGGTGTCGCAATTGGCGCAGGCGCAAAGCGCGCTCTCCACCTTTTCGCTGCCGGACACCAATAGCAGCGTCGTGGGCAGTGGCAGTCTGACCATCAAGACCGGCAGCTACGCCTACACTTCGCCCACCTCGGCCACCAGCTTCACCTCCAACGGCTCGGCCACGCTGTCCATCAGCAACGGTACCCTGTCCAGCATCGCCGGCGCGATCAATGGCGCCGGCATCGGCGTGGTGGCCAATATCGTGCAAAACGCCGCCGGCAACTACCAATTGCAAGTCAGTTCCGCCGAAACCGGCGCCAGCAACAACTTCCAGATCCTGGTCAGCGACAACGACGGCAACAACACCGATCAGAACGGTTTGTCGCGGCTGGCCTTCGACCAGACCCAGGCAGTGGGCAGCGGCCAGAACCTGAGCCAGACCCAGGCGGCGCAGAACGCCAACTTCCTGATCAATGGCGCCTCCGGTTCCAGCGCCAATAATAGCGGCATCACGCTGGGCTCCTCGGTATCGATGAACCTGCTGTCCACCGGCAGCACCAATGTCGCGGTCAATATCGATCTGAGCGGCCTCAACGATCACGCGCAATCGCTGGCCGACGCCTACAACACGCTGCAAGGCAGCCTGAACGCGCTGCTGATCCGCGGCGGCCTGTTGTCCAACGATCCCATCGCCAAACAGGTGGCGGTCAGCCTGAATCAACAGGCCACCGCCAGCTATAGCAACGGCAACTCCTTGCTGAGCAATCTGAACCAGATCGGCCTCAGCTTCCAGTACCCGCAGCAGTTCGGCCAGATGGGCAGCCTGAGCTTCAACGCCAGCAGCCTGCAAAGCGCCTATAGCGGCGACTCCCAAGGCACGGCCAATCTGCTCTATGCCTCCGCGCGCGCGCTGAACTGGCTGGCCAATAGCTACGCCTCCTATGGCAACGGCACCATTCCGCTGACGCTGACCGCCTTGCAGAACATGCAGATCAGCCAGCAGCTGGGCCAATCCGCCACGCCACGCTCCAACACCATCCCCTCCAATCTGGCATCGCTGACTTCGGGCCAGAGCGGCACCATCCAGTTGAGCGCGCAGCAGATCACCGCGCTGTCGCTGTACGCGATGGTGTATTCGCTGGGCGCGCCCTATGCCATCAACGCCCAGATTCTGAACAACGGCCTGGGCCTGCCCGGCAATAGCAGCGGCAACGGCATTTCCACTTATGCCTGATTGATATCCGCTATTTACTTTCACATCGGCATTGCCTAGCCAGTATTGTCTCGCTAAAATTCATCGGATGATTGGATGAATAAGGAGCGAGCCATGACGGCCTCACCTTACAAACGCTCGCTGGTCGATATCGCGGTGGAGAACATCGCCAAACGGCTGGCCGACGGCGATTGGCCATTGGGCGCGCGCATTCCCACCGAACCGGAGCTGGCCGAACAACTGGGCGTCAGCCGCAACACCGTGCGCGAAGCGGTGCGGGTGCTGCTGTATGCCGGGCTGCTGGAAGTGCGCCAGGGCGATGGCAGTTATGTGCGCGCCACCGTAAACCCCGGCGACGCGATGCGCGCCATCAGCCGCGCCAGCCTGCGCGAACACCTGGAAGTGCGCTGCATGCTGGAAGAAGCCGCCGCGCGGCTGGCCGCCAGCCGCTGCCCGGAAGCGGACCTCAGCGCGATAGCGGACGCATTGACGCTGCGCGGCGAGCGCCTGCCGCAGGAGCCGCTGGAAGCCTTCATCGAGCGCGACCTGGCGTTTCATCTCGCCATCGCCAACGCCAGCGGCAATCAGGCCTTGGCCGAGCTCTACGCCTATTTTTCGCGCGCGGTGCGCCAGCATGTGCAGCAGTCCATCCTGGACGAGGCACTGCCGGACCCCGACCTCGCCGCCCACCAGGCCATTTACGAAGCCATCCGCCAGCGGCGGCCAGATGAAGCCGGGCAAGCCGCCGCCGCCATTACCCGCCCCTTGCTGGAGGCACTGGACCGCTTGCTGGATCGTCCCAGCACCATTTGAGCCTGATTCGAGCCGGCCCCCAGGCGCGGGGAGCCGGCTCCGACAACAACAAAAGCGCAGAAGGAAAACCCATGTCCACACCCAAATCCATGCCGGATCACCTGCCGGTAGAAGACACGCTGATCGACGCCGAGATCGACGACGCCGGCGTGCAAAGCCAGAATCCCGCGCCAAGCCGGCCCTGGCTGTTGCTGCTGGGCCTGATGCTGGTTGGCATCAATCTGCGCCCGGCGCTGTCCAGCCTGTCCCCGGTGCTGGGCGATGTCGCCGCCAGCCGCGGGCTCAGCGGCATGATGGCCGGCTTGCTCACCACGCTGCCGGTCGCTTGCCTGGGCCTGTTCGGCCCGCTGGCGCCGCGGCTGGCCCGCCGCTGGGGCAGCGAAAAGACCATCGCGCTAATCCTGGTGACGCTGGCGCTGGGCATCCTGCTGCGCACCCAGTTCGGCCAATTCGGCCTGTTCGCCGGCTCGGCGCTGGCCGGCGCCAGCATAGGCATCATCGGCGTGCTGCTGCCCGGCATCGTCAAGCGCGACTTTCCGCGTCAGGTCAGCCTGATGACCGGGGTCTACACCATGGCGCTATGCCTGGGCGCGGCGCTGGCCGCCGGCCTGACCGTGCCGGCGATGCACTGGATGGGCGACAGCTGGCAGGGCGCGCTGGCGATCTGGGCGACCCCGGCGCTGCTGGCCTTGCTGGCCTGGTGGCCGCAGACGCGAAAACAACAAGCGGCCCACCACGGCCAATGGCTGGTGCGCGGCCTGCTGCGCGACCCGCTGGCCTGGCAGGTGACGCTGTTCATGGGCTTGCAGTCGTCCATGGCTTACATCGTGTTCGGCTGGCTGCCGTCCATCCTGATAGACCGCGGCGAAACGCCGCTGCACGCCGGCCTGCTGCTGTCCATTTCCATCATGGTGCAAGTGGCCTCCTCGCTGCTGGTGCCGGCATTGGGACAGCGCTGCCGCGATCAGCGCCCGCCTATCGCCGCCACCGTGGCGCTGGTGCTCAGCGGCCTGTTGGGCATGTTGTTCGCTCCCACCGACAGCCTGCTGCTCTGGGCGGTGCTGCTGGGCCTGGGCCAGGGTGGCCTGTTCAGCATGGCGCTGAGCCTGCTGGCGCTGCGCTCGCCGGATCCCCATGTCGCCGCCCACCTGTCCGGCATGGCCCAGGGCGTCGGCTATGCGCTGGCCTCGCTCGGCCCGCTCAGCGTGGGCCTGATCCGCGACCAGACCCACAGCCTGTGGCCGCTGGGCCTGCTGTTCCTGCTGATTTCCACCGCCACCTGCGCGATGGGCATGCTGGCCGGACGCAAGCGCCTGGTGCAGGTGGAATCCCGCCCGCTATAAACCAACTGGCGACAAAAAACCCCGGGGCGCGCCCCGGGGTTTCTTTGTGCTTGACGGCCAGGCTCAGCCCTTGGGCCGGCCGATGATGCCGTAGCGCTGCCACAGATCCGGCAGGCTGGCCTGCCCCAGCGGAATCATCGCCTTGCCCAAGGCCAAGCGCGCCGGCAGCGAGGCCATCTCACCATTCCATCCCGGCGCGCCCTCGTCCAGCACCGCGGCCAGATCGCGGTCGTCCACCGCCGCCAGTTCGCCGCCGATCTCGATCAGCAGCATGCCTTCCGGCGTCAACCAGGCGGCGCGCGCCGGCACGTCGTCGTCGTAGGGCAGCGTGCTCCAGCCCGATGGCGTGCGCCGTGCCACCAGCGGCGCAGCGTCCAGCGTCACATAGACTTTCTGCGGCCCATTCTGCACATAACAGCGCCCCAGTCCGTCGCGGCTGTAGTTGCGGCCGAAAAACTCCACTATCGCCTCGTGTTGCAGACGTTCGTCCTTGATCCACCACTGGCCGCGCGCATCCAGCCGCAGCCAGCCGAACACCGCCGGCACATTCGGCCACTTGGCCATTGCCGCCTGTACTATCGCATCCATCATGCGTCTCCTTGCGGGTTTGCTCCCGCTTGATTCTCAGCTTTGACCACTAAATCAGATCGCTCTCAACACCGCCATCGGCGAGGTGCGGGTGACCCTCCCCACCAAGGGCCAGCCGGCCACCACCACCACCAGTGCGCCGCACAGCACCCCGGCCGGCAACAACCATGGATTGAACACCAAGGGCAGATTGAATAATTTGACCGATGCCAAAGCGCCTATGCCCATCGCGCCCAGCGCCGCCAGCAAACCGGAAAAAGCGCCCAGCCAGGCCAGCTCCGCCAGCACCACGCTGCGCACCTGCCGCCGCGACGCACCCAGCGCCCGCATCAGGCCGACATCGAACAAGCGCTCGTCGCGCGTGGCGGCCAACGACGCCCACAACACCAGCACGCCGGCGGCCAGCGCCAGGCCGAACATCGCCTCGATGCCGCGCGCCAGCTTGTCCATCATCGCCCGCACCTCGCTCAGGATGGCGCCGACGTCGATCACGGTCAGATTGGGAAACTCGCCCACCAAGCGGTTGACGAAGTCCTCGTCCGCCGGGTCCAGCCGGAAACTGGTGATCCAGCTGGCTGGCTGCTGGCTGAATTGGCCCGGCGTGCCGATCACGAAGAAGTTGACGCGGAAACTGTCCCACGGCACTTCGCGCAAGCTGGTCACCTTGGCGCGATAAGTCGTGCCAGCCAGATCGAAGGCCAGCGTGTCGCCCAGCTTGATGCCCAGCGTGTCCGCCAGCCCGCGCTCCACGGAGAACTGCGGCTTGATCCGCTTCTGTTGCGGCCACCATTGGCCGGCCACCAGTTTATTGCCCGGCGGCAGCTCGTCGCGCCAGGACAGGTTGAACTCGCGTTCGGCCAAGCGTCGCGCGCGCTCGTCCTCGTAGGCCGATGGCCGCACCGGTTGTTCATTGATGGCGATCAGCCGCGCCCGCACCATCGGCGCCAGCTCCGGCATCGCCCGCCCTTCCGAGGCGAACGCGTTGCGCACGCCGTCCAGCTGATTACGCTGGATATTGATGACGAACTTGTTCGGCGCGTCCGCCGGCACGCTGCGCTGCCAGGCGCCGATCAGATCGTCACGCACAATGGTCAGCGTCAGTAGCGCCATCAGGCCCACCGACAGGGACACGATCTGGATCACCGCCAGCCAGTGTCGGCGCGCGATATTGGCGATGCCGAAACGCCAGCCCACGCGGCGGCCACGTGGTAGCCTCCGCATCAGGTAGATCACGCCCAGCGCCAGCGCGCCGACGGCGGAGAAAAAGCCCAGCATGCCGGCCAGCAGCCAGCCCGCCACCGCCAGGTCGCCCACTTGCCAGGCGGCCAGGCCCAGCAAGGCCACCAGCGCCAACAGCGGCGCCAGCACGCCCTGGCGCGTGGGTTCCAATTCATCGCGCAGCACCGCCGCCGGTGGCACATCGCGTATGCCCATCAGGGGCGGCAAGGCCAGGCCGGCCAGCAGCACCAGCGAGGCCAGCGGCCCGACCAGCCAGGTCAGCCAGCCCGGGTCGGGCAGGATTTCGCCGACATAGCCGCTGGCCAGCCGCATCAGCGCCAGTTGCACGCCGAAACCGCCGGCGGTGCCCACCGCGCCGGCCAGCAGGCCCAGCAGCAGGAACAAGCTGACAAACAAGCCCCACACCTCGCCGGCGGTCAGCCCCAGGCAGCGTAGCACCGCCACTTGCTGCCAATGACGCGCCAGATAACGGCGCACCACCAGCGCCACCGCCGACGCCGCCAGCGCCACCGTCAGCATCGCGGTCAGGCCGAGGAAACGCCGGGCGCGCTCCAGCGCGGTGCGTACTTCCGGCCTGGCTTCCTCCACGTTTTCCAGCCGGGCGTCCTTGGGTTTGGCCTTGTCCAGCCATTGGCGGAAGTCGGCGACGCCGCGGTCGTCCCCGGCGAACATCAGGCGCCAGCGCGCTCGGCTGCCTTCCTGGATCAAGCCGGTGGCGGCCAGGTCGGCGCGGTTGAACATCAGCCGCGGCACGAAGTTGTACAAGTCCATCGCCCCGTCCGGCTCGCGGACGATTTCGCCGGCCAGGCGCAATTGCGCGCCGCCTACGCCCAGGGTGTCGCCCAGCTTCAGCTTCAAGCGCCGCATCAGGCGAGCGTCGGCCCAGGCGCTGCCCGCGGCCGGTCGCAGGCTGCCGGTTTCGACGCGGCCGTCGGCCAGGCGCACGCTGACTTCGCCACGCAGCGGATAGCTGTCGCTGACCGCCTTATACGTGGCCAGCGTCGCCTGCCCGCCGGCGAACACCATGGAGGGAAAACTGATATTGTCGGCCAGCCGCAAGCCGCGCTTTTCCGCCTCGCGGCGGATGGACTCCGGCGCCGGAGCGTTGCCGTTGAGCACCAGATCGGCGGCCAGCAGCTGCGTGGCCTGGGTGGTCAGCGCGCGCTCCACCCGGTCGGAGAAGAAGGCCACGCTGCTCATCGCCATCACCGCCACCACCAGCGCCAAGGCCAGGATGGTGAGTTCGCCGGACACCAGTTCGCGGCGGATGAAGCGCAGCACCAGGGTCAAACGGCCGCTCAAGGTCATGAGCGCGCTCCGTTGAGCTTGCCTTCCACCAGCCGGTAGATCGCATCGCAGCGGCTGGCCAGCTCGGTGTCATGGGTGACCAGCACCAGGGCGGTGCCCTGCTCGGCGTTGAGCTGGAACAGCAGGTCTATGATCTGGCGGCCGCTGTGCGGGTCCAGATTGCCGGTGGGCTCGTCGGCGAACAGCAGGCCAGGATGAATGACGAAGGCGCGCGCCAGCGCCACCCGCTGCTGTTCGCCGCCGGACAGATGCCGCGGGTAATGGCCCAGCCGGTGGCTGAGGCCGACGCGGTCCAGCATCTGGCGCGCAGCCTCGCGCGCGTCGGCGCGGCCGGCCAGCTCCAGCGGCAACATCACGTTCTCCAGCGCGCTCAATTGCGGCATCAACTGGAAATTCTGGAACACGAACCCCACCTTGTCTCTGCGCAGCAAGGCGCGCGCGTCCTCGCTCAGGCCCGCCAGCGCCTGGCCGAACAAGGCCACTTCGCCACCGGATGGGTGATCCAGGCCCGCCAGCAAGGACAACAAGGTAGACTTGCCGGAACCGGACGCGCCGACAATGGCCACGCTCTCGCCTGGATACAGGGTCAGCGTGGCGCTGCGCAGAATGTTCAGCGGCTCACCGTGAAAATGCACTTGCTTGGCCAGTTCGCTGGCCGCCAAAACCGCCTGGGTTTCAATTGGATTCATTTATGCGCTCGATACTAAGCAAAGTTCTACTTTCCGCCAGCCTGGGCTTGCTGCTGCAGCCGGCTTCCGCCGCCACGGTGCTGGTGTTCGGCGACAGCCTGTCCGCCGGCTACGGCCTGTCTCCGGGCCAGGGCTGGGTCAGCCTGCTCGCCAAGGAGATGGGGGCGAAACACCGTATCATCAATGCCAGCATCTCCGGCGAAACCACCGCCGGCGGGCTGGCCCGGCTGCCGGACGCGCTGGCGCGCCATCGCCCCGACATCGTGGTGCTGGAGCTGGGCGCCAACGACGGCCTGCGCGGCCTGCCGCTGGCGCAGATGCGCGGCAATCTGTCCAAGATGATCGCCTTGGCCAAACAAAGCAAGGCCAGGGTGCTGCTGGTGGGCATGGCCCTGCCCCCGAACTATGGCCCGCAATACGGCGCCGAGTTCCGCAACGCCTACGCCGAGCTGGCCAAGCGCGAGCGCCTACCCTTCGTGCCGCTGCTGGTGGCTGGCTTCGAGGCCGATCTGTCGAAGTTCCAGCCGGACGGCTTGCATCCCATCGCCGCCGCCCAGCCGCAGATGATGCGCACGGTCAAGGCCAAGCTGCCGCTCAACTGAGCCTCCGGGCTTTGTCTCGCGCTTGCTCGCCGGCCTTTGAGCAGACCTCAGGGCCACAGGATATTTGTTACATTGACATTTCGTATTGCAATGCAGCAAGATAAGCCAACAGCATAATCATATCCTGAATCGCCATGAGCCGTCCGCCACGCCCACCCTGGCCACAACGCCTGATAGCGCCCTACCGCGGCTTGCCCACCACGGTCTACATCCAGGTGCTGTGCAGCTTGATCAATAATATCGGCGGTATCACCAAGCTGTTCCTGCCGCTCTATCTGCGCGAAAGCTATCAGCTGGGCTATGGCACCATCGGCCTGCTGATGGCCGCCTACGGCGCCGGCGCGCTATTGGGCTCGCTCAAGGGCGGCGCGCTGTCCGACCGTTTCGATGGCCGCAAGCTGGCCACCCTGTTCCTGTTCACGTCCGGCGTCTGTCTATTGCTGCTGGCCTTGGCCATTCCCTTATGGCTGTTTGTGCCGGTGCTGCTGGTGTCCGGCCTCGGCGACGGCGCCTTCCGTCCGGTCAATCAGCGGCTGGCGCTGGAGCCTTGCCAGCCGCAGCAACGCGCGGTGGCGCAGGGCATGCTGCGGGTGGCCTTCAACCTGGGCGTCGCCATCGCCGGCCTGATCAGCGGCGCGCTGGCCGCCATCGGTTATGGCTGGGTCTACGCGGCCAACGCCGCCGCCACCTTGAGCGCGGCCGCCTGGCTGGCCTGGGCCTACCGTCGCTACGACGCGGCGTCCATCCACCAGGCGACGCTAGAAACCGCCGAAACCAGCGCCGCGGATCTGGTCGGTCCCTGGCGCGACCTTCCCTTTCTGCGCATATTGCTGGCCCTGATGCTGATGACCGCGGTATTCGACCAGATCTATGTGACGCTGGGTTTATTCCTTCGCGAGCATTATCAACTGGGCCCGCAATGGATGGGTTATCTGTTCACCCTGAACGGGCTGATGGTGGTGGCGCTGCAGATCCCGATCAGCCGCCGCATCCTGGACTGGGGCCTGCTGGCCAGCACCCAGGCCGGGGTGCTGCTGACCGGCTTGTCCTTTCTGTGGCTGACCGCCGGCGTCGGCCCGGTCTGGGCGTTATTGATGATGTTCACGCTGACCTTGGGCGAGCTGCTGATTTCCCCCTGTTACACCATGCTGGTGATGCACCGCTCCGAAGGTCGGCTGCGCGGCCGTTACCTGGGCCTGTACAACGCGATCTGGCAAGGCCGCACCCTGTTCGCGCCGGCGCTGGGCACCTGGCTGTACGGTCATTTCGGCGGCATCTCGCTCTGGTGGCTGTGCGCGGCCGTCGTCTGCGTGTCCGCGCTGCTCCAGCACGCGGCGTTGCGTGAAATCCTGGGACCGGCCCGCGCGACAGCCACAGCCTGACGGGCTCAAGCCTGCCGGTCTTCGCGCCAGACGCGCACCCGGTTGCGCCCCTGCTGCTTGGCCGAATACAGGGCGGCGTCCGCCCGCAGCAAGGCCTGCTGGCTGCCGCCCTCCTCCGGCCGGCCAGCCACGCCTATCGACACCGTCTGCGCCAGCCCCGCCGGCAAGCCATCCAAACCAGCCTCCGCCAACACCAGCCGCACCCGCTCCATCGTCTCCGCCAGCCGCTCCGGCGCCAGGCCCGGCGCCAGCACCACGAACTCTTCGCCACCGTAGCGCGCCAAGATCATTTCCGGCTGCAGACAAGCGGCGATATGTTGCGCCGACTGCTGCAACACCTGGTCGCCCACCAGGTGGCCGAAGCGATCGTTGATGGACTTGAAATCATCCAGATCCAGCATTGCCAGGCTCCACGCCGCTTCCGCGTCCTGATCCAGCGCCGCCATGCGGCTGCGCAAGGCCCGCTGATTGAGACAGCCGGTCAGCACATCGGATTCGGCCAGCGCGTGCAATTGCTCCACCGCCTGGCGCAGCATGTTCCGCCGCTGCTCCAGCAACTCCCGTTTCCCCTCGCTTTCCGCGTGCACGCTCTGCAGCCGGCGCAGCACCACCGCATTCTGTTCGCGCAGCCGCACGGTGTCGCGCAGCAGCGGATTGAAACTGGATAGAAACTCCCATTGCACCAGGATGAAGATCACCGCGCCGGCCAGCAAGGCGCTGTACAGCACGCCGC
The DNA here is from genome assembly GCF_001043555.1 of Chromobacterium sp. LK1. Taxonomy (NCBI): domain Bacteria; kingdom Pseudomonadati; phylum Pseudomonadota; class Betaproteobacteria; order Neisseriales; family Chromobacteriaceae; genus Chromobacterium; species Chromobacterium sp. LK1. The sequence goes on along the minus strand of NZ_LDUI01000017.1, from coordinate 49,113 downwards.
CCTCGCTATAAAAGCGGTACAGCGGATAGGCCCAATAGCCGATGAAGAAAGTCAGATGCAAATCACGACAGGGAGCCATCAAGAGACAGACCGCGGCGAAACCGCCGGCCAGCCACAGCACCACGACGATGCGATAAGCGCCCTCCTGCTCCGGAAACATGAACCACATCATCATGCTCCACACCATGGCGCTGCACAGCATCAAGCGCCGCAATCCCAGGTAATGCGCGAACACCTGCTCCTGGCGCCGCGCCTGCAGGCGAAAGCGATGCGCCAGCCGCGCGAACAGCAACTCCATCAGCAGGAACAAGCCCGACCAGAACAGGATGCGCCAGCCGGGCGCATGGCGGTACATCAGCAGACCAAACAAGGGAATAGCGACAAAGGACTGCAAGATGGAAATATTGAGCATGGACACAAATTGGCGCACCAATTCCGCCTCCAGCTGCGGTTGCGGGCTTTCCCAGGGAAAGGGGCGCGCGCCTAGCCAGCGCCTCATGCCTCGCCCTCCCGTGCCAGGCAAACCCGGTCTCGTCCCATTTCCTTGGCCTGGTACAACGCCTTGTCCGCCTGTTGCAGCAGGGCCTGCGGTCCGGCTCCCGGCCGCCAGGCGGCCACGCCGCAGGACAAGGTCACCGGCAGATCGCCGCTCCAGCGTCGCCAGTCCCAGCCGCTGATCTTGCCGCGCAGCGCTTCCATGCGCCGGCTCAGTTCCGCGCCGTTGCAGGCCGGCGCCAGCAGCAGAAACTCTTCGCCGCCGTAGCGGCCGAACAATTCGCCATCCGCCAATTCCTCTTGTACCAATACGCACAACTGCTGCAGCACATCGTCGCCGCGCGCATGGCCGTGGCTGTCGTTGATGCGCTTGAAATGGTCCAGATCGATGATGGCGATGGCGAAGGGCGCGCCTTGCGTTTCCGAACGCGCCAGCAGCCGCTCCATTTCCCGCATCAGCGCGCGCATGTTCAAGGCGCCGGTCAGCGGGTCGCGCGAGGCCAGTTCGCTGATGCGCTCCACCGCCTGGTCCAGCTCCACGTTCTTCTGTTCCAGCATCGCGTTGTAGCTCTCCAGCTGGCGCTGCTCCAGCATCAGTTCGCGCAACAGGTCGGTGTTCTGCGCGCGCTGGCTCATGGACTCATGGGCGAAGCGGTGCAACCTGGCGGTGAACTGCACCAGCACCAGCAGGTAGATCGCGCCGGAAACGCCCACCCAGCGGAATACCGCTTCCGGCGACAGAAACAGGCGCAGCAGGATCAAGCCCCAGATCGGCAGCACGAAGCCAAAGAACAATTCGCGCCGCGCGGACAGCATCGCGCCCTGGACCGCGCTGACCGCAATCCCCCACAACACCACGATCAGGCTGTAGGTCAGGTCCCCGCTCGGCATCAGCACCCAGGCGGCTAGACCCCAGCCCACGCCGACACAGGTGATCTGCGCAGCGAAACGGCGGTGCAGCGCGGCGATCTGCCAGTCGTCGTGGTCGGGGCAGCGGCTGGCTCGCCAGGTAGTGCCCCACAGGGCCAGCAACAGCAGCCAGAACGCCACCAGCCACAGCAGCGACGGCAGCCACGGCGTCCGGCCCCACTCCAGCGCCGCCAGCAGCGCCGAGCCCAGCAGCGCATGCGGTACCACCACGTGGGTCGAGCGCATGACATGCAGCATGGTGAGGCTGTCCAACTGGCTGATCGGCGGAGGCATGGCTGGCGTCTGACGAATTCCGGATGGCTTATTTTTCCGTTATAGCGGGCAAAGCGCCAGTCCGGTGCGTCCGGGCATGAAAAAGCCCCGCGGGCCAAGGCGCGCGGGGCGTGTATGCCGGATCGTGTTCGATCCGAATACCGATTACAAATCCTTGGCGTTTTCCGCCAGGTAGGAAGCCACGCCTTCGGCGCTGGGCTTCATGCCCTTCTTGCCCTTGTTCCAACCGGCCGGGCACACTTCGCCGTGCTCTTCGGTGAACTGCAGCGCGTCAACCATGCGCAGCATTTCGTCCACATTGCGGCCCAGCGGCAGGTTGTTCACCACTTGGTGCTGCACCACGCCGGAGCGGTCGATCAGGAAGGAGCCGCGGAAAGCGACGCCGCCTTCGGCTTCAACGTCGAAGGCCTTGCACAGTTCGTGCTGGATATCGCCCACCAGGGTGTAGCCAACTTGGCCGATACCGCCTTTTTCCACCGGGGTGTTGCGCCATGCGGCATGGGAGAACTGGCTGTCGATGGACACGCCGATCACTTCCACGTTCTTGGCTTTGAAGTCGGCCAGGCGGTGATCGAAGGCGATCAGCTCGGACGGGCACACGAAGGTGAAGTCCAGCGGGTAGAAGAACACTACCGCGTACTTGCCGGCGGTAGCTTGCTTGAAGGAGTAGTTGTCAACGATCTGACCATCGCCCAGCACGGCGGAAAAGGTTTTCGCGCCATCGAAGAAGGGGGCTTGCTTGCCAACGAGTACGGCCATTGCGGATCTCCTTAAAGGTCTTGGTGTGACTGCGCTTCCCTGATCGGGCATCGGGAAACGCGGCGGAATGCGAGGCTTTATAAATCAGCCCGGCCGGGATCGGCAAATTGTAAATCCATATCGTTGCGATAAAGTTTTGCAATGCCGCTGCGGCGGGCGCGCCTTGAGAATAGCTAAGGCTGCTATTAGATCGGGGCGAATGCCCAAGGTTCAAGCCGAGCCGTCCAGCCGCGCCAAATAAAAACGGCCGCTGCATGGGCAGCGGCCGTCAACATCGCGTCAAGCCGGCATCAAGCGGACGGCTCGGCCTTCTGGCGCAGACGCAGGTTCAGTTCGCGCAGCTGCTTGTCGTCCACCGCGTTGGGCGCGTTGGTCAGCAGGCACTGGGCGCGCTGGGTTTTCGGGAAGGCGATCACGTCGCGGATGGACTCCGCGCCGCACATCAGCGTCACCAGACGATCCAGGCCGAAAGCCAGGCCGCCGTGCGGCGGCGCGCCGAACTTCAGGTTGTCCAGCAGGAAGCCGAACTTGTTCTGCTGCTCTTCCGGGCTGATCTTCAGCGCGCCGAACACTTTTTCCTGGATCTCGGCGCGATGGATACGGATGGAGCCGCCGCCGATTTCCCAGCCGTTCAGCACCATATCGTAGGCGCGCGCCAGGCAGGCGCCCGGATTGGTGGCCATCAGGTCCTCATGGCCCTGCTTGGGGCTGGTGAACGGATGGTGGCAGGCGGTCCAGCGGTCGTCGTCCTCGTCGTGCTCGAACATCGGGAAGTCCACCACCCACAGCGGGCGCCATTCCTTGACGAAGTAGCCGTTGGCCAGGCCATGTTCGTGACCGATCTTGATGCGCAGCGCGCCGATGGCCTCGTTCACCACCTTGGCCTTGTCCGCGCCGAAGAAGATGATGTCGCCGTTTTGCGCGCCGGTGCGCTCGATGATGGCTTTCAGGCCATCCGCGGACAGGAACTTGACGATGGGCGACTGCAGGCCTTCTTCGGTCGGCTTGCTGGCGTCGTTGACCTTGATGTAGGCCAGACCCTTGGCGCCGTAGATGCTGACGAACTGGGTGTAGTCGTCGATTTCCTTGCGGCTGAGGCCGGAACCGCCCGGCACGCGCAGCGCCACCACGCGGCCGTTGGCCATGTCGGCCGCGCCGCGGAACACCTTGAACTCTTCCGACTTCATCACATCGGTCAGTTCGGTGAATTTCAGGTCCACGCGCATGTCCGGCTTGTCCGAGCCGTAGTAGAACATCGCGTCGGCGTAAGTCATGCGCGGGAACTGCGGCAGCTCCACGCCCAGCACGTCGCGGAAGATCTCCTTGGTCATGCCCTCGGTGATATCCATGATCTGGTCCTCGTTCAGGAACGAGGTCTCGATATCGATCTGGGTGAATTCAGGCTGACGGTCGGCGCGCAGGTCTTCGTCGCGGAAGCACTTGGTGATCTGGTAGTAGCGGTCGAAGCCGGCCACCATCAGCAATTGCTTGAACAGCTGCGGCGATTGCGGCAGCGCGAAGAATTCGCCCGGGTGCACGCGGGACGGCACCAGGTAATCGCGCGCGCCCTCCGGCGTGGAGCGGGTCAGCATCGGGGTTTCGATGTCGATGAAGCCCTGCTTGTCCAGATGGTTGCGCACGCCCATCGCCACCTTGTAGCGCAGACGCAGGTTTTTCTGCATCGCCGGGCGGCGCAGATCGATCACGCGGTTGGTCAGACGCACGTTCTCGGACAGGTTCTCGTCGTCGATCTGGAACGGCGGCGTGGCGGCGGCGTTGAGGATTTCGATTTCCTTGGCCAGGATTTCGATCTCGCCGGAAATCATCTTGCTGTTGGCGGTACCGGCCGGACGCTCGCGCACGATGCCGGTGATGGACAGCACGTATTCGCCGCGGCTGCTGTCGGCCAGTTGGAACGCTTCCGGGGTGTCCGGATCGATCACCACCTGCACCAGGCCTTCGCGGTCGCGCAGGTCGATGAAGATCACGCCGCCATGGTCGCGGCGGCGGTGAGCCCAGCCCTTCACGGTCACGGTCTGACCCAGGTATTTTTTGTCAATAAGTCCGCAATAGTCGGTTCGCATTTGGGTAAACCCTTTTATTCAAATTCGCTGAGGTATCCCCGCCAGGGGGAAAAGAAGGCTTTATGGGCTAGACAGGGTGGCGGCCTAGCCCTGTCGATTATGTTCGTCGTTCAGGCGCGGACGCTGAGCGGCCGGCGGCGGGTTAGGCGCCACCATGCCCATGGAAATCGCGTATTTCAACGCTTCGTCCACGCTCATGTTCAATTCGCGGGTGTCCTTCTTGGCCACCATCACGAAATAACCCGAAGTCGGGTTGGGGATGGTGGGCACGTAAACGCCGATGAACTCGTCGTCGGACAAGGATGCGGACACGACATCAGGCAGCGGGCCGGTCTGAAACGCCACCGTCCACATGCCGGAATGGGGAAACTGCACCAGCAGCGCCTTCTTGAAGGCCTGGCCGGAGTCGGACAGCAGCGTGTCGCTGACTTGCTTGACGCTGTTGTAGATGCTCTTCACCACCGGGATACGCGACAGCAGCGCGTCCCACATGTCCAGCACGCGCTGGCCCAGCACATTGGCGGCCAACATGCCGGTGCCCAACAGAATCAGCACCGACAGCACCACGCCCAGGCCGGGCAAGTGGAAGCCAAGCAAGGCCTCGGGCTGCCATTCCTGCGGCAGCAGGTTCAGCGTCTGGTCCAGCGAGGTGACGATCAGGTTCAGCACCCACAAGGTCACGGCCAAGGGCAGCCACACCAGCAAGCCGGTGACCAGGTAGCCCTTCAGCGTCATTTTTATTTGCGGCGTCATCGGGGTTTACGCGCACCCACAGCCAGTGCCGCAGCTATGACCGCCGCCGCTGTCAGAAGACGCGGAGGACGAGCCGCTGGACGCGCCGCCCTTGAAGTCGGTGGCGTACCAGCCGGAACCCTTCAGCTGGAAGCCGGCGGCCGACAGCTGCTTGCGGTATTCGGCGCTGCCACAGGCCGGGCATTGCGCGATCGGCTCGTCGCTGAGTTTTTGCAGGTGCTCTTTGGCGACGCCGCAGGCGCCGCAACGGTATTCGTAGATTGGCATAGCTTTGCTTCCCCACCAGTAATCATGATGGCATAATAGACCGAACTCATGCTGCACTGCACTATCCGAGCGTGAACTTCCGCTCGACATGCCTAGTCGGACAGACGCGGATGAACGGCTCCAACGTCGAGTCATCCATCCGCCGAATCGTCGATTATATCCGACTGAATCGTCAATACAAAAATCCCTTTGCTTCATTAGCCCGCAATACTGCCCTGCAACCCTACAAATCCCGGAGGTCACATGGTTTACCAAGAGGGTCAGATGGAAAGCATTCGCAACATTCTTGCCGGCAAGAAAGGCCTGATCGTAGGCATCGCCAACGAGAACAGCATCGCCTATGGTTGCGCCAGCGTGCTGCGCGACCTGGGCGCCGAGTTCGCCGTCACCTACCTGAACCAGAAAGCGGAGAAATACGTGCGCCCGCTGGCCGACCAGCTGGGTTCGCCGCTGGTGCTGCCGCTGGACGTGGAGCAGCCCGGTCAGATGGAGGCGGTGTTCGAGGCCATTCGTCAGCAATGGGGCAAACTGGATTTCGTCATTCACTCCATCGCCTTCTGCCCGATGGACGATCTGCACGGCCGCGTCACCGACTGTTCGCTGGAGGGCTTCCAGCAAGCGATGCGCGTGTCCTGCTACTCCTTCATCGAAATGGCGCGCCTGGCCGAGCCCTTGATGAGCCAGGGCGGCAGCCTGATCACCATGAGCTATTACGGCGCCGACAAAGTGGTGGAGAACTACAACATCATGGGTCCGGTCAAGGCGGCGCTGGAAAGCGTGTCGCGCTATCTGGCCAGCGAACTGGGCTCCAAGAACATCCGCGTGCACGCGGTCTCCCCCGGCCCGCTGCGCACTCGCGCCGCCTCCGGCATCGCCCACTTCGACCAGTTGATCGAGGACGCCATCGCCCGCGCGCCGCAAAACCGCCTGGTGGAAATCGAGGACGTGGGCACCACCTGCGCCTTCCTGATCTCCGACGCCGCCCGCGGCCTGACCGGTCAGACCATCTATGTCGATGGCGGCCACCACATCAAGGCCTGAGGGAGCACGCCATGACACGCGACGAACACGCTTTCGCCGACATCCTGCAACAGGCCATCGGCCTGGGCCCGCTGCCGATGGCGGTGGCCCATCCCTGCAGCCGCGAAGCGCTGCTGGGCGCGGTGGAAGCCGCCGACCACGGCATCGCCACCCCCATCCTGGTGGCCCCCGCCGCCAGGCTGGCCAAGCTGGCCGACGAACTGGAAGTGGACCTGAGCCGCTTCGAGCTGGTCGACGTGCCACACAGCCACGCCGCCGCCGAACAGGCGGTGAGCCTGGTGCGCGACGGCTACGCCGACATCCTGATGAAGGGCAGCCTGCACACCGATGAATTCATGGGCGAGGCGCTGGCCCGCGGCACCGGCATCCGCACCGACCGCCGCATCAGCCACGTCTGGATCATGAAGGTGGAAACCTATCCGCGCTACCTGTTCATCACCGACGCCGCGATCAATATCGAGCCCGATCTGCTGACCAAGCGCGACATCTGCCAGAACGCCATCGACCTGACCCAGGCGCTGGGCATTTCCCAGCCCAAGGTGGCCATCCTGGCCGCGGTGGAAACCATCAATCCGGCGATGCGCTCCACGCTGGACGCCGCCGCGCTGTGCAAGATGGCGGATCGCGGCCAGATCACCGGCGCCATCCTCGACGGCCCGCTGGCCTTCGACAACGCCATCTCGCGCGAAGCCGCCGACAGCAAGGGCATCGTCTCGCCGGTGGCCGGCGATCCCGACATCCTGCTGGTGCCGGACCTGGAAGCCGGCAATATGCTGGGCAAGCAGCTGACCTATCTGGCCGCAGCGGCCTCCGCCGGCATCGTGATGGGCGCGCGCGCGCCCATCGTGCTGACCAGCCGCGCCGACGACGCCACCGGCCGCCTGGCCTCCGCCGCGGTGGCCAATCTGCTGGCGCACAAGCGCCGGCAAAGCGGGCCGCGGCCATGAGCCGGGTGCTGCTTGCCGTCAACGCCGGTTCGTCCACGCTGAAATTCCGCGCCTTCGCGCCGGACGGACGCCAACTACTGGCGCGCGGCATGGTGGACCGTTTCGGCCAGGCCAAGCCGGAGCTGCAATTGCTGGACGGCAAGGGCCAGATGCTGAGCTGCCGCGCGCTGGACGACGGCGGCCGCGCCAACGCCATCGCCTCGGTGATCAACAGCCTGGCCGATCAGCAACTGGAACCCGTGGCGGTGGTGCACCGCGTGGTGCACGGCGGCGGCCGCTTCACCGCCGCGACGCGGCTGAACGCCGACATCCGCGCCCAGCTGGAAGAGTATGTGGCGCTGGCGCCCTTGCACCAGCCGGTCAGCCTGGCGGTGATTTCCGCTTTCGAGGAATACGACGCCAGGCTGCCGCAGTTCGCCTGCTTCGACACCGCCTTCCACGCCCAGCAGCCGGAAGTGGCCACCCGCTTCGGCATCGCCCGCCACTGGCATGACGAGGGCGTCCGCCGCTACGGCTTCCACGGCCTGTCCTATGCCGCCATCGCGCGGCGGCTGCCGGAGTTGGGCCTGGAGCGCGCCAAGGTGGTGGTCTGCCACTTGGGCAGCGGCGCCAGCGCCTGCGCGCTGGACGCCGGCCGCAGCATGGCGTCCAGCATGGGCTTCTCCGCGGTGGACGGGCTGATGATGGGCAGCCGCCCCGGCTATATCGATCCGGAGGTCATTCTCTACTGGCAGGAACAGGCCGGCATGAGCGTGGCCGAGGTGAGGCGCGAGCTGTACAAGAACTCCGGGCTGCTCGGCGTCTCCGGCATCTCGTCCGATATGCGCGAACTGCTGGCCAGCGATCTGCCAGCGGCGCGCGAGGCGGTGGAACTGTTCTGCTACCGCGTGGCGCGCGAAACGGCCAGCCTGGCGGCGGCGATGAAGGGCCTTGACGCGCTGGTGTTCACCGCCGGCGTGGGCGAGCACTCGCCGGAAGTGCGCGGCCGGGTGCTGCAGCAACTGGCCTGGCTGGGCTTCGAAGTCGACCAGGCCGCCAACCTGGCCCAAGCGCGGCGGCTGACCACCGCAGCCAGCGCGCGCGCCGCCTATGTGCTGCCCACCGACGAGGAAGGCGAAATGGCGCGCCAGGTGGCCGCGCTGCTGCAGTAAAACGCCGGGCCCGTCCACAAGGCGGGCCGGTTTGGAGCGGCGGCGACATGCCCAAGGCAAGACGCGCGCGTCGCCGGCCGCTCTTATTCCAGCCAGTCGCTCATCGTCAGCCCCACGCCCAGCGCGCGGGTGCGCGCATTGTAATCGATCAGGTTTTCGCCATAACCATCGAAAGCCTGCACATAGCCGCGCAGCTTGCCCTTCAGCGGGAAGCTCCAGTCCAGTTGCAAGCCATGCTTGCCGCTGTCGAAATTCGGCCGCCACAAGGCGCTGAAGGTCTGGCCCCTATATTGGTAGATCGCCTGCAGATCCCCGTGCCCCATGTATTTCATTATGTCCGGATTGTCATCGTTGTCGCCGGACTCCGGCAGCCGCGCCCACCAGCGGCCCTGCAAGGTGAACGGACCATTATCCAGCGCCGCCATCGCGTACACCCGGTTCCAGCTGCGCGATAGGGGATTGGCGCGGCCGTTGGACTGGTGCAGCAGGCCCAGGCCGCCCATGCGCAGCCGGGTATCGCCCCAGGCCCAGGAGGACGGCAGCGGGAAGCTCAGGATCAGCTCCGGCTCGTAATCGGTTTCGCGGAACGGCGCGGAATGCGCCTTGTTGTAAATTTGCCAATGCGACTGCTGGGTATAGGCGAACCACAGGTTCAGCGGGGTATCGAAGATGTCTTCCCACACCTTGGTCTTGAACGACAGCTGGAACTTGGCCTCGGTCTTGTCCAGATCGCCGCCAGGAGTCTGGCTGGGCGGCCGGGTCGGCGACTGCGGCTCATTATTGGGCTTGGCCATCTGCCACACCGGCAGATAGTAATTGGGGCGATACATGCGGAAGCCGAAGGTATCGCCGCGCGAGCGTCCATCCAAGTCCCAGGCCTCGGCCAGCCGGCTGGCCACCGCCACCGTGTCCGGCATTACCCGCTCCGCGCCGCCAGGCGCGGCGGCCAATGGCGGTTCCGGCGCGGGCACAGGCCGCGCCACCTCGGGCAGGCCGGCGGCCAGCCCGTCATAGCAGGCCAGACGCAGCTTGGCGTCCGCCAGGCGGCCGCATTCGGCCAATTGCTGCGGCAGTTCCGCCGCCAGGGTCTGCGCCGCGCACAAGGCCAGCGCCCAAGCCATCCATCCCGACATTGCCACGCCTCCAGCGAGGGAAATCGAAACGCCAGATACACAAAAGGCCCCGCGATGCGGAGCCTTTGCGTATTCTTCAGCGCTGGGCTGTTGATCAGGCCATGGCCTTGATCTGAGCCGACAGACGGCTCTTGTGACGAGCGGCCTTGTTCTTGTGGAACACGCCCTTGTCAGCAATGCGGTCGATCACTTTTTCGGAAGTCTGGAACACTACCTTGGCAGCGGCTTTATCGCCTGCTTCAACTGCCTTGAGCACTTTCTTAACTGCGGTACGGAACGCAGTACGCAGGCTGGCGTTGTGCGCGCGCTGCTTAAGGGCTGTGCGTGCACGCTTGCGAGCTTGTGCGCTGTTAGCCATGAATCTTTCTCCTGATGAGCGGAATCTGAAACCCGCGATTCTAAGCCCTAAACTCAGGTTTTGCAACAATAAACCTGGCGGCGTACACTAGCGGGCTTGCTCAACGCTAGATAAACCACCCGCAACATGAATCTGCTCAAGGCTCTGGCTGCTGTCAGCAGCATGACCATGGTGTCCCGCATCCTGGGCCTGGTCCGCGATACCATCATCGCTCGCGTGTTCGGGGCCGGCATGGCCGCCGACGCCTTCAACGCCGCCTTCAAGATTCCCAACATGCTGCGCCGCCTGTTCGCCGAAGGCGCGTTTTCGCAGGCTTTCGTGCCCATTCTCGGCGAATACAAGAACCAGCGCAGCGAAGAGGAAACCCGCGAATTCATCGCCAAGATCACCGGCGTGCTGGGTTCGGTGCTGCTGCTGGTCACCGCCATCGGCATGCTGGCCGCGCCGCTGATCATGTGGATCTCCGCGCCCGGCTTTTACCGCGAGCCGGCCAAGGCCGCCCTGTTCGCCGACATCCTGCGCGTGTCCTTTCCCTATATCTTCTTCATTTCGCTGTCCTCGATGACCGGCAGCGTGCTCAATAGCTGGGGCAAGTTCTCGATTCCGGCCTTCACGCCCACCTTCCTCAACCTCAGCTTCATCGTGTTCGCGCTGTTCTTCAGCAGCCACTTCGACCCGCCCATCATGGCGCTGGCCTGGGCGGTCTTCGTCGGCGGCCTGGTGCAGCTGGTGTGGCAACTGCCCTTCCTGAAACAGATAGGCATGCTGGCGCGCCCGGTGTTCGCCTTCCGCGACCCGGCGGTCTGGCGCGTGATCAAACAAATGGGGCCGGCCATCTTCGGCGTGTCGGTGGCGCAGATCTCGCTGCTGATCAACTCCACCTTCGCCTCCTTCCTGCCCACCGGCAGCGTGTCCTGGATGTATTACGCTGATCGGCTGATGGAATTCCCCTCCGGCGTGCTGGGCGTGGCGCTGGGCACCATCCTGCTGCCCTCGCTGTCCAAACACGCCGCCACTCGCTCCGACGGCGAATTCAGCGTGCTGCTGGACTGGGGCATCCGCCTGTCGCTGCTGCTGGCGGTGCCAGCCACGGTGGGCCTGGGCCTGTTGTCCGGCCCGCTGCTGGCCACCCTGTTCACTTATGGCAAATTCACCGCCCACGACGCGCTGATGTCGCAGCAGGCGGTGATCGCCTACTCCTTCGGCCTGCTCGGCCTGATCCTGGTCAAGGTGCTGGCGCCCGGCTTCTACGCGCGCCAGGATATCAAGACCCCAGTGCGCATCGCGCTGATCACCTTGTGCCTGACCCAGTTGATGAACCTGACCTTCGTGTTTCCGCTCAAGCACGCCGGCCTGGCGCTGTCCATCGGCCTCGCCTCCTGCCTCAACGCCGGCCTGCTGCTGCGCGCGCTGCTCAAGCGCGGCCTGTACCTGCCCTCCGCCGGCTGGGGCGGCTTCCTGGGCAAGATGGCCGTCGCCATCCTAGCGATGACCGCGGTGCTGCTGGCGCTGCAATGGCTGCTGCCGGTTCACTGGCATGGCCCGGCCTGGCAGCGCGTGTCCTGGCTCAGCCTGCTGGTGGTGGCCGGCGCAATCACCTATTTCGCCGCGCTGTTCGCGCTCGGCTTCCGCCCACGCGACTTCATGCGCCGCGAACGCTGAACATGGCCAGCCAGCCGCGCCCGCCTGTGCTGAGCCCAGCCGACCGCCAGACGGCCGGCGTGCTGCTGGTCAGCTGTCTGAGCCTGACCTTGCTGTACTACCCGGCCAACCGCCACTGGATGCTGGACTGGCTGCAGCAATGGTGGCCGGCGCTGGGCCTGTCCTTCCGCCAACAAGTGGCGCACAACCCGGATACCGACCTCTACCGCGTCGCTTACTGGGCGCTGGCCAGCATCATCAGCTACTGCCTGCTGCCGCTATTGGCCATACGCCTGATCGACCGCCGCCCGCTGAGCGACTTCGGCCTGGCCTGGCCGGACCGCGCCACGCTGAAGGCCGACCTCAAGCTGTTCCCGCTGTTCTACGCCGTGATGCTGCCCTTGGTGTGGTGGGCGTCCGGCCAGCCCGGCTTCTTGAAGATCTACCCCTTCTTCCGCCTCAGCTCCGGCGAAAGCATGTGGCCGCACTGGCTGCTGTGGGAGCTCTTGTATTTCGCCCAATTCGCCGCGCTGGAATTCTTCTTCCGCGGCTATATGGTGCACGGCCTCAAACCACGGCTGGGCGTCTGCGCCATCTTCGTGATGGTGCTGCCCTATTGCATGATCCATTTTGAAAAACCGCTGCTGGAAAGCCTGGCCGCCATCATCGCCGGCGTCGCGCTGGGCGCGCTCAGCTACCGCTACCGCTCCATCTGGCTGGGCATCGCGCTGCATTGCAGCGTGGCGCTGACCATGGATTTGATGGCGCTGTGGCGCAAGGGCCTGCTCTGACGAGAAGGCCGCCGCGGCGGAAACCGATATAATTCAAACCATGAACACACAAGCCATGTCCCCGGAACACTCCCCCCTGGGCAAAACCGTCAGCTATCAGGATCATTACGATCCCAGCCTGCTGTTTCCGATCCCGCGCCAAGTCAAGCGCGATGAAATCGGCGTGGACGCCGCCGCGCTGCCGTTTGCCGGCGTGGACATCTGGACCGGTTTCGAACTGTCCTGGCTCAATGCCCGCGGCAAGCCGCAGGTAGGCATCGCCACCTTCCGCATCCCGGCCGACAGCCCTAGCCTGATCGAATCCAAATCGTTCAAGCTCTATCTGAACAGCTACAACCAGACCCGGATGGCCGGCCTGGACGCGCTGCGCCGCCAACTAGCCGACGACCTGTCCGCCGCCGCCGGCAAGCCGATAGGCGTCGACATCATGCTGCCGCAGCAGTTTGGCGGCGAAACCATCGCCGAACTGGCTGGCGAATGCATCGACGAGCTGGACATCGAGGTGGACAACTACGCGCCCTGCCCGCAGATCCTGCGCGCCGACGCCAGCGACATCGTCAGCGAAACCCTGTGCAGTCATCTGCTGAAATCCAACTGCCTGGTCACCGGCCAGCCGGACTGGGGCAGCGTGCAGATCCGCTACACCGGCCCGCGGCTGGACCGCGAGGCGCTGCTGCGCTACCTGATAGGCTTCCGCCAGCACAATGAATTCCACGAACAATGCGTGGAACGCATCTTCACCGATCTGCTCCGCGCCTGCGCGCCCAGCCGCCTCACCGTCTACGCGCGCTACACCCGCCGCGGCGGGCTGGACATCAACCCCTTCCGCAGCAATTGCGGCGAGATGCCGGTGGGCAATAGCCGTACCGCGCGGCAATAAGATCCTTACTGAGCGGGAAAAGCGAACAGGCCGGCAAATGCCGGCCTGTTTGTTAATGACAACGGTGTGATGCGAACCACCCATTCACAGACAGAATTCATTTAGACCAATCAACTTTATCTAGAAAATAAAAATATACTTCTGGCTTAGCAGGAGCGGGCCTATGTTTCATTAAATAAAAAGCCGCATACCCACGCCCCTTCCCCATTTCAAATGCAGTTCTAAGCATGCACACATAGGATTCATTGCCTTTCGAAAATGCAAGCCAAACCGATCTTGTTGCTGAAAAATCATCACCCGGCCTAATTCGCTTATCAATTGAGAGGTTAATGGCCTGCGAGGCGAGGAACATTTTATTAGCAACTATCAAGTATTGATTATCATTACAAGTAGCTGCCCCATAGGTTTCCCCTTCAAAATTAGCTTCCAATTGATCTTCGCAACCTGCTGAAGGCTTATCAACAAAAGTGCCTTCTATATCCACCTTTTTTATACCATTAGAAACCGCCCCTCTTTGATAGCAACTATTAACTATGTCCACAGATGGATTTGCTATAGCATAGCTTGACCCCATCATTACCACACCAATGGTACATTTAATTAATTGCATCGCCCTGATTTCCTTACCCTTAAACAAACAATATAAGCATTTCAATTATCTTATTTCATCTAAAAAGTAAAAATTCACCTCAGGCTTAACTGATGATGAAGCACGCTTAATAAGATAAAAGGTAGCATAAGCTGCCCCCTTCCCTGTTTCAAAAGCCGGCGTCAACACACAAATATAAGATTGTCTCTCTTTTGTGATATCAAAAAAAACAGTCCCAGCATTTGAAAAGCCGTCACCAGGTTTAACCCGTCCATCAACAGAGTTATTAACTGCTTGCGCTGCCAAAAACTTTTCACTACCTATAATTAGGTATGATTGATCATTACAAGTTACAAAACCATAGCCATATTTTTTACCATCAACAAAAATATCTAGCTGATCTTCACAGCCAAAATCTGGCTTATCTGAAAAAGCCCCATACAACTTGGTCATTTTGATATTATGAGATGCCGGACCCCAGTTATAACAACTTTTTACAACGTCATCAGGTGGAGCCGCCAACACATAGTTAAAGCACACCAATAACACACTGGCCATATATTTTCTCACTTGCATTGCTTCGCCCTTTCTGCCTTTAAATATCGATCATTAACTTTCCAAAAAATGGTATCTCCATAAGCAGCTGTTGAATCATACATATAATCATATGTATCAAATGTCCCTTGCTCCTTTCGTGCTGGTGGTGGCATTACCCCAAAGATATTGTGCTCAGGTTCAACAAAACGGAACCCAACTTTATATCTGTAATGCTTTTCACCCTTTATTTTGAGATCTTTAGATACCCCATCCCAGAAACACCCTCCATTACTGTAATCCACCCCATAGGCCAACGCATTTCTCGCTGCCTCATATGCCTGCGTGTATTTATTAGCATCACTGGCGCACATCAACTCCTTGTAACGCACATTGCCATCGGTAACCGCATAGGCATATCGTGGGTACTTCTTCAGGAACTTTTGCAGCGATCCTCCCTGCTGCCAGGCATCGCGCCTCCTGACCATTGCCGAAGCAATGCCATACATCTCCTCCTTCACTTGCTGCACCGAGCTTTCACCGTACACGATGGCGGCCAGCAGCTTTTCTTGGGTAACGGCATTGATATCCGGCTTGCAAGGTGGCGGGCAGGGTTTGCTGGGAGCGGCCTTGGCCCATGGGGCCAGCATTGCGGTTTCTACGCATTGCTCTGGGTCCAGCCTGCTGCAACTAAGGCCATCCGTGGATAACGTCCACGAAGCGTCCGGGCAGAAGGCTGGGCCCTCCCCAATCCAGCGAGAGTAGTAGTAGATATCAAGAGTCCCGCCGCTAGGCCTATTACATTGAACTTTCTCATATTGATAATTCGGGGTATCGACTTCGTCGAACACAAAAGTGACAACCGGTCCCCAGTTTGGTATCGAGCCACAATGGTTCGCGACCAACTTTTCATATCCAGCCTTGCTGCCACAAGCCTCCCCCGTCATCAGCAAGGTGCCATTGGAGCCACACCTGACAACATCCGCGCGCTGGGCAGGCCTCGTTTCGGCCTTAGCAGTCAAAAATGGTACGCCAGACAACACCAGCGCACAGCTGACACGGTGCAGCATTCCTCACCTCGCATCGCAAGTTATGAGCGCATCCCCGGGACAGATTGTTTTACCAAATTAATTAATTTATTAAATTACAATAAAAGAAATGCGCTGCCGCCTGTCACAAAGGGCAGATCACCAAGTTCCAAGGAGACAAAAAGGCCTGCCAAGCATGGCAGGCCTTTGAAGAAGCAGCCTACTGCCGGAGCGGCCACTAGAGGTAAACAGCGCACTGGCAACCATGCACCTGTACGGAAGAGGTGCTATCTCCATTGGTCGCTAGGGATAGAACCAGTAAAGGCTATACCCCATCGCATGCACCTTGCCCGCATCCAGCCGCATGGTCACCTTGACCTCGCTGTTGGAATTGAAATGGCCAAGTTTGAAGCCATCCACCTTCAAATGCTTATTGAATACAAAGACTCTGCCAATCAGTGCTGGATCACTGCAGTCATCTAGGAAAATAACTAGCTATCACTTTTTAATATTTATTTTATTTCATCTAAAAAATAAAAATCCACTTCTGGCGTAGCCAAATTTGGCTCATGCTTGATAAGATAAAAAGTAGTATAAGCAGCCCCCTTCCCACTTTCATAAGCAGGTGCCGTCACACAAATATAAGACTCCTTCCCTTTCAAAACACTATAGAAACGAGTAGAGCCCGCAGCAAAGGGATAACCAGGGGAAATATTCTTATCTATGGAATGATTAATCGCTTGTGATGAGAGAAAAAATCGATCAGAAACTATTAAATACTGCTGATCATTACAAGTACTATAACCATAGTTTCGACCACCAAATGGTATTTGATATTGGTACTCGCAACCACTATTTGGCTTTAAAACAAAAGCACCGCCATCCAGCCTCGTCAGTCCTATTTCTTTTGCAGCAGGCTCTCCATTACGACAGCTATTAACAACATCAACATATGGAGAGGACCAAGCGCAAGATGACATCACAACCAAACTTAAAAAAACCTTAATCACCTGCATTGTTTTACTCCTTCTGCTGCTATAAAATCAGCATTGTATTTCCAAAAAACAGTACCTCCATATGCCGCAGTGGAGTCATAGGCATAATTGTAATATGAGCCAAGCCCTCCCTTTCTATTTAAACCTACAGGGGAGGCAATGCCATAGATATTATGCTCTTGCATGACAAAGCGAAATCCATCGCTATACCTATAATGCTTTTTCCCTTTGGTCTTAAGATCAGCCCCATCCCAAAAACACCCTCCATTGCTATAATCTACTCCATAGGCCAGAGCATTCCTCGCCGCTTCATATGCCTGCGTGTATTTTTTAGCATCACTGGCGCACATCAACTCCTTGTAACGCACATTGCCATCGGTAACCGCATAGGCATATCGTGGGTACTTCTTCAGGAACTTTTGCAGCGATCCTCCCTGCTGCCAGGCATCGCGCCTCCTGACCATTGCCGAAGCAATGCCGTACATCTCCTCCCTCACTTGCTGCACCGAGCTTTCACCGTACACGATGGCGGCCAGCAGCTTTTCTTGGGTAACGGCATTGATATCGGGCTTGCAAGGCGGCGGGCAGGGTTTGCCGGGAGCGGCCTTGGCCCATGGGGCCAGCATTGCTGTTTCCACGCATTGCTCCGGGTCTGGTCGGCTGCAGCTGCGCCCATTCTCAGACAAGGTCCAGGAAGCATCCGGGCAGGCCGGCAATACGCAGCTATGGATGCTGGGCATATAGCCCGCGCCAGGAGGGCACTCCGCCGAAGTCATCAGCGACAAGGCCATATAGTCAGGCAAATTGGGTTGCCGGCAGCGGTCCGGTGGTAGAAAGGTGGTATTGAAGTTGGCGCAAGCGCCTTGTTGAGTATCGGATCGCTTATCCCAGTTGATCCCAGGAGGGTAAACCACGTATACGGTTTTCGCCGGCGTCACCAGCGGCAGCGTTTCAGCTTTCACAGCTAAAAATGGCATGCCTGACAACACCAGCGCACAGCTGACACGGTACAGCATTCCTCACCTCGCATCGCAAGTTATGAGCGCATCCCCGGGACAGATTGTTTTACCAAATTAATTAATTTATTAAATTACAATAAAAGAAATGCGCTGCCGCCTGTCACAAAGGGCAGATCACCAAGTTCCAAGGAGACAAAAAGGCCTGCCAAGCATGGCAGGCCTTTGAAGAAGCAGCCTACTGCCGGAGCGGCCACTAGAGGTAAACAGCGCACTGGCAACCATGCACCTGTACGGGAAAGGTGCTATCTCTATTGATCGCTAGGGATAGAACCAATAAAGGCTATACCCCATCGCATGCACCTTGCCGGCATCCAGCCGCATGGTGACCTTGACCTCGCTATTGGAATTGAAATGGCCAAGCTTGAAATCATCGGCCTTCAAATACTCCTTGGGCGCGAACACCTTGCGGATCAGCACCTGGTCGTCGGAGTCCTTCAGCGTCACTTCCAGCATCGGGTAGGCCTGGGAGTAAGTGGCGTGGTTTTTCAGCGTGGCGGATAGCTGGATCAGGTTGGGATAGTCCGGCACGAAGGCGAGCTCGGACCATTCGGTGCGCACGCGAGCGATATCGGTGGGCCAAGGCACCGCGCAACCCATGCCCACGCACAAGGCCTCCAGCGTCGGACGCAATTCCGGCACTTCGGCCGCGATGCGGGTGCGGTTGAAGTAGACCAGCTGGCCGGCCAACACCAGCACGCCAAACACGGAAACCAGTACCGCCAGCGCCGTCAGCAGCGGGTTGCGCCGGCGCGGCGCATCCTCATCCGCTTCCGGCTCCTGCGCCGCGCTGGGCGCCGGTTTCCACTCCGGTTCCGGTTCGCGGCGCTCGAACGGCCGTTCCGGCTCGATGACGGCGGCCGGCGCTTCCGGTTCGGCTTGCGGCTCGGCGCGGCGACGGTTGCCGAACACTTCCGGCGTCGGCTCTTCCAGCAGGGCTTCTTCCGCGCCGAAAGGATTGCCCAGCGGCGCGCTGACATGGCGGTTCTGCATCGCCTCGGCCAGCGCGCGCTGGAATTCCTCGACATCGGCGCGCGCGGCCGGCGTTTCTTCCTGCGCCGGCAGCGGCGGCGGCATCAGCAACTCGTCCGGCGGCGGGGCTTCCGCGCCGGCGCCCGGATCGAAATCCGGCACTTCCAGTTCGAAATCGTCCAGCGCCTCGCTCGCTTGGGCGGGCGGCTGAACAGGCGGAGGCGCCGCGGCGCGCGGAGGCTCCGGCGGCGGCGCGTCCGCCACCACGAAATACTCGGTGGCGTTGAACACGTGCGAACAGCGCCCGCAGCGCACCAAACCATTGGCGGCCGCTAACTGGGCGTCATTGACCTTGAAGCGAGTCTGGCAACTGGGGCACTGTGTCGTATATGTCATACCGTGGGGCGTCGGATTCCTGTCAGTCTGGTCCATCCTTCGTCGAACACCGGAGCGTCCATCTGGAACCACTGTTCATAGATGGCGGACAGCTCTTCGGCCTGTTCGGCGAGAATGCCTGAAAGCACGATTCTACCACCGGTTTTGACATGGCTAGCCAGCAACTGGCCCAGCATGCGCAGCGGATTGGCCAGGATATTGGCCAGCACCACGTCGTAAACCGCTTCCGGGTTCTGGTCCGGCAGGCAGAAATCGGCCTTCACCTGGTTCTGCTCGGCATTGTCATGGCTGGCGCGCACCGCTTGCGGATCGATGTCCACGCCCAGCGCGGAGGCCGCGCCCAACTTCAGCGCGGCGATGGCGAGGATGCCGGAACCGCAGCCGTAGTCCAGCACGCTTTCGCCGCCCTGCAGTTGGGCATCCAGCCATTGCAGGCACAAGCGGGTGGTGGGGTGGCTGCCGGTGCCGAAGGCCAGGCCCGGGTCCAGTTGCAGATTGACCGCGTTGGGCGCCGGCGGCTCGTGCCAGGTCGGCGTGATCCACAGACGGTCGGAAATGCGGATAGGGTCGAACTGCGACTGGGTCAAACGCACCCAGTCCTGCTCCTCCACCCGCTCCACGCTATAGCCCGGCAGCGTCAGCTCGCAGGCGGTGGCGGCGGCGGCGATCAGCAGCGCCACGTCGGCCGCTTCATCAAACAGGGTGATGATGCGGCTGCGGCTCCACAGCTTGTCCACCGGCTCGCCGGGTTCGCCGAAGATGGGCTCTTCGCGCTCGGTGCCGGCAAACGCGTCCTCGATCGCCGTGGACAGCGCGCCGGCGTCCATCAGCGCGTCGGCCAGACGCTCGGCTACGGTTGACTCGGCGTCAATGGTGGCTTGCAGCCATGCCATCAGGCTTCCCCTTTTTTCTGTTCGGCCAAGCGGTGCTCCAGGTAGTGAATGCTGGTGCCGCCGCGCTGGAAGGCCGAATCCAGGAACAATTGCTGGTGCAGCGGGATATTGGTCTTGATGCCGGAAATCGAGATCTCCGACAGCGCCACCCGCATCCGCGCCATCGCCTGGTCGCGGGTATCGCCATAGGCGATCAGCTTGCCCACCATGGAATCGTAGTGCGAAGGCACGGTGTAGCCCTGGTAAATATGCGAGTCGATGCGGATGCCCGGGCCGCCGGCCGGGTGGTAGCTTTCGATCTTGCCCGGCGACGGCACGAAGGTGAACGGATCTTCGGCGTTGATCCGGCATTCCATCGCATGGCCGCGCAGCACCACGTCCTTCTGTTTGTAGCGCAGCTTTTCGCCGGCGGCGATGCGGATCTGCTCCTGCACGATGTCGATGCCGGTGATCATCTCGGTCACCGGGTGCTCAACCTGCACGCGGGTGTTCATCTCGATGAAGTAGAACTCGCCGCGCTCGAACAGGAATTCAAAAGTGCCGGCGCCGCGGTAGCCGATGCGACGGCAGGCTTCGGCGCAGGCCTCGCCTATCTTCTGGCGCTGCTTGTCGGTGATGCCGGGAGCTGGCGCTTCCTCGATGATCTTCTGGTGGCGGCGCTGCATCGAGCAGTCGCGCTCGCCCAGGTAGATGGCGTTGCCGTATTCGTCGGCCAGGATCTGGATTTCGATGTGGCGCGGCTCTTCCAGGAATTTTTCCATGTAGACGGTGGGATTGCCGAACGCCGCGCCGGCTTCGGTGCGGGTCATCTGCACCGAGTTGATCAGCGCGCCCTCGGTATGCACCACGCGCATGCCGCGACCGCCACCGCCGCCTGCGGCCTTGATGATCACCGGGAAACCGATCTTCTTGGCGATCTTGACGATCTCGGCCGGATCATCCGGCAAGGCGCCGTCGGAACCGGGCACGCAAGGCACGCCGGCCGCGATCATCGCGTTCTTGGCCGACACCTTGTCGCCCATCTGGCGGATGGTGTCCGGGCGCGGGCCGATGAACACGAAGCCGGACTGCTCCACGCGCTCGGCGAAGTCGGCGTTTTCCGACAGGAAGCCGTAACCCGGGTGGATGGCCTGGGAATCGGTGACCTCGGCGGCGGCGATCAGCGCCGGCACATTGAGGTAGCTCTTGCCGCTGGGCGCCGGTCCGATGCAGACCGACTCGTCGGCCAGCTTGACGTACTTGGCTTCGCGGTCGGCCTCGGAATGCACCACCACGGTCTTGATGCCCATTTCGCGGCAGGCGCGCTGGATGCGCAGGGCGATTTCACCCCGGTTGGCAATCAGAATTTTTTCAAACATGGAATTCTCCGCTGGCGGGCTCCGCGGCCGGCCTTGTCGCCGGCGCGGCCGGAGCCGCCAATGCTGTCTTGGCAAACAACAAGGGCACAGACGCTGCGCCGTGCCCTGTTGCTAAGCCTGTCGTTTGGCGCTTACTCGATGATGAACAGCGGCTCGCCGAATTCCACCGGTTGGCCGTCCTCGACCAGGATGGCCTTGACCACGCCGGAGCGGTCGGCTTCGATCTCGTTCATCAGCTTCATCGCTTCGATGATGCACAAGGTATCGCCGGCGTTCACGCTCTGGCCCACCTCGATGAAGCTCTTGGCGCCCGGGCTCGGCGAACGATAGAAGGTGCCCACCATCGGCGACTTCATCGCGTTCTTGTCATTGCTGACCGGCGCGGCGGCCTCGGCGGCCGGAGCGGCCACGGCGGCGGCTTGGGCGTTGGGCACTTGCAGAGCGGTCATCGGTTGAGCGTAGGCCATCTGCGGCGCGGCGGATACGCGGGTGATGCGGACTTTTTCTTCCCCCTCGGTCACTTCGAGTTCGGCAATGCCGGATTCCTCGACGAGATCGATCAGCTTCTTGAGTTTACGGAGATCCATTGATAATCCTTCGAGTGGGATATTCGGTAGAGTGGGTCAGGCCTGCGCGGCAAGACGCCGGATGGCGTGCGCAAGCGCCAGTTCATAGCCGTGGGCGCCGAGTCCGCAGATCACGCCGACCGCGAGGTCGGAGAAATACGAATGCTGACGGAACGGTTCGCGGGCATGAACGTTGGAAAGGTGGACTTCTATAAACGGCAGCTTCACCGCCGCCAGCGCATCGCGCAAGGCGACGCTGGTATGGGTGAAAGCCGCCGGATTGATCAGAATGAAAGCGGTGCCGTCATTCAGGCACTGCTGCACGCGATCTATCAGTACATACTCGGCGTTGCTCTGCAACGCGGACAACTCAAACCCCGCGGCGCTAGCCTGCTGTTCCAGCCGCTGGTTGATATCGTCAAGCGTTTCCCGGCCGTAGTGCTGCGGCTCCCGCTGTCCCAGCAGGTTGAGGTTGGGGCCATGCAACACAAGGATTTTTCCGGTCAAAGCCTGCTCCTGTTTATCATCTTGGGCGCGAGTTTGCCGCAATTCGCTGCAAGATGTCTAGCTTTTGCGTCATTTCAAACAGTCGTTTGGATGCAAAACGGCGACACGACTCGAGTCAAAGCACTAGTATCCACGGGCGTTTTTCCGCCTGGCAAGTTTTTACCAACTTGCCGAAAATCGATGTTGATTCAGCGCAAATCCCGCCATACCCCGCACAAGCTGATGCCGGCCGGCGGCGGCACGGGTATAATTTGCCCATTCTGAATCTTTTACGTCTTATGCAGCTTTCCGACTTCGACTACCACCTGCCCGAGCAACTGATCGCCCAGCACCCTCCGGCGGAGCGCGGCGCCAGCCGCTTGTTGCACGTCGCCGGCCAAAACCGCGCCGACCTGCGCTTCAGCGACTTCATCGACCACATCAGCCCCGGCGACGTGATGGTGTTCAACGACACCCGCGTGATCAAGGCGCGGCTGTTCGGCGAAAAAGCCAGCGGCGGCAAGGTCGAGGCGCTGATAGAACGCGTGCTGGACGCCCACACCGCGCTGGCCCATGTGCGCGCCTCCAAATCGCCCAAGCCCGGCACCCGGCTGATCTTCGCCGAACGCTGGGAGGCCGAGATGGTAGAACGTCACGGCGAGCTGTTCAAGCTGCGCTTCCTGGCCGAGGACAATCTGTTCGACATCCTGGAAGCTTCCGGCAAGCTGCCGCTGCCGCCTTATATAGAACGCGGCGCCGACGACGAGGATGACGAGCGCTACCAGACCGTCTACGCCCGCGAGCGCGGCGCGGTGGCCGCGCCCACCGCCGGCCTGCACTTCACCGAAGACATGCTGGAACAGCTGCGCGCCAAGGGCGTGCACCTGGCCTACGTCACCCTGCACGTCGGCGCCGGCACCTTCCAGCCGGTGCGCGTGGACAATATCGCCGAGCACAAGATGCACAGCGAAATCTACGAAGTGCCGGAAGCCACCCGCGCGCTGATCGCCGAGGCCCACGTCAGCGGCCGCAAAGTGCTGTCGGTGGGCACCACCAGCATGCGCGCGCTGGAATCCGCCGCGCGCGGCGGCGAACTGGCGGCCGGCTGCGGCGAAACCGACATCTTCATCACCCCGGGCTACCGCTTCCGGGTGGTGGACCGCCTGCTGACCAATTTCCACCTGCCCAAGTCCACGCTGCTGATGCTGGTGTCGGCTTTCGCCGGTTACGAGGAAATGCGCGCCGCCTACCAGCACGCGGTGGAGCGGGAATATCGCTTCTTCAGCTATGGCGACGCCATGCTGCTGGAACGCAAAGACTGATACGCGGCTTGACCGTTTAGGAGCACCCATGTCCGGACTCACCCCTGGCGCAGCGGCGCCGCAGGAAATCCAGCTGCACGCGGTATCGCGCGTGCTGGAAATCAGCTTCGACGACGGCGCGCGCTTCGAACTGCCCTGCGAATACTTGCGCGTCTACTCGCCTTCGGCGGAAGTGCGCGGCCACGGCGCCGGCCAGGAAGTGCTGCAAGTGGGCAAGCGCCATGTCGCCATCACCGCGCTGGAGCCGGTGGGCCATTACGCGCTGAAGATCACCTTCGACGACGGCCACGACAGCGGCCTCTACAGCTGGCAATACCTTTACGAGCTGGGCGCCAAGCGCGACCAGTACTGGCAGGATTACCTCAACCGCCTCGCCGCCGCTGGCGCGAGCAGGGAGTGACCATGGACAAGACGACCCACTTCGGCTTCAAGACCGTTGCCGAAAGCGAAAAAGCCGCCAAGGTGGCCGATGTGTTCCACTCGGTGGCCAAGAAATACGACGTGATGAACGACCTGATGTCCGGCGGCCTGCACCGGGTGTGGAAGCACTTCACCCTGACCACCTCCGGCGTCAAGGCCGGCGACAAGGTGCTGGACATCGCCGGCGGCACCGGCGACCTGTCGCGCGGCTGGGCCAAGCGCGTGGGCAAGAGCGGCGAAGTGTGGCTGACCGACATCAACAGCTCGATGCTGACCGTGGGCCGCGACCGCCTGCTGGACGACGGCCTGGTGCTGCCGGTGTCCTTGGCCGACGCCGAGAAGCTGCCCTTCCCCGACAACTACTTCGACGCGGTGTCGGTGGCTTTCGGCCTGCGCAATATGACCCACAAGGACGCGGCGCTGAAGGAAATGTGCCGGGTGCTGAAGCCGGGCGGCAAGCTGATGGTGCTGGAGTTCTCCAAAGTGTGGAAACCGCTGTCGCCGTTCTACGACTTCTACTCCTTCAAGGCGCTGCCGGTGATGGGCAAGCTGGTGGCTAACGACCCCGACAGCTACCAGTACCTGGCCGAATCCATCCGCATGCATCCCGATCAGGAAACGCTGAAGCAGATGATGCTGGACGCCGGCTTCGGCAAGGTGGATTACCACAATATGAGCGGCGGCGTGGTGGCGCTGCACAAGGGCTACAAGTTCTAAGAACCTGTTTACGATCTGCCGCGCGCCAGCGGAGACCTTGCGCGAGCGTCCGCTTCGAAATACTGATGCAGCGCACGGAGACTCCACGCCTGGTCTCGCCTAGCTCACGGGATCGTGAACACGCTCCAAGCCCCCCTTAACCATCCACGCACGGAGACAGCGCATGGGCATCCAGATAGCCGCATTCAACCACCTGTTGAACCAGCACCCGGCGGTGCGGGCGGAACTGGCCGCGCACGCCGGACGGCGCATCGCCGTGGCGCTGCCGCCGCTGCAAGTGGCCGGCGTGCTCACCGATGAAGGCTGGCTGGCCGCCTGCGAGGGCGAGCCGGAAGCCACCGTCCGCCTCAAGCACGCCGCCGCGCTGGCGGCGGTGGCCGGGCGCGACCCGGCGCTGAACGATGTCCAGTTCAGCGGCGACGCCGAACTAGCCGCCGCCGTCGGCCGCCTGCTGGGCCGCCTGCAATGGAACGCCGCCGAGGACCTGTCGCGGCTGGTGGGCGACACCGCCGCCCAGCGCGCGGAAACCCTGGCGCGCGGCCTGCTCGGCTTCAAGGGCCAAGTGGCCTGGCGGCTGGCCGCCAACTGGGTGGAGCACCTGCGCGAGGAAACGCCGGTGCTGGCCAGCCGCCGACTGGTGCAAGGCTTCGTCGCCGAAGTCGACGCGCTGCGCGACGACGCCGGCCGCCTGGAAAAACGCCTGGCGCGGCTGCGGGCCGCGCTGCAACAAGAACAGACAAAGGCCTGACGGCACATGCGGATTTCGCGCTTCTTCAAGATCGTTTCCACCTTCTACCGCTTCGGCCTGGACGACTTCCTGGAAGGTCACTCCAAACTCGGCATCGTCCACAAGCTGTTCGGCCTGCTGCCGCTGCGCCGCGACACCAGCGCGCCGCTGCCGCAACGGGTGCGGCTGGCGCTGGAAAGCCTGGGCCCCATCTTCGTCAAATTCGGCCAGGTGCTGTCCACCCGCCGCGATCTGCTGCCGCCGGACTACGCCGACGAACTGGCGCGGCTGCAAGACCGAGTGCCGCCCTACGACGGCCTGCTGGCGCGCGAGGTGATTGAACGCAGCCTGGGCCGCAAGGTCGACGAACTCTACCTCGACTTCGACAACACCCCGGTGGCCAGCGCCTCGGTGGCCCAGGTGCACAAGGCCTGGCTGCGCCAGCCCGATGGCGGCCGCGGCCGCGAAGTGGCGGTCAAGGTGCTGCGCCCCGGCATCCAGCCGGTGATCGAGCAAGACCTGGCGCTGATGGCCACGCTGGCCGGCTGGGTGGAAAAACTGTTCACCGACGGCAAGCGGCTGAAGCCGCGCGAAGTGGTGGCCGAGTTCGACAAATACCTGCACGACGAACTGGACATGATGCACGAGGCCGCCAACGCCTCGCAGCTGCGCCGCAACTTCAAGAACTCGGACATGCTGATCGTGCCCGAGGTGTTCTACGACTACACCAGCCGCGACGTGCTGACGCTGGAATGGATGCACGGCATCCCGGTGGGCCAGGTGGACCGGCTGCGCGAAGCCGGCGTGGACCTCACCAAGCTCAGCCGCTACGGCGTGGAAATATTCTTCACCCAAGTGTTCCGCCACGGCTTCTTCCACGCCGACATGCACCCGGGCAATATCTTCGTCGCCGCCGACGGCCGCTACATCGCGCTGGACTTCGGCATCGTCGGCACCCTGACCGACACCGACAAGCACTACCTGGCGGTCAACTTCCTCGCCTTCTTCAACCGCGACTACCACCGCGTCGCCACCGCCCACATCGAATCCGGCTGGGTGCCGAAAGACACCCGCGCCGAGGAGCTGGAAGCGGCGGTGCGCACCGTGTGCGAACCCATCTTCGAAAAGCCGCTGTCGGAAATCTCCTTTGGCATGGTGCTGCTGCGCCTGTTCGAAACCAGCCGCCGTTTCAATGTGGAAATCCAGCCACAACTGGTGCTGCTGCAAAAGACCCTGCTCAATATCGAAGGCCTGGGCCGCCAGCTGGACCCCAACCTGGACCTGTGGGATACCGCCAAGCCCTTCCTGACCAAGTGGATGAACGAGCAGATAGGCTGGCGCGGCCTGCTGCGCACGCTGAAGCACGAAGCGCCGCAATGGGCCACCACCCTGCCCACGCTGCCGCGCAAACTGAATGACGCGCTGTCCTCCGCCAACAGCGAGTTGCTGATCAGCGGCTACATCCAACTGATGCGGGAACAGAAGCGCCAGAACTGGCTGCTGGCGCTGATCGCCATCCTGCTGGCGGCCTTGCTGTTGAAAAACTGGCTCTGACTCACAGCTCGCGCAGCGCCGTGCCCTCCGCCGGCTTGCGCAGCCAGCCCTCCAGCAGCTTGTAACTGTCCAGGTCAAAGGACGGCGCGCCCTCCAACGGGCCGCCGTCGCCCTGGCGCGAACCCAGATAGCACCAGCGGTCGAACACATGCTCGGCGCGCTCGCCGGTCACCTCATCGGTTTCCACCACCGCGATCGCGCCGGCGAACGGCCAGGCCTTCACCTTCAGCTTGGCCAAGGCGCCCAGCAGCCGGATATTGTGCACCTCCGCCGGCTCGCGGCCGATGCAGGCGCCGCGGCAGCGGCCCAGCTTCAAAGCCGCGCACGGCGCGCCCTTGCGGCTGGTCACCGCCTCCACGCCCAATACCGACTGACACAGCGCGTTGCCCAGCGCGATTTCCGCCAGGATCTTGCGCGCCTCGCGCGCATGGCGGAACAAACCGTACAAATCCGCGGTGCGACTGAAATCCAGCTCGCGCGCGTACACCACCTTGGGACGGGTGAAACCGTCCGCCTCCTCCAGCTGGATGGAACACAGCTCCGGGCTCAGCTTGCCGCGGTGATTATGCTGCGGCTTCAAGGCGTGGATCAGCCGCAGTTCCAGCAAATGCGCGCCGAACTCGCCCAGTGTCTCCTGCCACTCCACCCGGCCGATGGGCTCGCCGATATGCACTTCGCGGCTCTTGCCGCCGCCCTTGACCGCGGCGAAATGCGCCAGCACGCGGGTGCGCAGATTGCTGCCCTTGCCCACGTACAAGGGCTTGCCGTCCTCGCCGTACAGCGTGTACACCCCCGGCACATCCGGCAGCAACTCCAGCTGCTCCTGCAAGGCCGCAGGCAGACCGGCCAATTCCGGCGGCGCGGCCAATACCGCCGCCATCGCCGCGCCCACGGCCGCCGCGCCCAGCTCCTGATTGGCGATGCCGAGGAAACGGTGCACCGCCTCCGCGTCCGCCAGCGCCCGGTGCCGTTCCGGCAGGCGGATGTCGTGGCGCTCGATCAAGCTATCCAGGCTGTGCTTGAAAAACTGCGGATACAAGCGGCGCGACAGCTTCACCGTGCACAGCGACTGGCTCTGGAAGCGCAGGCCGGCGCGGCGGAATTCGTTCTTCAAAAAGCCATAGTCGAAACGCGCGTTATGCGCCAGGAACAGGCGGCCGGACAACATCGTCAGCAAGCGTTCCGCCAGATCGGCAAAGCTCGGCGCCGCCGCCACCATGGCGTCGGAAATGCCGGTCATGTTCTCGATAAAGGGCGGAATGGGCTGGCCGGGATTGACCAGGGAGCTGAAGCGCTCCACCCGCTCCCCGTCGATCAGGATCACCCCCACCTCGGTGATGCGGTCGCGGCTGATGTGGCCGCCGGTGGTTTCCAGATCGACGATGGCGCAAGGCTGGGCAAACAGAGGATTCAATATCTCGCTTTCGGAGGCGACGCGCGGCTCGCGGCGCGGGGACTCATGGGGATGCTGATTACACTATAGCCGCCGGCGGCCGGCGACATCGATCGCGGCATTCTACCGCAAGCGCTACTTCGCCTTCACCACCGGCACCTCATTCCAACGCGTGGTATAGGCCGGCGACAGCAAATCCTGCTTCATCTTCCAGCCCTGCTCCAGGCCCTCGGCCAACAGCTTGACCGTGCCGCGCCCCATGCGGCGGTTGATCGCATCCATCGCCGCCATCAGGCGCTGGCTCTTCTCATCCTCCGCCGGCCCGGCGAACAGATCACCCTGCGCCTTGTCCGCGTCCACTAGCTGCCAGGCCATCACCCCGCACTTCTGATAAGCGGCGCCGGGCCGCCACAAGCGCTCCAGCGCCAACAAGGCCGCCTTCACCAACGCGCGGCTGTCGGCGCTGAGCGGCAGCAGCGGCACCACCTCGCTATCGCTCTGCACCGTGCCCAGCTGGTACACGCCGCGCTGCAAACTCACTTGCAGAAAAGTGGCCAGCGAGCCCTGGCGCCGCAAGCGCTCCGCCACCATGGCCGCGTGCATCGCCACCGCCTCGCGCGCCTCCTCCAGCCGCGTCACCTTGTGGCCGAAGGAACGCGTGGACATCAAGGACTGCCGTGGTGGCAACGCCTCTTCCAGGCTCAGGCAGGACAGGCCGTCCAATTCGTCGGCGATGCGCGCCACGGTGACGCCGAAACGGCGGATCAACCAATCCCGGTCCGCCTCCACCAGCGCCGCCGCGTGGCCGATGCGCTCCAGCCGCAGCTTGGCCGACAGCTTGCGGCCCACGCCCCAGATCTCCTCCACCGGCACCATGGCCAGCAAGGCCAGCCGCTCGCTCGCGTCCAACGCCTGCAAATTCATCACCCCGTCGCGGGACGGGTCCAGCTTGGCCAGGTGGTTGGCCAGCTTGGCCAAGGTCTTGCTGGGGCCGATGCCGACGCACACCGGCAAGCCCAGGCCGCGCAACATCGTGTCGCGCATCTGCTGCGCCAGCCGCGTCGGTTCCGGCTCGCCGCTGATGTCCAGGAAGCATTCGTCTATCGAATACACCTCCTGCGCGCGCGCGAAGCCGGCCAGCAGACGCATCGCGCGGCCGGACAAATCGCCGTACAGCGTGTAGTTGGAGGAAAACACCGCCACCCCCAATTGCTCCAGCCGCGCCCGCTGCTGAAAATAAGGCGCGCCCATCGGCACGCCCAAGGCCTTGGCCTCGGCCGAGCGCGACACGATGCAGCCATCGTTATTGGACAGCACCACGATAGGCACGCCGGCCAGACGCGGATTGAATACCCGCTCGCAGGAGGCATAGAAGGAGTTGCAATCGACTTGGGCGTAACAGGATGGCATGGCGGCGCGCGGCGGCTTGGGGATCATTGCAGTGTAGCGCCTGAGCGCGGCCGCGCGCGAGCGCGATCATGGGGCGGCAGGCGCCGCCCCTTTACGGTTCAAGCGATCAGGCCTCGCGCAGGCTGCGCGCCGTCTCTTCGCGGATCAGGTCCAGCGCATTGTGATACTCGTCCAGCGCCCAGCGCGCCAGCCGGCAAACCCCGGCGGCCTGGGCGCCTTCCTCCGCCTCCGCCTGCGTGCCCAGCCGCGTCGCCACCTCCAACGCCGGGCGCAGCATTTCCAGGGCTTCCAGCCCCAGTTGGCTGGCTTCCAATACGCGGCCCAGCAATTGCTGCCGCGTCACCGTTTCGCACGCTTGACTCATGGTCTGCCCTCCTGTGACGAGGACTTCGGATTAAAAGAAAGGGAAAGGGAAAGGGGAAAAGGGAAGAATCGCATCGCGGCCTCCATGTCGTTTCCTGAGAGAAGGCCTGCCCGGACAGCAGGTTTGAGCAGGCACGTGACAAGGGTAGAAGACCGGTTTACTAGACCAAGACCGGTAGCCACAAGGGCTCCTTGCCACGGCCTGCCCCGAATGAGCATGACGTGGCAGCAGGCGTAGCTGTATCCAGTCGGACGCGGCTAGCCTGCGGTCTAGTAATTCGATTGGGCTTCTACTCCCGGCGCAGCGTTATTCGGCGCAGCGCGAGGCTCAGGGTACTGAGGCGGGCCGGGAGCGTCAAGAGAACGCGGGCCCCAAGGCAAGCCAGGAAACAATGCTTGAGCAGTCCCCCGCCGCCCGAGGCACGCAAAGGTTCGAGCCGAAGATTTCGCCCCCCGTCTGATCTCAATGAAAACAGACGCGCGATCCCGCCTCCCTGTTGGCCCGGCACGACAACCGCGGCCGGCCCATGCGCGGCCGGCTAAATTTTTTTGGAAAAAGGATTGACACTTAAAAAGCGAATCTATAGTATTCCGCTTCTCGCAAGACACAACGTCTCGCGAAACAGCGCACCCGTAGCTCAGTTGGATAGAGTATCTGGCTACGAACCAGAGGGTCGGGCGTTCGAATCGCTCCGGGTGCGCCACAACTTAGTGTCCCTATAGTTTAGCGGTTAGAACACCGCCCTTTCACGGCGGTAGCCGGGGTTCGATTCCCCGTGGGGACGCCACTAGCACCCGTAGCTCAGTTGGATAGAGTATCTGGCTACGAACCAGAGGGTCGGGCGTTCGAATCGCTCCGGGTGCGCCACAATTTGAAGTCCCTATAGTTTAGCGGTTAGAACACCGCCCTTTCACGGCGGTAGCCGGGGTTCGATTCCCCGTGGGGACGCCAGCATTAGCAAAAGCCCGTCATGGCAACATGGCGGGTTTTTTGTCATTCCGCCGCCCCGTTTCAGCGCTCCGCCCAGGCCAGCGTGGCCGCATAGCCCTCCGGCGCGGGCAAGGCCCAGGCCCGCGTCGCCGGCCAGCGGTCAGGTTCGGCAATGCTCAAAGGCAGTTCGCCCCGCGCCAGTCCGGTGGCGGCGAATGCGGACAGATGCTGGGCAATGCCCACGCCCCAGGCTTTCAACACCGCTTCCTTAATGGTCCACAACTGAAAGAAGGCCGCCACGTCCTGGCCGTGCCGGCACAATTCCAGCTCCTCCGGCCGCAGCGTCTGTTCCGCCAGCGCCGGCACGTCGCGCATGGGCTGCACCGTTTCGATGTCCACGCCCACCTGGCCGCCACGCGCGATGGCGATCAACGCGTAGGCGCCGGAATGCGACACATTGAACACCGGCGCGCCGGGCAGGCTCAAGACCGGTTTCCCATGCGCGCCCAGCTCAAACATCAGCGCGTCCGGCGCCAGGCCGGTTTCTTGCGCCAGCAGCCGCCTTAAGGCCAGCCGGGTCAGCGCGAACTGCAACTGATTGATGGTACGCAGATAGCGCAGGCAGCGCTTGCGCTCGTCCTGGCTCAAGCCCGCCAGCAGCGCCTCGTCCACCGGCCAATCCACATCCAGCCGCACGCGATACAGGCGCAAGGCCTGCGGCGCGCCCGCCGGGCTGGGCAAAAGCTTGATCAAAGCGTTCAGGTCCATCCGCCTCTCCGCGCAAAAACCGCCATTATCCCCGGCCAGCGCCGGCTAAGCCATGCCGTTTTGTGACCGCCGCGCCACAGCCTCGCCCCTTTCGCTCGCCTCAAGGCCTGTTCCAGGTTGAATTCGATAATGAGAATCGTTACCATTTGGCCATGGATAAATTCATGCACGCCCACACCGCCTCCAAGCCCGGCACCGGAACCAGCGCTGCCAGCCTGCCCCCGGTGCTGCGCAGTTGCGAACTGTTCGCCAAAGGCAAGGAAATCCTGATCGAACATCAGGGCGAAATGTATCGCTTGCAACTGACCCGCAACGGCAAGCTCATCCTGATCAAATAGGTCCCAGACCACACACACCGCAAGCCAGCCAAGACTAGCCAGCCAGCGGAAGCACCCAACCTTTAGGAAGTTTGGAGTTTCCATGGCCTTATTTCGCGCCACCCCCTTGGTTCTGAGCCTGGCCGCCGCCTGGCCCGCGCTGGCGGCAACGCCGGCGGAACTGGAGACCGTTCAGGTCACCGCCCACCGCAGCAGCAAGTCGCTGGCGGAAACCGCGCCCAACGCCAGCGTGATCTCGCGCCACAAGCTGGACGAGCAACTGGTGCGCGATATCGCCGACGCGGTCAAATACGAGCCCGGCGTGGAAGTGGCCACCGATCCGGCGCGCCGCGGCAATGCCGGCTACACCATCCGCGGCATAGACGGCAACCGCATCCTGATGCTGATCGACGGCATCCGCCTGCCGGAATCCTATGCCGGCGGCGGCAACAATAGCGGGGCCATCTCCGGCCGCGATTACGTGGAACTGGAAACCCTGCGCGCCATCGACATCGTCAAGGGCCCCACCTCCAGCCTTTACGGCTCCGACGCCATCGGCGGCGTGGTCGGCTACCGCACCAAGACCGTGGACGATTTCGTGCCGGAAGAGCAAGGCGTGGGCGGCAGCGTCAAGGGCTTTGGCGGCACCGCCAACAATGGCTGGGGCAGCAGCGCCGGCGTGGGCGTCAAGGGCGAGCGCGCCGATCTGATGCTGCTCTACACCCACCGCAACGGCCACGAAACCGACAACCAGGGCAATAACGACAGCAGCAGCACGCTGCGCACCAAGCCGAATCCGCAAAGCTGGGATAGCGACAATGTGCTGGCCAAGCTGGGCTTCAAGCCGGCCGCCAATCAGCGGCTGGAGCTGACGCTGGAACATTACCGGCGCGACACCGACAGCAATCTGTTGAACTCTTTGGGTCCCGGCCCGCGCAACGCCTACGTCGTCACCAACAATCAGGCGCAGGACCGCACCCAGCGCGACCGCGCGTCCTTGGCCTGGGAAGGCAAGCAGCTCGGCGCCTTCGACCGGCTGGCGGTGAAAGCCTATTATCAGAAGCTGGACAACGCCGACACCAATACCGAGTGGCGCAGCAACGGCCTGCGCATCTTGTCCGACTACGGCTTCAAGCAGGACAGCTACGGCCTGACCCTGGAAGCCGAGCACAACTTCCAAGCCCTCTCCGCCGAACACCAGCTGTTGTGGGGCGCGGACTTGAGCCGCACCGACACCAGCCGTCCGCGCCTCAAGACCCAATACAATCCAAACGGCAGCACCAGCAATATCGTCGGCGGCGAAACCTACCCCAACAAGACCTTCCCGGACAGCCGCTCCGAGCGCATCGGCCTGTTCGTCCAGGACGAGATCAAGTTCGGCAACGGTCTGGTGGCGTCTCCGTCGCTGCGTTGGGATCACTACAAGATGACGCCGCAGCTGGACCAAGCGTTCGCCAACGGCAATCCCAACAACTACCAGGTGCCCACCTTCAAGGACAGCGCCTTCTCACCCAAGCTGGGTCTGAGCTTGCCGTTCGCCGATCACTACACCGGCTTCCTGCAGTTCTCCTCCGGCTTCCGCGCGCCGCCGTTCGACGACGCCAATATGGCGTTCACCAACCCGATTCAGCGCTATCAAGTACTGCCCAACCCCAACCTCAAGTCTGAAACCAGCCGCGGCGTGGAACTGGGACTGAAAGGCCAGTGGGACAGCTTTGACTTCGGCCTCACCGCCTATGCCAACCGCTACAAGGACTTCATCGATCTGGCCGACATCGGCATGATCAACGGCCTGTCCGCCTTCCAGTACCAGAACATCGGCGAAGTCGAGATCAAGGGCGTGGAAGGCCGCGCCGCCTGGCGCTTCGCGCCGAGCTGGCGCGCGATGGCGTCCATCGCCTACACCCATGGCCAGAACAAGCAGAAGAACGAGCCGCTGGCCAGCATCACCCCGCTCAACGCCACGCTGGGCCTGCGCTACGACCAGGCCAGCTTCGGCGGCGAGGCCTTGCTGAAACTGGCCCGAGCCAATACCCGCCTGCCGAATATTGGGGCTCTGAGCGGCGGTCAAAGCCAGTCCTCGTTCCAGGCCCCCGGCTACGCCGTGCTGGACCTGACCGCTTACTGGAAGCCAGCCAAGAACACCACGCTGCGCGCTGGCGTGTTCAATGTCTTCGACCAGAAATACTGGAAAGCCGCCGACGTGCGCGGCAAGCCCAGCAGTGACCGCACGCTGGACCTGTTCACCCAGCCTGGCCGCAACCTCAGCGCCAGCATCGAATACACCTTCTAACCGCGAGCGCCCGTCCCGTGGCGGGCGCCCGCTTTTGATCGCTCCAAGGAGAACCCGAATATGACCGACTTCAGCCAGCTGTGGGATCGCTTCCAAGTCCTGAAAGCCAGCCAGCCGAAACTGCGCGCGCGCGACGCCGCCGACGCGCTGGGCGTCAGCGAGGCCGAACTGGTGGCCGCCGATCCGGCCAGCCAGGCCTTGCAGCCGCATTGGAACGACATTCTCAGCCAGATCGCCCATCTGGGTCCGGTGATGGCGCTGACGCGCAATCACGCCTGCGTGCATGAAACCACCGGCGATTACCGCAATGTGCAGATCGACGGCAAGATAGGCCTGGCCATCAACCCTATCATCGATCTGCGCATCTTCCTGTTCCATTGGCAGCATGCCTTCGCCGTCACCACGGCCAACGCGCGCGGCGAGCAGCGCAGCCTGCAGTTCTTCGACCGTTTCGGCGAGGCGGTGCACAAGATCTACCTGACCGCCAATAGCGATCTGGCCGCCTACCAGCGCCTGGTGGACACCTTCGCCACGCCCAAGGCTGCGCTGAGCATAGACCCACAGGAAGCCGAGGCGGCGGAGTTGGACGACGAGGCCATCGACAAGGCCGGCTTCCAGCAGGAATGGCAGAGCTTGCAGGACGTGCACGCCTTCCATCCCTTCCTGCGCCGCTGGGGCGTGTCGCGCCAGCAGGGCTTCCGCCTGGCGCCGGAAGGCCAGGCCTGGCGCGTGCTGCCGGAAGCGGTGGAGCAGCTGCTGCGCCGCGCCGCCCATATCGAAGCCCCCATCATGGTGTTCGCCGGCAACCGCGGCATGATCCAGATTCACACCGGTCCGGTGCGCAATGTGCAGATCGTCGGCAACTGGCTCAATGTGCTGGACCCGCACTTCAACCTGCATCTGCGCACCGATCTGATCGCCGAGGCCTGGGTCACTCGCAAGCCGGGCGATCACGGCGTGGTCACCTCGCTGGAGCTGTTCGACGATAAGGGCTTGTCGCTGGCCACTTTCTTCGGCGAGCGCAAGCCGGGCCAGGCGGAACGCGTGGAATGGATCAAGCTGCTGGGCGAGCTGCCGGCACTGGAGCGCGCCGATGTCGCCTAAATTCGCCTTCGCCGCCCTGCTGGGCCTGGCTGCCGCGTTGCCCGCCTGGGCGGTACAACGCATCGTGGTAATGACCCCCGACATCGCCGACATCGTGGTGGCGCTGGACGCCGGCAAGGAAGTCGTCGGCCGCGACCGTTCCAGCAAGTCGCCGGCGCTGGCTCAGGCGCAGGTGGTGGGCTTTTCCCGCGCGCTGAACGCCGAAACCATCGCCCGGCTCAAGCCCACCCTGGTGCTGGGCAGCGCCGAGGCGCAGCCGCCGACGGTGTGGACCCAGCTGCGCCAGTTGCAGGTGCGCGCCGAGAAGGTGACGCGCCGCGAGGACGGCGCGGACTTCGCCGACGCGATCCGCAAAGTGGGACAACTCTTGGGCCGCGACGCCAACGCCCAGCAACTGGCCAGCCGTTGGCAGCGCGAGATGGCGCCGCGCCCGGCGCGCGGCGTGCGCTACCTGGTCAGCTACGACGGCCAACTGGTGGCCGGCCGCGACACCGCCGCCGACACCCTGATCCGCGCCGCCGGCGGCGTCAACGTCGCCAGCCAGCTGTCCGGCTTCAAGCCTATGGCCCGCGACGCCTGGCAAAGCCTGCAACCCGACGTGATCATCCTGGGCAGCCACACCGGCGCGGTGCATGGCGGCAAGGAGGCCTTCTCCAAACGGCCGGAGATCGCGTCCACCCCGGCCGGTAAGCAGGGCCGCATCTATCTGCTGCCGGCCAAGGACGCGATGATGGTGGGACTGAACAGCCCGGCGGTGGTCGAGCAAATGGTGAAGATGTGAGCACGCTGAGCATGGAAGCCGCCGCGCCCAGCCGCGCTCGCTGGCTGCTGTTGGGCCTGATCGCCGCCAGCCTGCTGCTGCCGCTGTTGGCCTTGTCCAGCGGCGGCAACGGCCTGGCCTGGCCGGACTTCAGCGATCCGCTGCTGACCCAGTTGCGACTGCCGCGCATCGCCGCGGCGCTGGGCGTGGGCGCGGCGCTGGCCGCCAGCGGCGCGGCCTTGCAGGCGCTGTTTCGCAATCCGCTGGCCGACCCCGGCCTGATCGGCACTTCCAGCGGCGCGGCGCTGGCCGTGGTCAGCATGCTGGCCATCGGCGCCGCCGGCCTGTCCTTGCCGCTGGCCGCCTTCGGCGGCGGCCTGCTGGCCACCTGGCTGATCCTGCTGCTGGCGCGATTGGTGCGCGGCGGCCTGGCCGGCCTGCTGCTGATGGGCCTGGTGGTGGGCGCTTTCTGCGGCGCCATCACCAGCCTGATGATTTTCATGTCCGACGACCTGACCCTGCGCGCCGCCACCAGCTGGCTGGCCGGCAATCTGTCGTCGGCTACGTCGGAACGCCTGCTGGCCTGCCTGGGCGTGGCCGGCCTGGGGCTGTTGATCCTGGCCGCGGTCGGCCGCGATCTCGATTGCCTGCTGCTGGGCGAGGACGCCGCTCAGTCGCTGGGCATAGATGTGCGCCGCACCCGCCGCCTCACCGCCGTGGGCGCGGCGCTGGCCACCGGCGGCGCGGTGGCGCTGTCCGGGGTGATAGGCTTCGTCGGCATGATGATTCCCAATGCGCTGGCGCTGGTGCTGGGCGGCTGCCGCCGCCGGCTGATCCTGCTGTCGGCCTGGGCCGGAGCCTTGTTCTTGCTGGCGGTGGACACGCTGGCGCGCACCATAGCCTGGCCCATCGATCTGCCGGTGGGATTGATGGCGGCATTCGCCGGACCGCCGTTCTTCGTCTGGGTGTTCCGGCGGCAACAAAGGAGTCTGATCAATGGCTGAAACCACTACCCTGTGCGTGCGCCAGCTGGCCTACGATATCGGCGACAAGCGGATTCTGGACGGCATCAACCTGGACCTGCCCGCTGGCCGCGTCAGCGCGCTGCTGGGACCCAACGGCGCCGGCAAGACCACGCTGATGCGCCTGCTGGCCGGCCTATCCACGCCCGGGGCCGGCGCGGTGCGCTTGGCCGGCCAATGCGTGGGCCGCATGGACGCGGCGGTGCGCGCGCGCCGCATCGCCTGGGTGCCGCAGCACATCCCCTCCGGGATTCCGCTGACGGTGCGCGAATTCGTGATGCTGGGCCGCATGCCCTATCTGGGCGCGTTCTCCCGCCCCAAGGTGGAAGACAAGAGCGCGGTGGCCGACGCGCTGGCCACGGTGGAGCTGGACGATTACGCCGACCAGCGGCTGGATCACCTGTCCGGCGGCGAGCGGCAGCGCGCGGCCATCGCCCGCGCCTTGGCGCAGCAGGCGCCGGTGCTGTTGCTGGACGAACCCACCAACCATCTGGATCTGCGCCACCAGCACCGCCTGCAACAATTGCTGCTGGAGCTGTCGCGCCAGGGCAAGACCGTGGTGCAGGTGCTGCACGACCTGGCGCTGGCGGCCAGCTATGCCGATCATGTGGCCTTGCTGGAGCAGGGCCGGCTGGTGGTGGCCGGCGCGCCGGAGCAGGTGTTGACGCCGGAACGACTGCTGGCGGTCTACCGCTGGCCGGTGCGCTTGCAGCGCAGCGGCAATGACTGGCAGCTCAACGCCGCCTTGGCGCAGGCGCAGCAGCCCGCGGCGCTGGCGGCCGGCGCCTAGAGCCTGTTCATAATCTGCTGCGCGTCGGCGGGATGGATAGGTAAAGGGCGTTGAAAACAGCTTCGAAATGCTCATGTACCACTTGGGCATTCCGCTTTCTCAGCCGCAACGCCTTGTCTCGCCCTAGCTCGCGAGGCTTTGAACAGACTCTGAGAACCTGTTTACGATCTGCTGCGCGTCGGCGATACTGCGTTGAAACCGAGCTCAAAATGCTCATGTACCACTTGTACATTCCGCTTTTTCGCCCGTTTTCGCCTTGTCTCGCCTTAGCTCGCGAGATCGGAAACACGTTCTTAGACTAGGTCCAAAAATAAAAACCCCCGGCTTGCTGACGCGAGCCGGGGGTTTTTCGCGATCTGGCCGCGCTTATTTCAGCGCGTAGATAGCCGGCAGATTGCGCCAGGCGCCGCGCACGTCCATGCCGTAGCCGAATACATAGCGGTCCGGCACGTCCAGGCCGACGAAGTCCGCCAGCATCGGCTTTTCCTTGCTGATCAGCTTGTTGGCGAACACGCCGCTGTAGAAGGCCTTGGCGCCCATGTCCATCACTTTGTCGCGGATCGCCGCCATGGTGTGGCCTTCATCCAGAATGTCGTCCAGCACCAGCACCACGCGATCGCGCACGTCTTCCTTGGGCGCCTGCTTCCACACCAGTTCGCCGCCCTGGGTCTTGTCGCCATAGCGGGACACGTGAACGTAGTCGAAGTCCAGCGGGAAGGCCAGGCGCGGCAGCAACTGACCGGTAAACACCACGGCGCCGCCCATCACGGACAATACCAGCGGGTAGGTTTCGCCCAGTTCCTTGGTGATTTCCACCGCCATACGGTCGACGGCCGCGCTGACTTCCTCGGCGGTGAACAGCACGTCG
Organism: Chromobacterium sp. LK1; assembly: GCF_001043555.1. Taxonomy (NCBI): domain Bacteria; kingdom Pseudomonadati; phylum Pseudomonadota; class Betaproteobacteria; order Neisseriales; family Chromobacteriaceae; genus Chromobacterium; species Chromobacterium sp. LK1. The sequence continues at coordinate 10,018 of NZ_LDUI01000017.1, read as the reverse complement.
GAACTGTTGATCAGGCCACGGGCCTCGGCAATATTGGGCATGATGCCTCCTTGATTCACACGTACAAACGCCGCTCTTCATGACAGAGCGGCGTGATTGAGAAAACGATTAGTTCCTGGCCAGCGACTGCAGATAGGCGGCGAACTCGGCGCCGACCTCGTGATGCTGCAAGCCGTAATTGACCGTGGCTTTCAGATAGCCCAGCTTGGAGCCGCAGTCGTAACGCACGCCCTTGAACGGCAGCGCCAACACCGGCTCGTCCTTCATCAGCGCCGCGATGCCGTCGGTGAGCTGGATTTCGCCGCCGGCGCCGGCCGTGGTGTTGACCAGCTTGTCGAAAATGCGCGGGGTCAGGATGTAACGGCCCACCACCGCCAGATTGGACGGCGCCACTTCCGGGCGCGGCTTCTCCACGATGTGTTCCACTTGCTGATGGCCGCGCGCGTCCGGCGCCACCTTGACGATGCCGTAGGAGCCGGTTTCCTCCGGCGCCACGGTTTCCACCCCCAGCACCGAGGTATGGGTTTCGTCGAACAGCTTGACCATTTGCTCCATCGCGCCCGGCGCGCCTTCGATCAGGTCGTCGGCCAGGATCACCGCGAACGGCTCATTGCCCACCACCGGCCGCGCGCACAATACCGCGTGGCCCAGGCCCAGCGCCTCGGTCTGACGGATGAAGATGCAGGACACCGACGGCGGGATGATGCCCTGCACCGTGTCCAGCAGCTTTTGCTTGTTCTTGTTTTCCAGTTCGGTTTCCAGCTCGTAGGCCTTGTCGAAATGGTCTTCGATCGAACGCTTGTTGCGGCCGGTGATGAAAATCAGCTCGGTCATGCCGGCGGCGATCGCCTCTTCCACCGCGTACTGGATCAGCGGCTTGTCCACCACCGGCAGCATTTCCTTGGGGCTGGCCTTGGTGGCCGGCAGGAAACGGGTACCCAGCCCGGCGACGGGGAATACCGCTTTCGTGATTTTTTTCATGCCCATTCTCGTTAACAAGCGTTGACAGCCGCGCATTCTACCGCGCCGCGGCCCGCTGGTGAAAGTCCCGCCTTACAAAGCGGCGGCAAATCGCTGAGCCAGCGCTTGCGCCACGCCTTCCAGCACCGCATCCCAAGCGCCGGCCTCGGCCTGGCGCCAGACCCGCATCGAGTCGTACCACGGCGCGCGCTCGCCGGCGGCCAGGAAGAAGGGCGCGCTTTCCGCGCGCATCAGCACCCAGACCGGCTTGCCCATCGCCCCGGCCAGGTGGGCGACGGCGGTATCGACGGTGATCACCAGATCCAGCTCCGCCACCCAGGCGGCGGTATCGGCGAAATCGTTCAGGGCCGGCGTGCTCAACAAACCTTGCAAGGCCGAAGGCGTCGTTCCCGGCTGCAAGGACACGAAGTCGATGCCGGGCAGCCGGCACAAAGAGGCGAAGTCCTCCGGCGGCACCGATTTGTGGCGGCGCCAATGATCGGCCTTGCCCACGCCCCATTGCCCGCTCTCCCACACCACGCCGACGCGTGGACGGCCGCCGCCGCGCGCCGGGACCGCGACCGCCGGCACCGCGCTCAGATAAGGCTGGCCGGACAGATTCTCCAGCGTCACGCCCAGTGCGCCGGGCAAGGACATCAGCGGCAGTTGCCAATCGAAAGCCGGCGCGGCCTCCGCTTCCAGCAGTTCGATGCCGTCGAATTGAGCGAACAGGCGATGAAAGGTTTTGGGGCAGGCCAGCAGCAGGCGCGCCCGCGGATGCTCGGCCCGCAGCCGCGGCAGGAAGCGCGCCATCTGCAGGCTGTCGCCCAGGCCCTGTTCCGCCCACAGCAACAGGACGGACGCGTCCAGTGCCTGGCCCTGCCAGCGCCGTTCACGGTGACGCGGCTGCAGGATGGCTTCCCAGCGCGCCTCATAATACGGCCAGGCCTCGGCGTAGCGGCCGGCCAGCAATAGCGCGATGGACAGGCTGAAGCGCAGATTGGCGTCGTTCGGGTCCAGCTCCAAACCGCCTTGCAACACGGCGATGGCGTCGTCCAGCAGCAAGGCGCAGGTGCAGGCGTAGCCCAGGTTGTTGCAGCGCGCCGGGCTGGCTCCGGCCAGCTCGATGGCGCGCAGATGGCAGGCGATGGCGTCCTGGTATCGCAGCCGATGCTGCAACACCACGCCCAGATTGCTCCAGGCGTCGACATGCTCGGGCTCCGCCGCCAGGGCCTCGCGCAGCAACGCTTCCGCCAGCTCCAGCTCACCCAACTCCTTGAGCAGCACCGCCAGATTGCATTTGATATTGACCGACTGCGGATTGAGCGCGGCGGCGGCCAGGTAGTCGTCCAGCGCGCGCGCGCTGTCGCCCTGACGCAAGCGGGCGTTGGCGCGGTTGGCCAGCGCTTGCCAATCCTGCGCATTCAAGCGCAGGCATTGACCAAACGCCTGCTCCGCCTCGCGCCAGCGGCCCTCCGCCGCCAATCGGTTGCCTTGTTTGAAGGCTTGGTCCGCCGTCATCTGTTCCGTTCCTTCTTAAAAATACCTGCCACGAAAACCCCAAAACCGATTTAGCCACGGAAGCATACGGAAGGGCACGGAAGGCAAACCCTTTAGCCACGAAATCCACGAAAACAACAGCAGCCTTTGGTTTGGTCCGTGTTTTTCTGTGTGCTTCCGTGGCAAAAAACATTTCCCGCCGAGGCTACAGGCTCTTAAGTCACTCTCCGGCCAGCAAGGCTTGCAAGCCGGCCTCGTCCAGAATCGTCACGCCCAGTTCTTCCGCCTTGGCCAGCTTGCTGCCGGCCTCCGCGCCCGCCACCACGTAATGGGTTTTCTTGGATACGCTGCCGGACACCTTGCCGCCGGCGGCTTCTATCAATTCCTTGGCCTGGTCGCGGCTCAGTGTCGGCAAGGTGCCGGTCAGCACCAGGGTCTTGCCTTCCAGCACGCCGGCCGCCGCCGCTTGCGCCGGCAGCGCCGCCAGGATCTCGTCGACCAGGGCGGCGAGCGCGCACAGGCTGTCGCGCTTGCCCGGCAGGTCCAGCCAATCGGCCAGCGCGTTGATCACCTCGGCCGGCAGTTCCAGGTCCAGCAAGGCGCGCCGTTCGCGCCCGGCCAGCGCGGCCAGGCCGTCGATCTGCCCCGCCAGCTGTTGGCTGCGCACCTCGGTCAGACGCGGGATATCCAGCCGCGCCAACAGCGCCGCCGGCAGCAAACGCTCGGCCAGGCGCGGCGACGGCGCGTGCTCGTCGGCCGGCGTCACATGGCTCAACAAGGCGTCCAGCGCGGCTTCGTTATTGGCTTCGGCGAAAAAGTCCGCCAGCGATTCCGCCACCACGCCGCCGATGTCCGGCAGCGCGGCGAACAAGGCCGCCGGCGAGCGACGGACCAGGGCCATCGTTCCCAGCCAATCGGCCAGGGTCTTGGCGGTGGATTCGCCGACATGACGGATGCCCAGCGCGAACAGCAACCGCGCCAGCGGCGGCCGTCGGCTGGCGGCGATCGCCTCGATCAGGTTTTCCGCCCATTTGCTGGCCACCTTGCCGGCCTTGACGGTTTCCGGGGTCACGCCCTCGTCCTCGTCGGCGCGGCGCTTCATTTCCAGCAAGTCTTCCAGCGTCAGCCGGTACAGATCGGCCACGCCGCGCACATAGTCGTACTCCACCAGCTTGTCGATATAGCGCTCGCCCAGGCCGTCGATGTCCATCATGCGGCGGCCGGCGAAATGCTGGATCGCCTGGCTGCGCTGCGCGCGGCAGGACAGGCCGCCGGAGCAGCGCGCCACCGCCTCGCCCTCTTCGCGCACCACATGGCTGCCGCATACCGGGCAAGTACTGGGCAGCCGGTAGGCCGGATATTGCGCTTCGTCGAACAAGCCGCCATCCGCGGCCGGCTGCATGGGCCGGCGCTCCATCACCACGGACACCACTTCCGGAATCACGTCGCCGGCGCGGCGCACGATCACGGTGTCGCCCACGCGCACATCCTTGCGCCGCGCCTCGTCCTCATTGTGCAGGGTGGCATTGGTGACGGTGACGCCGCCGACGAACACCGGCTTCAGCCGCGCCACCGGGGTGATGGCGCCGGTGCGGCCCACCTGTTCCTCGATCGCCTCGACCTGGGTCAAGGCCTCCTCCGCCGGGAATTTGTGGGCGATGGCCCAGCGCGGCGCGCGCGACACAAAGCCCAGTTCGTCCTGCAAGGCGCGCTGATTGACCTTGTACACCACGCCGTCGATGTCGAAAGGCAGGCCGGGGCGGCGCTGCTGCACTTGTTCGTAATAACCGATCAAGCCATCCACGCCGCGCACCACCGGCCGCAGGTCCTCGGCCACCACCGGGAAGCCCAGTTCCCGCAACCAGGCCATTTCTCCGCTGTGGCTGGCCGGCCAGTCCGCGCCCTCCACCTGGGCGATGGCGTAGGCGAAGAAGGATAGCCGGCGCTGGGCGGTAATGCGCGAATCCAGCTGACGCAGGCTACCGGCGGCGGCGTTGCGCGGATTGGCGAAGGTCTTGTCGCCGCGCGCGACCTGCTCGCGGTTGAGCTTGTCGAAATCCTGCTTCAGCATCAGCACCTCGCCGCGCACTTCCAGCAGGCCGGGCGTGGCCGCGCCGGCCGGCAGCCGCAGCGGAATCGCGCGCACGGTGCGGATATTCTCGGTGACGTTCTCGCCGGTCACGCCGTCGCCGCGGGTGGCAGCCTGAACCAGCATGCCGTCGCGGTAAAGCAGGGAAATCGCCAGGCCGTCGAACTTGGGCTCGGTCGCGTACTCCACCTCGGCGACGTCCAGGCCTTTGCGCACCCGCTCGTCGAACTGCAGCAGCTCTTCATGGCGCAGTTCGCGCTCGCTCAGCTGCATATCGGAAAACGCGTTGGACAGCGACAGCATCGGCACGCTGTGGGTCACTTGCTGAAATTCGTCCAGCGGCGCGCCGCCGACGCGACGGGTAGGCGAATCCGCGCTCGCCAGTTCCGGATGCTCCTGCTCCAGTTGCTGCAGCTCGCGGAACAGGCGGTCGTATTCGGCGTCCGGCACGGTGGGAGTGTCCAGCACATAGTATTCGTGGCCGTAGCGGTTCAGCAGTTGATGCAGTTCGGCTACGCGCTGTTGCGGGGTTTGGGCGGTCATGTTCAGTCGGACTCAAACAGAAAAAGCCGGCGTGGCGCCGGCCTTGGATACGGAGGATTATCGAGCGGGCCTATCACCCCAGTGTAGCGGCTGGACAGCAAGGCGACACCAGGGCTTCCCGCCGGGTTCAGGCAAACAGTCTCAGCGCGGCCACGCTGCCGGGGGCGATGCCCCGATCGTCCATGCTGCCGTAGATGTGCAGCAATTGGTCGCGGATGCGGGTCAGGCCGGCGTCGGACAGCGGACGGCGGTTGTCGTCCACCAGTTGGGCGTCGAACTCCTGCGCCAGCTGGCGCGCGAAGTAAACGGCGCGGTCGAACACCTCGACGCCGCCGGCCACGCGCGGCACGTCGAACAACAGCGTCAGCGCCGGGAAGGATTTGTCCAGCAAGGTGTGGAAGGTGAACGGCATCTGGTCGGCCGCCATCAGGGAATACAGGGTATTGCCGGAATCCGCCAGGTAATGAAAGGCGCCGTCCGGCTCCAGCTGCAGGCCGGCCGCCTCGGCGAAGCTGCGCAGGCGGGTGCCTTCTATCGGCCCCTGCGGCACGATGTTGATGCCGATCAGCACGTCCACATCGGCGCAGAAACGGTCCAGTTCGCGCGCTGCCACCAGCTTTTGCTGGCGCTGCGGGAAACTGACCGCCGCGTCGTGCTCCTCGGCGAAACGCGACACCTGCTGGCAGAAGCCGGCCAGTTCCTGTTCGGTGACCGCGCCGCTGCGGTCCACCATCTGCATGCTGACGTTGATCTGCTTGTAACGGGTGCCGGGCAAGGCCTCGGCTGGCTTCCACAGGCCTTTCTCGGTGCGGCCGATCAACTGGGTGCGCTTGCCGACGTTGAAGCGCGGAATCGCCGCCAGTTCGTGCGGCGCGTGGAACACCACTTCGGCGATGAAATCCAGCGACGGGTCCAGCATCGCCACCACCAGCGCCTGGTGATCGGCGGAATCCATCTGCTGAACCTCTTCTTCCTCTTCCACAACCGGTACCGCGTCGAAAACCGCCTCGCGTGGCCGCGCGGCTTCCTGTCGCTCCGGCTCCGCCGGCGGCAGTTGCGGCTCGAAATAAGCGGCGGCGTAATCGTCCGGCTCCGGCGCGGCATCCACCAGCACCGGCTCCATCCGATCCTGCTTCACGCCGTCGCGCACATTGTTCTTGGGCACGTCCAGCAATACATCGTCATGACCGCCGCGCGTAAAGGCCTGGCGAGTCTTCTTGCGAAAACGCCATTCCTGAAAAGCATTGAATCCATATACCAGGGCGATGACCGCTCCGCCCAATATCAATACACCAATCTGTAATTCGCTCATCAGCCAGTCCGCATTAAGGCGAATAATCGAAGCCGTCGGCAGCCTCATCGCCGCGCGCCGGCGCATCTTTCGATGCGCGATGCGGCGTCTTTCGGCAATGGCCAGGCCGACAGCCTCCCTTTAAGTATTCGGCAACAAAACCGTTCGAATCTGGCGTTTCGGCCAGTCGTGAACGGCGATAGACCACGGTTATTATAACGAAAGCCTCAGCTTGCGCATCATTTGGCAGCAATTTAGCCGTAAATGCCTTGCCGCCAACATAAATACAAGCCGGGGCAATAGCTGATGCGGGCAGTTTGGCGTTTCAAACCAGGATCACAACCTGAATTGGATGCCGAATCGCCCCTGCTGGTTCCATCGCCTGGTTCGAAACTGCCGCAGCAGGCCGTTCAGCACCGCGCAGCCGGCCCGCCTCGAGTGGGCCGAATGGAAGCGGAACGTCATTTCAGGGCTCATAAGGTCCAACAGATGACATTTCTGACAGGGGCGCTCTGGAATATCTCGTGCCAGAATATTTCGTGTTCATGCAAATGAATGAATGATTCCAACCGTCTTAACACTGCTTAGGAAAGCAAGGGATAGATCGATGAAAAACACTTCTCAAGCCAGTTTCCTTCCGGTGGTCCACGAGCTGGCGCGCACCTACCAGGCGTTTGAACAGTTTGCCAGCCAGCACATTCGTCAGTTGGGCTTGACTCCGCCGCAATTCGACGTGGTCGCCACGCTGGGCCACAGCAAGGGCATGAACTGCAAGGAGCTGTCCGACCGCACGCTGATCACCAAGGGGACGCTGACCGGCGTCATCGACCGGCTGGAAGACAAGGGCCTGGTAACGCGCACCATGCAGCCGAACGACCGCCGCAGCGTGTTCGTGTCGCTGACCCAGCACGGCGAGCGGCTGTTCGACCAAGCCTTCCCCGCCCATATCGACTATATGCAGATCGCCTTCAAGCGCTTCGGCGAACATGATCTGTCCGGCTTCTGCCAGGAACTGGGCCGCCTGCGCGAAGGCTTCAGCCTGGCGCTGGAAGAGCAAGAAGAAGTCACCGCCTAGGCCAAGCATGCGCTAGGCGCCCTCACCCGGCGGCGAAGCGCGGCCCCCACATTGCGGAGCCGCTCTCGCCGCCATTGCTTTGGCGCCGGTCCACGCTCAGCGTCTCTCAAAGCGCACCGGCACCGTCAACACCGAATCCACCGGCTGGCCATTACGCTTGGCCGGCACAAAGCGCCACCCCTCCACCGCGGCCTTGGCCGCCCGGTCCAGCCGCGGATAACCGCTGCTGGCCGCCACCGTCACTTCGCTGGCGCGGCCTGCGGCGCTGACCCCGACCCGCAGCATCACCGTGCCCTCTTCGCCGTTTTCCCGCGAGCGCTCCGGGTATTCCGGCTGCGGATTGCGCAGATATTCGGCCCGGTACAGCGCCACGCTATCCTGTCCGCCTGCCCTTGCCGCTCCGGAAGCGCCTTGCGCCGACGCCAAGCCGGCCGGCTCGCCTTCCCCAACGCCGGAGCCGCCTCCGACCACCGCCGGCAACGATGGGCGCTGCTGCGACGCAGCCTCGGCCGATTGCGCCGCCGGCCGCGCAATCGCCTTGGCAGCGGGAACGGACTTGGGCTGTGGAGATTGACGGCGCTCGACCGGCGGCGCTTTGGCTGCTTCCGCCCCCGCGCCATCGGGAACGCCGGCGGCCGGCGGCGCCGGCAAGCTCAGCGTCAGCACCGCCTGGCTGACGGGGGGGCGCGATGCGAACGGCCGCCAGCAAAACAAGAGCAGCGCGTGCAGCAGCAAGGACGCCAGCAAGGCCCAAGCCCACCCCGGTCGCGCGCGCATCCCGCGCCTCAGCAACGCATCCGGCTGCCCGGCCGGCTGTATTGCCACCAAGCCACCAGCATGGACACCAGATAAAAAACGAAGAACATGCCGAAGGCCGGCAGGAAGCTGCCGAAAGCGGCCAACGCGCTGCCAAAGGATTTGGGAATCACGAAACCACCGAAGGCCGCCATCACCGAGCTGACATTCATCGCCGACGCGCCACGGCGGCCGCCGCGCGCATAGGCCTCGGCGACGTTCAGGCCGGTGGCCTTGGCCTGCTGGCCGGCCTGCAACAGAAAGACCTTGGGCGCCAACTGGAAAGATGAGCCGTTGCCAACGCCGGCGGCGAAGAAAATCAGCTGGAACATCGCCAGGAACAGCCAGAACGAACCGCCGCTGCTGGCGGTGGGCATGCTCAGGTAAACGCCAACGGTGGCCAGCGCCATCACCCCATTGCTGAGCATGGTGGCGATGCCGCCGCCGATGTGGTCGCCCATCCAGCCGCCCAGCGGCCGCGACAGCGCGCAGATCATCGGCCCGATGAAGGCGTAGGGCGTGACGTCGATCAGCGGAAACATATTGCGCGCCAACAGCGGGAAGGCGGCGGCGAAGCCGAGAAAGGTGCCGTAGCTGCCCATGTACAGCAGGCAGATATACCAGGTGTGCGGATCTCGCATCGCGTCCAGCTGATCATGCGGCGTGATGCGCAGCTTGGGCAGGTCATGCGCGTAGAGCAGGCAGGCCAGCGCGATGACGACGATGAAGGGCAGCCACAGATAGCCGGCGTTCTGCAGCCACACCGGATGCACGGCGCCGCCGACGCCCCAGATCTGCGGCATGCCGCCGGCCGCGCCGAACAAGGGCAGCAGGATGGCGACCGGAATCGCCAGCTGCGCCACCGACACACCCAGATTGCCAAGGCCGGCGTTCAAGCCCATCGCCAGCCCCTTGGCCGCCTTGGGGAAGAAAAAGCTGGTATTGGACAGATGCGAGGCGCTGGCGCCGCCGCCGATGCCACATAGGCCGGACACCAGCAGCAGAATGGGAAAAGGCGTCGAAATATCCTGCACCACCGCGGCCACGCCCACAGCCGGCAGCAAGAGCAGCAAGGTGGAAATCCCCAGCCACAGGCCGCCGCCCACCCAGCTCCATATCCAGGAGTACAGCAAGCGCATCAAGGCGCCGACCAGCGGCGGTATCGACACCAACAGGAACTGTTGCTGATTGCTGAGCGCGAACCCCACCGCCGGCAGGTTGACCACCACCATGCTCCACATCATCCAGATATTGAAGTTCAGGTGCAGCGACAGGATGGACAGCCAGAGATTGCGATTGGCGATACGCCGGCCGCGGCGCAGCCAGAAGATAGGGTTTTCAGGTTCCCAACGCTTGATGCTTACGGTCATGCCACTCATCCAGCAACGATATCGCCCGACGGCCGTTGCCGCCGGGAAGCTGCGCAGTATGCCAGCCGCGCGCGCGGCCTAGTTTGCGCGCCGTCAAACTGTAACTGACGGCAATAGTCCGCGCCAGCCCGTTTAAACGATGGCTAACAAACCCGGCGGGTGCCAGGCGGGCTTTGCCACCGGCAGTAGCCGGTTGTCGGATACCAAAGACCTTGCGGCTGAAAAAGCGGAATGTACACGTGGTACATGAGCATTTCGAAGCGGGTTTCAACGCCGTATCGCCGACGCGCAGCAGATCGTAAACAGGTTCTTAGAACCTGTTTACGATCTCCGGAGCAATAGAGCCAGGAAAGCCAAGTGGATGAACTGCAAGCTGGTATTCAGCTTCCGCTCGC